>DATKLI010000103.1:0-16987 GCA_035542455.1 Thermoanaerobaculaceae bacterium
CCGGCAGCGATTCCATGTCGCGGATGCCGCCGAGGTTCTTCTCCATCTTGACGCGCTCCCGCTCGAGGCGGACGCGCTCCTTCTTGGTGATCTGGGCGTCCGAGTTCGCGAGCTGGCGCTCGATGTCCTTGTAGCGCTCGACCGAGCGGCGCAGCGTCACGAAGTTCGTCAGCGTGCCGCCCAGCCAGCGGTTGGCGACGTAGAACATCCCGCTGCGGGTAGCCTCTTCCTTGACCACGTCCTGGGCCTGGCGCTTGGTGCCGACGAACAGCACGGTGCCGCCCGACGCGACGAGGTCGCGGACGAAGTTGGAGGCTTCTTCGAAGAGCTGCAGCGTCCTCTGGAGGTCAACGATGTAGATCCCGTTGCGCTTGCCGAAGATGTAAGGGCGCATCTTCGGGTTCCAGCGCCGGGTCTGGTGACCGAAGTGGACGCCAGCCTCGAGCAGCTCTTTCATTGAGATGGAAGCCAAGAGTGTCTCCTTTCAGCCTCGCGTTCTGGCTTTCCTAGCGCTTCGAGAACTGGAACCGGCGACGGGCCTTGGGCTGGCCGTACTTCTTGCGCTCGACCTCGCGCGCGTCGCGCGTGAGGAACCCCGCGCTCTTCAGCTTGGGCCGGAGCTCGGGGTTGAACTCGATGAGGGCGCGCGAGAGCCCGTGCCGGATCGCACCGGCCTGCCCGGTCATGCCGCCGCCCGCGACGTTGATCACGATGTCGAACTTGTCGGAGGTCTCGGTGATCGCGAGCGGCTGCCGGATGACCATCTTGAGCACCCGGTTGGGGAAGTAGCTCTCGAAGTCCCTGTCGTTCACCTTGATGACGCCCGTGCCCGGCCGCAGGTAGACGCGCGCCACCGAGCTCTTCCGCCGTCCCGTTCCGTAGTACTGGATGCTCGCCACGGCTGCTCTCCTTACCCTTCCGCCTTCACGACCTGAGGCTGCTGCGCCTGGTGGGGGTGCTCGGCGCCGGCGTACACCTTCAGCTTTCTCAGGAGCTGGCGGCCGAGCCGGTTCTTCGGGAGCATTCCCCACACCGCGAAGCGCACGATGCGCTCCGGCGACTTGTCGCGCAGCTCGCGGGCGGTCTGCTGGTGCAGATGGCCGGGGTCGCCGGAGTGGCGGTAGTAGCGCTTGTCGTCCCACTTGTTGCCGGTCAGCTTGATCCTGCCGGCGTTGACCACGATCACGAAGTCGCCGACGTCGAGGCCCGGCGTGAAGCTCGCCTTGTGCTTGCCGCGCAGGAGCGTCGCCACCTTCGTGGACAGGCGCCCAAGCACGACGTCGGCCGCGTCGATCACGTACCAGTCGTGGCTGATCTCACCCTGCTTCGGAACATACGTCTTCATCATCGGCTCCCCACTCGACCGTCGAAACCCACGCGAGGCATACCCCTACTCGCAAGGGGACGAAAATGCTACCCCGGTGGCCTGGATCTGTCAAGCCGCGCAGGCACATTCGGAGGTGGCGGCGGCGCCCGCGCGAGGCCCTTCCGTTGGCCCGTTTCGTGGCTATCATGGCGGCGTGCGCCCGCCGACCCCCGCGGGCCGAGGGAGGAAGCGCATGAAAGTCACCCGCACCACCATCTCCGCCGCGGCCGTGTCGGTGCTGCTCCTCGCTGGTCCCGCGGGGGCCCAGAGGCCTCAGACCACGCCCCGGATCGCGTACCCCGCCGCCCGCAAGGGCGACGTCGTCGACGACTACCACGGCGTCAAGGTCGCCGATCCGTACCGTTGGATGGAAGATCTCGACTCGGCCGAGACCCGGGCCTGGGTCCAGGCGGAGTCGGCGCTCACCGAGTCGTACATGGCGACGATCCCCGCCCGCGCGCCGATCAACAAGCGCCTGACGGGCCTGTGGGACTACGAGCGCTTCACCGTGCCGTTCGTCGACGGCGGGAGGACGTTCTTCACACGGAACAGCGGGTTGCAGGCGCAGAACGTGCTGTACGTCCTCGACTCGCCGGACGCCCAACCGCGCGTCCTTCTCGATCCCAACACGCTCTCGGCCGACGGGACCGTGGCGCTCTCGGGGACCTCCGTCTCGAACGACGGGACGCTGCTCGCCTACAGCGTCTCGACCGCGGGCTCCGACTGGCAGGAGTGGCGCGTCCGCGACGTGGCGACGGCGAAGGACACCGCGGACCGGATCGAGTGGGCGAAGTTCACTCACGCCGCCTGGACGCACGACGGTGCGGGGTTCTTCTACGGCCGCTTCGACCAGCCCCCGGCCGGTGCCGAGCGCAAGGCGACCAACTACTTCCAGAAGCTCTACTACCACAAGCTCGGCACGCCGCAGTCCGCCGACCCGATCGTGTACCGGCGCGACGACCACAAGGAGTGGCAGTTCTCGCCCGAGGTCTCGGACGACGGCCGGTATCTGCTTATCTACGTCTCGGTCGGGACCGACCGGCGCAACATGTTCTTCTACAAGGACCTCCGGGAGCCGAGCGGGAAGGTCGTCGAGCTGCTGCCGGAGCTCGAAGCCAACTACTCGTTCGTGGACAACGACGGGCCGGTGTTCTTCTTCCGTACCGACGAGGGGGCGCCCAACGGGCGGCTGATCGCGATCGACACCGCGAACCCCGCACGGGCGGCGTGGCGGGTGATCATCCCCGAGGCGAAGGACGCGCTCGTGCGCGTGTCCCGCGTCCACGACACGTTCATCGCCGACTACCTGAAGGACGCGACGACATCGGTCCGGCTGTTCGCCGACGACGGCAAGCCGCTCGGCGAGGTCAAGCTGCCCGGGCTCGGCGCCGCCTCCGGGTTCGGCGGAAAGCGCACCGATCCGGTCACGTACTACTCGTTCGCGAGCTTCACGGCGCCCGGAACGATCTACCGGTTCGACGTCGCGTCGAGGACGAGCACCGTGTTCCGCCAGCCCAAGGTGGCGGCCGATCTCGGCGCGTTCGAGACGACGCAGGTGTTCTACACGAGCAAGGACGGCACGCGCGTCCCGATGTTCCTCACGTACCGCAAGGGGACCAAGCTCGACGGTACGAACCCGACGCTCCTGTACGCGTACGGCGGGTTCGACATCCCCGAGCTGCCGGCGTTCTCGGTCTCCAACCTCGTGTGGATGGAGATGGGCGGCGTCTACGCGCTCGCGAACCTCCGGGGCGGCAGTGAGTACGGCGAGGCGTGGCACCAGGCCGGGATGTTCGAGCGCAAGCAGAACGTCTTCGACGACTTCATCGCCGCCGCCGAGTGGCTGATCGCCAACCGGTACACGTCGCGGGAGCGCCTCGCGATCTTCGGGGGGAGCAACGGCGGCCTCCTCATCGGCGCGGTGCTCAACCAGCGCCCCGACCTGTTCGGCGCGGCGATCCCCGCCGTCGGGGTGATGGACATGCTGCGGTTCCAGAAGTTCACGATCGGGTGGGCGTGGGCGTCCGAGTACGGCACCGCCGACGACCCCAAGATGTTCCCGGCGCTGCGGGCGTACTCGCCGCTGCACAACATCAAGCCGGGGACGTGCTACCCGCCGACGCTCGTCATGACCGCCGACCACGACGACCGCGTGTTCCCGGCGCACTCGTTCAAGTACGCGGCCACGCTCCAGGCGGCGCAGGCGTGCGCCAACCCGGTACTGATCCACATCGAGACCCGGGCCGGGCACGGCGCCGGCAAGCCCACGTCGAAGCAGATCGCGGAGGCCGCCGATCGGCTCGCGTTCCTCGTCAAGTCGCTGGGGATGCCGACGCCCAAGTTCGAGTAAGGAGGGTAGAGGTGAGAAGGTAGAAGGAAGAGGGAAGACGAAGATCGGGCCTGGTCTTTCGTCTTCCGTCTGCCTTCTTCCGTCTTGCACTCGCGCGACCGGGGGAGGCCGCCCTCCCCCGTCAGTTTCGCCGCTCGGTTTCTGGCGTTCCTTGTCGTCCCTCTTCCCTCTGACCTCTTCCGTCTTACGGCTTCTTCAGCCACTGATCGAGCCAGCCGAGCACGGTCTCGTGCCACAGGATCGAGTTGGCGGGCTTCAGCACCCAGTGGTTCTCGTCGGGGAACACCAGCAGCTTCGACGGGATCCCCTTGCGCTGGAGCACGGTGAACGTCGCGAGCCCCTCGCTGTACGGGATGCGGAAGTCCTTCATGCCGTGCACCACCAGCATCGGCGTCTTCCAATTCTCAACGAAATCGACCGGGTTGACCTTGTCGTACCCCTTCGCGTTGGCCCACGGCGTGCCGCGGTGCTCCCACTCCGGGAACCAGAGCTCCTCGGTGTCGTAATAGGCGAACCGCTCGTCGAGGTTCCCGTCGTGGCACACCAGGCACTTGAAGCGGTCGGTGTGGCCGGCGATCCAGTTGATCATGTAGCCGCCGTACGACGCACCCAGCGCGCCGACGCGGTCCTTGTCGAGGAACGGGTAGTTCGCGAGCGCGAAGTCGAGCCCCTTCATGAGGTCCTCGAACGGCGCGCCGCCCCAGTCGTCGTTGATCGCGTCGGTGAACGCCTGCCCGTACCCGGTCGAGCCGCGGAAGTCCACCATCACCGCGGCGTACCCGGCGCCCGCGTACGCCTGCGGGTTCCACCGGTAGTGGAAGTCGTTGCCGAACATCCCCTGCGGGCCGCCGTGGATCAGGAACGCGACGGGGTACTTCCGCGCCGGGTCGAAGTCGACCGGGTAGACGATGTAGCCGTGGACGGTGTCGCCCTTCGCGCCGGTGAACGAGAACTTCTCGGGCCGGCCGAACCGCGCGGCCGCGACGGCGGCGTCGTTGAGGTGCGTGATGCGCCTCGCGTCCTTGCCGTCGGCGGCGACCGAGTACAGCTCGGTGGGTCCGAGCAGCGAGTTCATCGCGTACACGACCCGACCGCCCGCGGCCCACTGCGGGTCGCTGCACGTGCCATCGCGGACCACACCGCGCGTCTTTCCGGTGGCGGCGTCCACCGCGAACACCGAGCTCTGTCCCACGTCGTCCGCCGTGACGAGGAGCGTGCCGTTTCCGGACCACGCGAGGCTGCCGGGGGAGCGGTCGCCGCGCGGTGAGTCGTCCACACGCACGGTGAACTTCCGCTCTGCGCCGGTGGCGAGCTCCCGGACGACGACCTCGAAGCGGTCCGCCTCGTACCCGGGGCGGGTCATCGCGAGGTACGCCAGCGCCTTCCCGTCCGGCGAGAACCGCGGCTGCGCGTCCCACGCGGGGTTCGTCGTGATGCGCCTGGGGGCGGCCGTGCCGTCGAGCGGCACCTCGAACAGGTCGTAGTTGGTGGACCACGCCTCCGCGGACGGGGTCGAGCCCATCTCCTTCGCCGAGAAGACCAGCGTCCTGCCGTCGGGCGAGATCCCGTAGTCCTCGCTGCCTCCGAACGGCTTGGTGGGGCAGTCCGCGGTCATCTTCGCCATCAGGTCGACGGCCTTGCGCGCGGCGAGGTCGAACGCGAACAGGTGGTTGCGCGTGCCGTCCTCCCACGTGTCCCAGTGGCGGACGAACAGGTGGTCGAACATCATCCCGCTGGCCTTCGACTTCTCCTTGGCCTCGAGGGCCTGCTGCGTCTCCTCGGGCGACTTGCCGGGAAACACCGCCATGCCGAAGACGAGCGCCTTCCCCCCGGGGGCGACCTCCAGAGCGTCGACGTCGAGCGGCAGCTCGGTCACCTGTTGCGCCTCGCCGCCGTCGAGGGCGATCTTCCACACCTGGGCGGAGCCGGACCTCGTGGAGACGAAGTACACCCACGACCCGTCGGGGCTCCAGCGCGGCTGCATGTCGCGCGCCGGCGAGGTCGTGAGCTGCTTCACCCACGCGCCGTCCGCCGCGGCCAGCCAGAGGTGGCTGTCGCGCTTGTTCTTCTCGAGGTTCGTCGTGCTCGCGGAGAACACGACGAGCCTGCCGTCGGGGGAGACGCGCGGCTCGGAGATGCGCGCCATCGCCAGCATGTCGTGCACCGTGAACGGGTGCGTGTCGGCGGCGACGACCGTGCCCGCCGTCACACCGCACAGGATTGCAAGGGATAGCAGCCGCAGCATGTCGTCCTCCCGCCCGCGGTCGCGGGCCGGTGCGTATCGTACAACCATCGGTGACCCTGAGTCGCGGGTCGTGGATCGTGGGTCGTGGATCGTGGGTCGAGGGGACAACTCAAGCAGGGCCTATGCGAACTGCGTGTAGCCGCGCCGGCGCCGTTGGGCCTATCGCAAGGCGCGCGAGACGGGAGGAGCGGAGTGTAGCCGGAGGCTACGTGAGCATGGGCGAGCCGGGATTCACCCCCGGCGAGCGGGAGGCGCGGGGGGTCGAGAGCGGCCGGTTGGGCGGCGGAGCGGACGCGGGACCCCCCGTATGGGTAGATCCGCCGAGCGCAACGCAGCGAGAGGTCCGACGCCGGCGGCGCCCGGATCGCGTACGATTGCGGCATGCGTGACGCCGGGAGGATCGCCGTGTTCCTGCTCGTAGTCCTCGGTACCTGGACCCTCATGCACGTCTACGTCGTCTGGCGGGCGTGGTCCGTGCCGGCGTTCTCGGCCCACGTCCCGCGGTGGGCGCTGGTCGCGGCGGCCGTCTTCCTGTGGCTGGCGTACCCGCTGTCGCGGATCCTGGACCGCAACGGATTCGACGCGGTCGCGCGGCCTCTCGAGTTCGTCGGGGCGGCGTGGCTGGGCGTGCTGTTCCTCGCGTGCGTCGGTGTGTTCGCGGTCGACGTCGTCACGCTCGGCGGGATGGGGCTCCGGTCGCTCGCGCCGTCGCTCCGCGGGTGGGGGCTGGTGGCCGCGGCCGGGCTCTCCGTCGTTGCGCTGCTGCAGGGGTTGCGGCCGCCCGTGGTCGTGAACTACGAGGTTGCCCTCCCGGGTCTGCCGCCCGAGCGCGACGGCCTCGTGCTCGTCGAGATCTCCGACCTCCACCTCGGCACTCTGATCGGGGGGAGCTGGACGGAGAGGCTCGTCGAGCGCGTCGAGGCGCGGAAGCCGGACCTTCTCGTGGTGGACGGCGACCTCATCGACGGCAACGTCGCGCGGGTGCAGCCGCTCCTGCCGACCCTGAAGCGCCTGCGCGCGCCGCTCGGGGTGTTCGCCGTCACCGGCAACCACGAGGTGTACGCCGGGATCGAGCGCAGCGTCAGGCTGTTCGAGGAGGCGGGGTACACGGTGCTGCGCGACCGCTGGGCCGAGGTCGTGCCCGGGCTGGTGCTGGCGGGGGTCGACGATCTCACCGCCCGGCGGCAGTTCGCGGAGGCCGACCACCCCGTCGAGAAGGCGCTCGCGGGCCGTCCCGCAGGGGCGACGGTGTTCCTCTCGCACACCCCGTGGCAGGCGGCTAAGGCGGCGGAGCTCGGGGCGGGGCTGATGCTCTCGGGGCACACGCACGACGGCCAGATCTGGCCGTTCGGCTACCTGGTGCAGTTCACGTACCCGCTGATGGGCGGGCGGTACACGGTCGGCTCGATGACTGCGATCGTGTGCCGCGGCACCGGGACGTGGGGTCCCCGCATGCGCCTCTGGCGTCCGAGCGAGATCGTCCGCATCACGCTCCGGTCCCCGAAGAGCTAGTTCGAACGTTCGAAAGTTCGAAGGTTCAAGCCGAGGGTAGACGGAAGGAGGTAGACGGAAGAGGGAAGACGAGCGACCGCCCGTGCAGCCCCGTCGTGCCGTCCCTCTACCGTCTTCCCTCTTCCGTCTCACCTCGCGGTCGCGGACGTTCGAACCCGTGAACCCGTGAACCGGCTGCCTCATCACCCGAAGCGGCCGGTGACGTAGTTCTCGGTCTCCTTCTGCTTCGGGTTGGTGAACAGGTCGGTCGTGGCCCCGAACTCCACGATCCTCCCGCTCAGGAAGAACGCGGTGAAGTCGGAGACGCGGGCCGCCTGCTGCATGTTGTGGGTCACGATCACGATCGTGTAGCGCTCCCGCAGCTGCGCGATGAGCTCCTCGATGCGCGCGGTCGCCACTGGGTCGATGGCGGAGGTCGGCTCGTCCATCAACAGCACCTCGGGCTCCACCGCGATGGCGCGCGCGATGCACAGGCGCTGCTGCTGCCCGCCCGACAGCGCGGTACCGGGCCGGTGCAGCTTGTCCCTGACCTCGTCCCACAGCGCGGCGGCGCGGAGCGCCCCCTCGATGCGCCCGTCCAGCTCCGAGCGGCTCATCTTGTAGTGCATGCGAAGGCCGTACGCGAGGTTCTCGTGCACGGAGAGAGGGAACGGCGTGGGCTTCTGGAAGATCATGCCGATCCTGCGCCGGAGCTCGATCAGGTCAACGCCCGGCGCGAGCACGTTTGCGCCGTCGATCCACACCTCGCCGGTAGCGCGCTGCTCGCGGTAGAGCTGGAAGATCCGGTTGTAGACGCGGATGTGGGTGGACTTCCCGCACCCCGAGGGCCCGATGATCGCGGTGACGCTTCCGGCCGGGATCTCGATCGAGTTGTCGAACAGCGCCTGGGTCGCGCCGTAGAAGAAGTTCAGCCCCCGGACCGAGATCTTGGCGGGCGCCGGGGACGGGGGCGCGGACGGCGCGTCGAGCGCCGACACGCGCGGAACGGCCCGGGTCAGGTCTTTCGGAGATGCGTTCATCGGGTTCTCTCCCGCGCCAGGGCGCGCGACACGACCGTGAGTGCCAGCACGCCGAGGGTGATGAGGAACGACGCACCCCACGCGGCGCGCTGCCAGTTGGGGTACGGCGACATCGCGTAGTTGAAGATCGTCACCGTCAGGTTGGCGGTGGGGCCGGAGAGCGACCGTGGCCAGTACGGGCTGTTGAGCGCCGTGAACAGCAGCGGCGCCGTCTCGCCGCTGATCCTGGCCACCGCCAGCAGCACGCCGGTCAGCAGCCCGGACCGGGCGGCCCGGAAGACGATGTGGAGCGTCGTGCGCCAGCGCGGCGCGCCTAGCGCGAGCGACGACTCGCGCAGCGGGTTCGGTACCAGGGCGAGCATGTCCTCGGTGGTGCGCGCCACCACGGGCAGGATCAGCAGCGACAGCGCGACGCCGCCCGCCCACCCGGAGAAGTGACCTGCGGGCAACACCACGATCGTGTAGACGAACAGGCCGATGATGATCGACGGGACTCCGATCATCACGTTGACCAGGAACCGCACGAGCGCCGCCAGCGTCCGTCCGGCGCCGAACTCGGCGAGGTACACGCCCGCCATCATCCCGATCGGGACACCGATCACGCACGCCAGCAGCGTCACGAGGAACGTGCCGACGATCGCGTTCGCGAGGCCGCCGCCCTCGGCGCCGGGAGGCACCGGCATCCCCGTGATGAACCGCCAGTTCAGCGCCGAGGCGCCCCGCTGCAGCACGACGGCGAGGATCCAGGCGAGCATGGCGAGCCCGAGCGCCGCCGCCAGCACCGACGCCGCCTTGACGGCGGCGTCCGCGAGCCGCCGCGGCCACACCGGCCGGCGTCTCACAGGTCGGCTCCCAGGCGGCGCTTGAGGCGCCTGAGCCACATCTGCGCCGCGATCTGCACCAGGAGCGTCACGACGAACAGGATCAGGCCGAGCTCGACGAGCGCGGAAAGGTAGACGGGCTCGGAGGCCTCCGTGAACTCGTTCGCGAGCGTCGAGGAGATCGTGTTGCCGGACGCGAACAGCGACGCCGCGATCCGGTGGTCGTTGCCGATGACGAACGTCACCGCCATCGTCTCGCCCAGGGCGCGACCGAGGCCGAGGAACACCCCGCCCACCATCCCGCGCATCCCGTGCCGCATCGTCACCTTGCGCGTCACCTCCCACGTTGTCGCCCCCATCCCGTACCCGGACTCCTTGAGCACCGGGGGGACGAGCGTGAAGATGTCCCGCATCACCGCGGTGATGAACGGCAGCACCATGAGCGCGAGCACGATCCCGGCCGTGAAGACGCCGATCCCCATCGGCGGCCCGGAGAACAGCGGCAGCCCGCCGACGATCGCTTGCAGCCGGGGCTGGACGTGCTCCGCCAGCACGGGGGCCAGCACGAACAGCCCCCACATCCCATAGATGATGCTCGGCACCGCCGCAAGCAGCTCGATCCCGTACCCGACCGGCCTGGCCACACGGGGGTGCGCCACCTCGACGAGGAACATCGCGATCACGAGAGCGAGCGGGATCGCAAGCAAGAGCGCGATCACGGTGGACACGATCGTGCCGAAGATGCTGCTGGCCGCGCCGAACTCCCGGGTGACGGGGTTCCACGCAACCGAGGTCAGGAACCCCCACCCGAACCGCGCCAGCGAGACCCTGGAGTGGTGGAACAGCTCCAGGAGGATCGCCGTCATCGCCACCAGCACGAACACCGCGCACGCGAGCGCGGTCCCGTGGAAGAGCTGCTCGGCGACGGCCCTCAGTCGCGAGTGGGCTCTCCGCGCTGCGGTCAGGCCGGCGGGCGCGGGCGTCGCGCCCGCGCCCCCACGGCCTTCCCCGCCTGCGGCTACGGCCAAACCGGGTTGCCCCCGGAAGCGATCTTGGTGTGCCAGTTCGCCTCGACCATGTCGGCCACGTTCTTCGGCATCGGGACGTAGTCGAGCTCCTCGGCGCGCTTCTGCCCGTTCGCGTAGCACCAGGCGAAGAAGCTCAGCACCGCCTTCGCCTTCGTCGCGTCGGACTGGTCCTTGTGGAACAGGATGAACGTGGCGCCGGTGATCGGCCAGCTCTCCTTCCCGGGCTGGTCGGTGAGGACCATGTAGAACCCGGGCGCGTGCTGCCAGTCGGCGTTCGCCGCGGCGGCCTGGAACGCCGCAGAGGTCGGCGAGACGAAGTTCCCGGCCGCGTTCTGCAGCTTCGCGTACGTCATCTTGTTCTGGAGTGCGTAGGCGTACTCGACGTAGCCGATCCCGCCGTTGATGCGCTGGACGTACGCCGACACGCCCTCGTTCCCCTTGCCGCCGACGCCCGTAGGCCACGCGACCGCGGTGTTCGTGCCGACCTTCGCGTGCCACTCGGGGGACACCTTGTCGAGGTAGTTGGTGAAGATCCACGTCGTGCCCGACGCGTCCGCCCGGTGCACCACCGTGATCGCGAGCGACGGGAGCTTCAGCCCGGGGTTCGCGCTCGCGAGGGCGGGGTCGTTCCAGTTGCTGATCTTGCCGAGATAGATGTCCGCGAGCAGCGCGGGCGGGAGCTTGAGGTCGCCGGGCTTCAGGCCGGCGACGTTCAGCACGGGCACCACGCCGCCCATCACCATCGGCCACTGGATCAGCCCGGCGTCGGCAAGGTCCTTCTCGAGCAGCGGCGCGTCCGAGGCGCCGAAGTCAACAGTCTTCGCCTTGATCTGCGCGATCCCTCCGCCCGACCCGATCGACTGGTAGTTGAGCTTGACCCCCGTCGAGGTCGCGTAGTCGTCGGCCCAGCGGGCGTAGACCGGGTACGGGAACGTCGCCCCTGCCCCGGTGATCGTCGTCTGCGCCTCCGCCGAACCGGCCGACACCACTACGGCCGCGAAGGCGGCGGCACCCCACCATGCGTTGCGCCTCAGCCTCATCTCGTCCCCCTTCCGGAAGCGGCGCGAGGGTCCAGCCGCTGAGCTGGGCGCGCCGGCCATCCCTGGAAGAAGAGGTGTACCGGCACCGTATGAAACCCCCGTGAAGACCACGACGTCCGGTACGAGCGGCCGGAGCCGGCGGGCGCCGCTCGGCGGCCGCCCGGCCGGACCGAGGACCGGACCGCGACGCGGTGCTCACCGGTGCCTTCGGGATCGGTCGGGGTCGAGGTCTCAGGACGTGCGACGGCCCGCGCGCGACGGTGTCAGCGCGATCCGTCCCACGCCTGGAGGAACGCCAGCAGCTTGGACGGGTCGTGACCGGGCTTGGAGTGGTCGGGGTTCTCGAACGCCCCGGACTCCTGCAGGTGCAGCACCTTGAGCTTGGAGGACACCACGACGAACGCCGGGAACCCGAGAGTGTCGGGGTGCCCCAGCTTGGCCATCGCCGCCTCGTTCTTGTTCTCCTTCGACCAGTTGAGGTGCACGAGCTCGTAGTGCGCCGCGACCTCGGCCTTCAGGGCGGCGTCCTCCCCCATGAGCCGGTCGAGCGCCCGGCACCACGTGCACCAGTTGCCGCCGACGATCACGAGCACCCGCTTGCCGTCGCTCGCGGCGCCGGCGGCGGCCGCCTTCACCTGGCCCCACCCGTCGGCCGACGGGTCGTACGGGCCGGCCGGACGCACGGCATCGGCCGCCAGCAGGAGACGCCCGAACGCAGCGACAACGAGAACACCGAGAACGGCAGCGCGCTTCATCGGATCCCCCCGCCGCGCGGACGCGCGGCCGTTGCATTGTACGCCCGCCGGCTCGGGTGAGTGGCGCGCGGCCGTGACCCGCTGCCACGCAGATGGTCATGGACGAAGTTAAGATAAGAGTTGAGAATTAAGAGTTAAGAGTTAAGAGTTAACAACTCGGAGACACCCGAGAACCGCCGCGTCCGAGTTTCCGGGCACTAGCCTTTTGCTCTTAACTCTCAACTCTGAACTCTTAACTCTCAGCGCTGGCCTCGCATCAGGCGGTGGCGCCCGTGTACCGCGCCACCAGCACCGTGACGTCGTCCTCGGCCTCGCGGCCGGCGCGGTGGAGCGCCGCCGCCTGCAGCAGCGCGTCGGCCACGCCCTCGGCGCTCACGCCCGCGAGGCTCTCGAGCGTGCGCCGCACGCCCTCGACGCCGAACTCCTCGTCGGTCGGCGAGAACGACTCGGAGATCCCGTCGCTGTAGAACACGATGGCCTCGCCCGGCGCCAGCGCGACCGTCTCCACGCCCCACACCGCCGCCGGGAGCAGGCCGAGGATCGGTCCGCGCGGCGGGACGAGCTGGACGCTCGAGTCGCCCCGCAGCACGGCGAGCGGGCAGTGGCCCGCGTTGGTCAGCGCCAGCGTCCCATCCGGCGAGAGCACGCCCATCCCGAGCGTGAGGAACCGGTTCCCCGGGTTGTGCTCGAGCAGGCTGCGGTTGAGCGACGGGAGGATCGCATCGATCGGCTGGCTGAGCTCGTGCAGGAGGCCGAGCAGCCCCTGCACCATGGCCATGAGGAGCGCTGCCGCCATGCCCTTCCCCGAGACGTCGCCCAGCGCGACCGCGAGCGTCCCGTCATCGCGGACGGCCCCGTGGTAGAGATCGCCGCCCACGCTGCGCGCCGGGTGCGACACCGCGAACACCTCCGCGAACGGCACCTGCGGCGGCGTCCGCAGGAGTGCGTTCTGGATCCCGCGCGCGAGCGCCATCTCGTGGTCCTGCTTCGCCTTCTCGCGTGCCTCGCGGTACAGCTTCGCGCTGTCCACCGCGACGGCCGCGTCGGCGGCGAGCGACTCGAGGACGGCCATGTCCTCGCTCCCGAACGGCCGGCCCGCCTTCGTGCGCTCGACCAGGATCCCGCCGATCACCTCGACCGTGGCGATGAACGACGCCTCCTCCGCCCGCCCGAACGGCCGGCGCGCGACGAGGAGCGGTGCGGCCACGGCGAGCGCGGCGCCGCGCGCGACCATCGTCGTGGAGGGCGACACCTCCATCCCGACGTGCACCGCCCTGCGCTCGGAGAGGGCGCGCTCGAACAGCGAGCTGCGCTGGCCCCACGCCGTCTCCGCGACGTCGCGCGGGTACGAGGCGACCGTGCGCCGCTCGCCGTTCTCCACCAGGATCAGGCACCCGCGGTCGGCCCGCAGCAGCCTAACCGCCGCCTGCAGGACGACGTGGACGACGTCGTCGAGCACCGTCGCCGCGTTGAGCGCTCGCGCGACCTCGAGCAGCACTTGGAGCTGCCGCACGCCGCCGACCTCGCCGCTCGACTGCTCGGCGACCATCTCGAGCGCGCTCGACGACTCGTCGGCCTGAGCGATGTACTCCGTACGCGGGCCGATCCTCAGGATGTCGCCCGGCTTCAGCTCCGACCGTTGCACCCTCACGTCGTTGACGAACGTGCCCCCCGAGGACCCGAGGTCCTCGACGACGAGCTCGTGTCCGTCCCAGCTCACCTTCGCGTGCCGGCGCGAGACCGTTGGCTCCGGGATCACGATGTCGCACCCGGGGTCGCGCCCGATCCGCAGCACCGGTTGCTGCACCCTCACACGCGGCGCCACCGCCCCCGGATCCCGGGGCATCAGGGTGGGCGCCGAGCTCCAACCGCTCCGCTCGCCTTGTGACATGGACAAAGTCTAGCAAACCGAGACCGTTCGGGCGATCCCCGGGGGCGCCTTGACGGTGCGGTGTATACTCCGCGCCGCGCCGTTGGCGCCCGCGATGCAGACGATCACCTACCTGACGCGCCGGAACATGCTCAAGAAGGGTGCCATGGCCTTCGTGGGCGGCGGCGTGCTCGCCCGCTCGGGGTGGGCCGAGGCCACCGAGCTCCCGATGGTCCGGCGGGTCGTGATCCGCCACCCCGGCCTCCCACCCGCGTTCGACGGCCTCCGCATCGCGCAGGTGTCCGACGTCCACGCCGGGGTGTTCATGCCGCCGGAGCGGCTCGAGCGCGTCCGCTCGATCGTCGAGGGGCTCGCGCCCGACGTCGTCGCGTTCACCGGCGACCAGCTCGACCGGCGGCACGTGGACGCCGACCTGTTCGTCCACGGGTTCGCGGGGATCGACGCGCCGCTCGGCGTGTTCGGGATCCTCGGCAACCACGACCACAGGGCGGGCCCGCACCTGGCGCTCGCCGCGATGGAGGCGGTGGGGATCACGCCGCTCGTCAACGAGGCCGCGATCCTCCGGCGCGGGTGCGCCCGGATCGCGATCGCCGGCGTCGACGACCTCGACGCAATCCCGGGGTGGGGCCCCGACTTCGGCGTCGTCGGGCGCACGGGCTCGCCGTTCCGCCTGCTGCTCTGCCACCAGCCCGGCGGGTGGCGCCCGGCGCGCGCCGCCGGAGCCGACGTCACGCTCGCCGGCCACACCCACGGCGGCCAGATCGCCCTCCCGTCGCGCGGGCTGAACCTCGCGCGCCTCTCGACCCCGTACGTCGCCGGCCCGTACCAGCGCGGCGAGCAGATCCTGTACGTCTCGCGCGGGATCGGCGTCGGCGGGGTGCCGTTCCGGTTCGGGGTGCCGCCCGAGGTGGATCTCGTCACGCTGCGCCGCGGCCCCGCCTCCGCGACCTGAGGCTCCGCCTCCACCACCGTCCGGCATGGTCTCATTCTGAGCCAGCGAAGCGAGCGAGGAACCCTCCGCAGCCTGATGTCATCCTGAGTGAGCGAGGCGAGCGAGGCGCGCTCTCCAGTATGTTGTCATTCTGAGCGAGCGCAGCGAGCGAAGCACTCTCCGCAACCTGCGGGCATTCTGAGTGAGCGAAGCGAGCGAAGCACTCTCCGCAACCTGCTGTCATTCTGAGCGAGCGCAGCGAGCGAAGAATCTCCCCAGCGTAGCAAGGTTTCCACTGCGTGGAGGCTTTTCTTCTTGCCCCTCGGGTTCGCGGCCTTCGGGCCTTGCTCGCCCCCGCTCACTTCTGCCCGAAACTCCTCGGCCGCGACCCGACTGCGCGGCCCGGACCGGGGCCCCCTCGGTGTCCGCATGAGGCCGCGTCACCGACACCCCGTCCCGGGTCCGCGCGCCGGGGTCCCCGCGGCCTCGGAGGAATCGCCGCTTCACCCGAGGGGCGGAGTTTGAGAAGCCCCCCTCCCGCAGCTCGGCGGCCCTGCACGTCATTCCGCTGCGTTTTGCTAGAGGAGTTAGGCGGCAGATTCTGCAGTCTAACGCCGCCGATGCGCGGGCAACGTGCTTGTCGCAACTACCGATCGCGCGGTAGTATGCCCAGGATGATCCGCAGCACGGAATCCGGAGAACGCTGCAAATCCCGCAGTGTTCCCCCGTTTCTCTTCGGCGGCCTAATCTGCGTTAGGCGTCCGGATGGAGACAGTTCGTGAAGCTCCGCGCCCTTAGGGTCGCACGGTTCCTAGCGCTGCTTGGTGCCGCGCTCTCCCTGCTCTTGACACCAGCGGCAATCCTGACGGGATGGGGCGGGCGCGCCCTGCTTTTGCTCGTTGTCGTCTCGTCTCCGCTGTTCTTCTGGGCCGCTTGGCTGTTCAGCCGAGTAAGCGCGGGAACACCATTCCGAGTCGCGGGTCCGCCTCGCGTTGTATTGGGCCTGTCCTCGGCCTGCAAGGCTCTTTACGGCGGGTACGTGGCAGCAGTACTGGGTAGCGCCGCATTCGCTGCCTGGCTCCATTGGCCAGGTTGGTGGGCGGAGCTGTTCCAGCGGGGGGCGCTCGGCGGACCCGCCGTGGCCATCTTCTTCTTCCACCTCGCGGCCGGCTATCACACGGTTTTGTGGCTTCTCTCTCATGGAGCGGTGAAGCGCTGCGCGAATGGCCATGACGTCTCTCCCTTTGCTCGCTCCTGCCCGCAGTGCGGTCCCGCTGTGAGGCTCCAACTTGTTGCGCCCTAACCGGACGCCTAACATGCCGTTGCAGCCGACCGGGACGTTGCCCCGATAAAGTAGACACTCCGACCTAACCAGGGTTGGAGGTGGGAATGGCGAAGATCCTCGGTCCGAAGAAGGTCCAGCGGTACAGCGTGGAGTTCAAGCTCAAGGCGGTGAAGCTGAGCGAGATCCCAGGCGTCCAGGTGCAGGACGTGGCGGACGCGCTGGACATCCACCCGTTCATGCTCTCGAAGTGGCGGAAGCAAGCTCGGGAAGGGCAGCTGAAGGCGCGGGTTGGTGTGGCTCCCGCTGCGCGAGCGCAGCGGGAGGTGCGGCAGCTGGCGGAGCTGAAGCGGCAGTACGCGCTCTTGAAGGAGGAGCACGAGCTGCTAAAAAAAGCCATTCGGTTCTGTTCCGCTCGAAGAGCGAGATCTTCGCGTTCATCGGGGCGGAGCGGGGCCGGTTCGAAGTGAAGGCGCTGTGCGAGCGGTACGGGGTGACGCGGGCGGGGTACTACGCGTGGCGCCGGCGTGGTGTCTCGCGGCACGAGCGGGCTGACGAGCGGCTGTCGGCGCGGATCACGTCCGTGTGGAGGGCGAGCGAGGGGATCTACGGCAGCCCGAGGATCCACGCCGCGCTGCGCGAGGCCGGGTTTGGGGTGGGGCGCAAGCGGGTGGCCCGGTTGATGCGGGAGGCCGGCCTGAAGGCCCGGTCGGCCCGGATCTACCGGCGCACGCGAGGGACGCGGGC
>DATKLI010000104.1:0-14081 GCA_035542455.1 Thermoanaerobaculaceae bacterium
GCCGGAGGCTACATGAGCATCCGATCCGCCGAGTGCAACGCGGCCAGAGGTCCGACGCCGCCGACGCCCCTTCAGGAACGGTCGCGAAGCCAGAGCTCGAGGACCAGCAGCGCGTACACCAGCCCCGGCCGGTTGCACGCCCGCATCGAGGTGCCCTCCACGACGCCCCGGACGAAGCCGGGATCGAGGAGCGCCGAGACCCTCGACCCGGGCGCCGCGAGCGAGTCGTGGACGACCTCGCGAAGGTCCCCGTCGAGCCATGCGGCGAGGGGGACCTCGAACCCTCGCTTCCTCCCCTCGACCACCTCGCGCGGCAGGCGGTCGCGGTACGCGTCGCGCACGAGCGCCTTGAGGCGCCAACCGCGGACGCGGTACGAGACCGGCAGGTGGAGGGCGAACTCGGCGACCTCGTGGTCCAGGAACGGCGAGCGCGCCTCGAGCGAGGCGGCCATCGTCGCGATGTCCATCTTCACCAGCAGGTCCGACGGAAGGTTGATCCGCAGGTCGCCCGCGACCTGGGCGTCCACGGGCGACAGCCCGGGCGTGAGCTGATCCTCGACCCACGCTTCGGTCGCCCGTTGCGGCGCGCCGCGCCACACCGGCCGCTTGTCGTCCTCGGTCATGAGGTCGGCGGTCCACACGAGGTACCGCCTGCCGGCGCCCGGTGCGAGCCCGCGCCCGAAGCGGTGGAGGAAGCCGGCGGCCGACCGGCGGCGGCGCGGGACGAGTCGCGAGAGCGCCGTCTGCGCCGTCCGTCCCAGGCCGGGCACGGCGGCCACCCGGCCGAGTGCGGCGGCGGCGAGGTACCTGCGATACCCGCCGAACATCTCGTCGCCGCCGTCCCCGTTGAGCACGACCTTGACGTGCTGGCGCGCGAGGCGCGCGATCGCGAGGCTGGGGATCGCCGACGGATCCGCGAACGGCTGGTCGAACCGCCGGGCGACCGTGAACAGCTCGTCGAGCGGGGCCACCTCGAGCGGCAACACGGTGTTCTCGACGCCGAGCGCCTCGGCCGTGCGCCGGGCGACGGGGGCCTCGTCGAGGCCAGCGTCCGCAACCGAGACGGTGAACGTCCGCAATCGGCGGCCGAGGTGGCGCGCCGCCTCGAGCGCGACCGCGGAGGAGTCGACACCTCCGGAGAGGAAGACGCCGACCGGAACGTCGCTGCGGAGGCGGAGGCGCACCGCTTCCGAGAGCGTCGCGCGGAGCCGCTCCTGCGCGTCGCCGTACGAGAGCGACGCCTTCGGCTCCAGCTCCGGGAGCCAGTACGGGACCTCGCGGACCCCCTCGGGGCCGAAGCTCATCCAGTGCCCGGGCCGAACGGCCCGGACGCCGTCGTAGATCGTCTCGGGCTGCGGCACGGCTCCCAGCGACAGGTAGTCGTAGATCCCCTGCTCGCGGACGCGGGGCGGGGTCCCGGCGCCCTTGAGGAGCGGCAACAGCCCCTTCAGCTCCGAGGCGAAGGCGAGACCGCGCCCCGGGAGCTGCGAGACGAACAGCGGCTTCTTGCCGAAGCGGTCCCGCGCCAGCAGGAGCCGCTTCGCCCTGCGGTCCCAGATCGCGAGCGCGAACATCCCCCGGAGCCGCGTGCACAGTGCGGTTCCCTCGTCCTCGTAGAGGTGCACGAGCACCTCCGTGTCGCTGTCCGTCGCGAGGACGTGCCCGCGCTGCTTCAGGGCATCACGGAGCTCGAGGTAGTTGTAGATCTCGCCGTTGAGGACCGCGACGACGCTCCGGTCCTCGTTGAACATCGGCTGATCGCCAGTCACGAGGTCGATGACCGCGAGGCGCCGCATCCCGAGGACGACGCCGGGCTCCGCGAACGTGCCCTGTCCGTCGGGACCGCGGTGCCGGAGGTTGGCGAGCGCATCCGCGAGGTGCGCGCCGGCCGCCGCCGGGTCCCGGCTCGAGCATGTGCCGGCTATGCCGCACATCGGAGGGTCGCCTCCACGCGCCCGCTCGTCCGGGGCGCAGCCCGCCCGAACGCGCGAGGCGATGGCCGTGACGGTGCCATTTCCTCTCGAGTATACCCAGCCGCGCGAGGTGTCGCGTCGCCGTGCGGGCCGACACTGCCGGTCGGCCGCCGGGTGTCGACGGCCTGAACAAACACGAGGAGGAGCAGGGGGAGGACGGGTCGATGCCCGCTCCCTCTCCCCTGCTCCCCGGCACCGGCGAATCCGCGGCCGTCCCCAACGGGACGGCACGCCGAGTTGCGGCTACTCCACGCGCTGGGGCGGCGGCAGCAGCCCCGCGAGACGGAAGGCGGGGATGAGCGGCCGGGCCTTCGCCGCCCGCCTGATGAAGTTCAGCCTCGCCGTCTGGTCCGACGTGAGCATCGCCTCGAACCCGCTCACGTATGCGCCTCTCGCCGAATCGAGCTGCTCCTTCACGGCGGCGGCCTGGATCACGAGCGCCCCAACCGCGGCCGGGTCCGGGTTCGGCTGGGCGAGCAACGCCTTGATCTGATCCTCGATCCCCTTGAGCTGCTCCCGAAGCGGAGGCACCGTCTGCTCGCGCGTGGCGATGAGCGCGTCCCACTGCGAGACCTGGTCGGGCGTGAGCGCCAGGAACTCGGCCACCGCGCTCTTGGGGTCGACGGGGATCGCGTCCTGCTGCGCCAGGACCGGCAGCGCCAGCAGCACGATGATGACGGACAGCATGACCTTCCTCATCTCCTCGCTCCTTTCATGCACACCTTCCCGCTGCTCGTTCGTTCCGGTTCGAGGCCGCCCCCGGCCCGCGCCGCGCGACGCCCCGGGTCGGGCGGCGGGATCAGTTCTGCCAGCGGCGCGGCGGCTGGTTGCGCCGCAACCCCGGACCCGGCGTGGCCTGGCCGCCCTCGGCCGCCTCCTCACGCCGCTCGCGCACGAGGTCCTGCAGCCTGGTCCACTGCTCGGCCGTGAGGATCGCACGCACCTTGAGGAGCATCTCGAAGCGCTCGGTCTCGAGGCGCTGCCGCGCCTGCTGAAGCGCTGCGAATGCGATCCGCGCCCGTTCGGCCTCGAACGGCTCGGCCTCGGAGGCCGCCTGGAGGTCGATGGTGGCCTTCTCCACCGAGGCCTTCAGGTCGATCATCGCCTTGGCGTGCGGGTACGTCGCGGCGTTCAGCCTGCCCACCTGGTCCTGCGTGATCCCGAGCCGGGCCGCGATGCGCGGCCGCTCCCACCACTTCCCGACGGGGACGCTGAACGGCTGGGCGGAGACGGTCGCCGCCGCGAGCACCACGATCGAACCCACCACCCACCTCGATGCACCGCCGTTCATGACCAGCTCCCTTCTCCGCCCGTCTCGGGTGCGGGCGCCACCGCTTCCACGACCTCCTCGGGCGCCGCAGCCGCGAGCGGGTCCCGCGACAACACGTCGTCAACCTCGGTGAGCACCGCGTCCGTGTTGATCCTCGGGCGCGGCGCGAGCTCGCTCTTCACCAGCGGCAGCAGCGCCAGCACGACCGCCGCCGCGGCGGCCGCCACCCACCGCACCCAGTGGTGGTTCCGGCGCGAACCGCCCCAGGCGGCGAGCGCCGCGTCGCGGACCCTCGCCCGCGTGGCTTCGTCGGGGTCGTCGTCGAGCGTCTCGCCCACCGCCGCCAGGAAGCCGTCCCGTCTCCGGCGGCATGCGACGCACGAGGAGAGGTGTTCCGCCGCCTCGGCCGACAGCTCCTCGCCGATCAGGACGAGGTCGAGCTCGTCGTCCGTCAGATGTTTGATGGTCATGGGGATGCCTCCTCGACCGCGGCGCGCACGCGCTGGACGGCGCGGTGCAGGTGCGTCTTGACCGTCCCGACGTCGACGGCGAGCGTCTCCGCGATCCCGGCGAGGTCGAGCCCCGCGAAGAACCGCAGCGCGAACACCTCGCGCTGGCGAGCCGGCAGGCGCGCGACCTCTCGCCGCAGCCGCCCGACCGCCTGACGGGCCATCGCGACCCGCTCGGGCCCGGGCTCGGACGCCGGCACGACCGCGATGGGGTCCGCCGCCTCGTCGTCGCCGGTCTCCAGCGGCTGGAACGGGACGAGGCGCCGCCGCCGGAGCCGGTCGCGGCACAGGTTCGCGGCGATGGCGACCAGCCATCCTCCGAAGCTCCCCTGGCCCGAGAACCGGTCCAGCCCCTTGAGGGCGCGCAGCATCGTCTCCTGCACCGCACCCTCGACGTCCTCGCCCTGGGGGAGCAGCCGCCTGCACACCCGGAACACGGCCAGCTCGTGGCGCTCGAGCAGCACCTCGGCCGCGCCGCGGTCGCCGCGCCGCGCGAGTCCGGCCAGCTCGAGCTCGTCCTCGGGCTCCAACGGCATCTCCCTCCGCGCGACGCTCGCCATACCGGGAATGACGCACGCGGACCGTCGAGGTTGACAATACCGCAACCGGCGCGTCACTCTGACCCCAATGCGCCAACTGGGGCTCGCCACGTCGTGGGGGGAACTGCGGCTGGCCGGAGGCTCGCGCGCGGGCGAGGCCTCGCTCGTGCTCCTCCCCCAGCTCCGGCTCGCCCTCGACGCCGGGCGCCCGGCGCGCGCGCTGGTCCCGTTGCAGCACGTGGTGGTCTCCCACGGCCACATGGACCACGTCATCGGGCTTCCCGCGTGGGCGAGCCAGCGCCAGCTCAACGGGATGGCGGGAGGGAGGGTGTACGTCCCCGCGTCGCTGCGCGACGGCGTCCGCGAGCTGCTCGCGACGTGCGCGCGCCTCGAGGGCGGGCGCCCGTACGACGTCGAGGTGATCGCGGTCGAACCCGGGCGGACCGTCGTCCTCCGCCGCGGGTTCGAGCTCCGCTTCGTCGCGACGTCGCACTGGGTCGAGACGCTCGGGTGCTGCGTCGAGTGGGTGAGGCGCCGCCTGCGCCCGGCGCTCGCGGGGCTCGAACCCCAGGAGCTGCGCCGGCGCCACGACGAGGGTGAGGAGATCACCGAGGAGGTCCGGACGCTCCTCCTCGCCTACCTCGCCGACACCGGGCCCGAGGTGTTCGACGCCGACCCCACGCTCGCCGGCGCGGAGGTCCTGGTCGTGGAGTGCACGTTCCTCAGGCCCATGGACCGGGAGCGTGCGGGCCGATTCGGGCACATGCACCTCGACGACCTCGTCGCGCTCGCGCCCACCCTCCGCAACCGGCACCTCGTGCTGACGCACCTTTCGCGGCGCCACCGGCTCGGCCCCGGCGCGCGCGTGATCCGGAAGGCTCTGGAGGGAACCCTCGTCCCCGAGCTGCACCTGCTCAACGTCGAGTGGGACTGACGACCGTTCGACGGCCAATTGAGAGTTAAGAGTGAAGAGTTCAGAGTGAAGAAGCGGGAGTCCCGGAGTTCGCGACCATCTGGTGGCCTCCGTTTCTCAACTCTCAACTCTCAACTCTCAACTCTTAACTCTGAACTTTTCGCTGTATTGGCGCGGGTGGCCGCCTGCGCCTCAGATCGGTCACCAGAGGGGAAACCCCGCCACCTTGAACTCGCGGCCCGCGCCGCCGAGCTGCGTGCCTTCGACGGCGAGCTCGAGCCGCACGAGCGCCAGGCCGACGCCGCCCGCCTCCGGGTGCCACCCCCAGCTCGTCAGCGTCCCGCGCACCTTCTCCTCGCCCGTCCGCGTGAGCGGGACGGGGAGTGCCGGCCCGTTGGGCTCCCCGCGGGTCTGGCGCACGCCCACGAGGACGCGCGTCGGGTGCCCGTGGGTCTTCATGCGGGCGATCGTCTCCTGGCCGACGTAGCACCCCTTCGAGTACGAGATCGCCTCCTCGTCGATGCCGACCTCCGGCGGCAGGACGGAGTCCGTGAGCTCCGCCCCCCACGCCGGCGCGCCACGCCTGAGCCGGGCGAGGTGGACCGTCTCCGGAAGGAGCGCGCGGACGCCGTGGCCCCGCAGCTCTTCGGCGAGCTCCTCACCGCCTTCGGTGAGCACCGCCCCCGGCACACCGAGGGGCGTGCGCCCGAACCACGAGACCGGCCGACCGACGAGGGATGCCGCGTGCCACCCTCCGTCGGCGAGCACGCCGGGGTCGCCGCCGAGCGCCGCCGCGGACTCCAGCCACCGGGCGCCCACGATCGCGGTCGCCCCGCCACGGTCCGCCACCGCCTCGGCCGCGCAGCGCGAGAGCGCGAGGTACCTGCGGAGCGCCTCGGCGAGCGCCGCCGCGCGGCCGGGCCCCGCCATCAGGAGCGTCTCGTCGGCACCGGCGAAGACGGCCATGAGTGCGCGGAACTGCCCCTTCGGGGCGAGCAGCAGGGCGAGAGTTCCGGCGCCCGGTGCGAGCGCCCGCAGGTCCTGGCTCAGCACCCGCTGGAGGACGTCGCGGTGACCAGGCCCGGTGACGCGCACGAGGCCGGCGCCCTCGAGTGGGAGGAACCCCGCCCGCCGCTCGAGCTGCTCGAGCTCGCCCGCGATCCGCGACTCGTGGCTCATCGTGCCACAAGACAACACGCCAGCCGCGGCCCGATCTTCCCGGCGGCCGCGGCGACGGCGCCTTGACGGCTCCGAACTCCGTGAACGACACTCCCGCCGGGGGACACGCGTGGAGAGTGTTCGGGTCGCGAGCCTGCGTGAGGTCGCTGGGACGTTCCTGAGGATCGGCGCGACCTCGTACGGCGGCCCTGCGATCGTGGCGCAGATCCGCCGGGTCACGGTTTTCGAGAAGCGCTGGCTCACCGACGACGAGTTCCGCGAGTCGCTCGCGTTCGTCCAGACGCTCCCCGGCCCGATCGCGACCCAGACCGCCGCCCATATCGGCTGGCGTCTCCACGGCGGCCGCGGGGTCCTCGCCGCCATGCTCGCGTACAACTCCCCCGCGTTCGTGCTCATGCTCGCGCTCTCGGCCGCCTACTTCCATTTCGAGCAGCTCCCCCTCGTTCACGCGGCGTTCCGCGGCCTGGGAGCCGCTGTGGTGGGGATCGTCGTCCAGTCGATCATGTCGATGGCGCAACCCGCCCTCAGGAACTGGCGCGGCGTCGTGATCGCGGCGCTCGCGGCGTGGGGGTTCTTCGGCGGCGCCAACACGCTGCTCGTGCTGGCGGGGGCGGCGCTCGCAGGGATCGCGATGGGCGCGTTGTGGCCCGGTCACGCCGGCGGGGCGACCGGCGGCGACGAGGGCGGCCGCGCCGGCCCGGCGGCGGCGTCGTACCGGCGCACCGTCGCGGCGGTGTGCGCGGTCGCGGTCGCGTACGCGGCGGCGATCGCCGCATCCGGGTTCGTCTCGCCCCGGCTCCCCGCCCTCGGGCTCTCGATGACGAAGATCAACCTGATCGCGTTCGGCGGCGGGTACACGGCGGTCGCGTTCATGTACCAGGAAGCCGTCCATAGCGCGGCGCACGCGTGGCTCACCACCAAGGAGTTCATCGACGGCCTCGCGCTCGGCCAGATCACGCCCGGACCCGTGATCATCACCGCGACGTTCATCGGGTACAAGGTCGGCGGCGTGCTCGGGTCGGCGTTCGCAACGGTGTGCATCTTCCTCCCCTCGTCGCTCCTCCTCGTCCTGCTGGCCCCCCACTTCGCGCGCCTCCGCCACCTCGCCGTCGTGCAGAGCGCGGTGAGCGGCCTGCTCGCGGCGTTCATCGCGATGCTGCTCCACGTGCTCGCCGACGTCGCCAGGAGCGCGCTCGTCGGCCCTCTCGAGGTCGGGCTCGCCGCCGCCGCGGTGGTGGCTCTCCGGCTACGGGTGAACGTCATCTGGGTGGTCGTGGGCGCCACCGCCGTCGCGCTCGCCTTTGTGCGGTAGCTCACCCCCCCTTGCCCTGAATTTGAGATACGATCGCGTTTCAGGAGGTGGACGTGTTGCAGGGAGCGACACAGGCGGCGCCGTCCTCGCTGCTGGCGCTCGCGACCACGGTGCACGTGGCGCTGCTGATGCTGCGCCGCTACCGCGGCGTCCGCACGCTCGGCCAGGCCGGGGTCCTGCTCCCGTCGCTCGCCCTGACCGCGATGCCGTGGCTCTTCCCCGACCCGAACTGGATCGGGATCGGCCTGTTCGTCCACGTCGTCTGGTTTGCGGCGTGCGAGAAGCTCCTCCCGAAGCCGGAGGCTCCAGCAGCACGGAACGCCCTTCCGGCCGCGGGGCCGGCGGCGTCTGGGGCACCCCTCGCGTCGCCCGCGCCGGCGTCCCGGTTCACTCTGCTCCCGGTGCTGGCGGTGTTCGAGGAGAGCGAGGACATCAGAACCTTCCGGATTGCGCGGCCCGACGGGTTCCGGTTCCTGGCCGGCCAGTTCCTGACCGTCAAGGTGCAGGTGGACGGGAAGCCGATGGTGCGCTGCTACTCGATCAGCTCCGCGCCCGAGGCCGCCGGCTACCTCGAGATCTCCGTCAAGCGGCAGGGAACGGTCTCGGGCACGTTGCACGCTACGGTGCGACCCGGCACCACGCTCACGGTCAAGGGCCCCACGGGCAAGTTCACGTTCCCGGCCGGGGACGACCGGCCGGTCGTGTTCCTCGCCGGCGGGGTGGGGATCACGCCGTTGATGAGCATGTTCCGGCACGCCGTCGCCTCGCACCCCACCCGGCCGGTGACGCTGATCTACTCGGTCAAGAGCGACCGCAGCGTCGCGTTCCGGCACGAGCTCGACTGGCTCGCCGAGCGCCACCCGCAGGCCACGGTCGCGATCGTGACGAGCCAGGGCCCGTTCCCGATCGGCCACTTCGGCGGGCGCATCAGCGAGGACCTCGTCCACCGGCTGGTGCCGGACATCGCGAGCTCGATCTTCATGGTGTGCGGGCCCGGACCGATGATGGAGGGGATGAGGAAGATGCTGGCGTCGCTCGGCGTGCCGGACGCCCAGGTCCGGCACGAGGCGTTCGAGGCCGCGATCGCGATGTCGAAGGAGGAGACGGCGCCCGCCGCCCGGACGGGCGCCTCGCGGCCGGCCGGTGCCGGGGCGACGCTCACGCTGCGGCAGACGGGGGTGACGGTGGCGGTGACTCCCCGGCAGACGCTCCTCGACGCGGCCGACGCTGCGGGCGCCGCCATCCCCAGCTCATGCCGCGCTGGCGTGTGTATGACGTGCCGCACCCGGCTGCTCGAGGGCGCGGTGGACTGCTCCTCCGACTCGCTCGACGACGAGGACCGCGCCCAGGGGTACATCCTCCCGTGCGTCGCCTGGGCGAAGGGGAACTGCGCCCTCGACGCGTGACGGTGCTCCGGCTGCGGGATCTGCCGTGACGGCCGACGAGCGGTTCAGCGACCGGGTGCTCCCGCTCCGGGGACTCCCGGGCCCGATCTAGGCTAGAATTGCAGGAACTCGGAAGTCGTGTCGATGGGTGAGGTGGGCCCGGGCCGGCGGCGGCTCGGGCGGGGGGTGTCCGTGCGAAGACCGCGAGGTGACTGTCGTCACAGTCTCTGGACGCAGTCTCACACTACATTGCGGATTGTCAGGGTTTGACATTGGCCTGGGGGGGCCCCGAAAAAGTGCCGAGAGTGTCCGGCGTCAGTCTGCAGACGCACGACGAACACGTTCCCGACCGCATCGGGGCACCGGCCTTCCCCTCTCGCGTGGTCTCACCGGCCGCTCCCGCCGCCACCGCCGGCGCCGCGCCGGCGCGGGGCTCCGCGGCACCCTCTGCGCGCAAGCGTTCGGCACGCGGAGTCCTCCTCCTGTCGCTTCTCGTCACCGTCGCGGTAGCGGCCGTCCTGCTGATCGGGTTCCACGGGTGGGCGTACTACCGCACACCGCTCGGGATCCGCGGGTACACACCGGCTCACAGGCTCCTCCGACCGTCCGGCCGCATCGGCCTCATGCTGGGCATCACCGGGTCGGTGCTGATGCTCGTCATGCAGACGTACTCGCTGCGCAAGAAGTTCAAGTTCATGGGCAAGCTCGGCTCGATCCCCGCGTGGCTGGACTTCCACATCTTCTGCGGGATCCTCGGGCCGGTCCTGATCACCTTCCACACGTCGTTCAAGTTCAACGGTATCGTGTCGGTCGCGTACTGGTCGATGGTTCTCGTCTTCCTGTCGGGGTTCGTCGGGCGGTACCTGTACGTCCGCATCCCCAAGAGCATCCGCGGCCAGGAGCTCACCGTCACCGAGGTCGAGGAGCGCGCCGCGGAGGTGAAGGCAGGCCTCCTCGCGATGCGCCTGCCGCGTCACCTGGTCGAGCAGGTCGAGTCGTTCGAGGCGCGGGTGATCCCTCCGCCGGGGCAGAAGGCGCGCCTTAGCGGCCTCCTGTTCGGCGAGGTCTACATCCGCCTCGCTCTCCGCACGCTCAGGCGCCGGATCCGGCACGACGGGGTCGGGGCGAAGACGCTCCACGACGTCATCGCGCTCACCGCCGAGCGCGCCGTGCTGCTGCGGCGGGTCGCTTACCTCAAGAGGACCAAGAAACTGTTCGAGCTCTGGCACATCTTCCACAGGCCGCTGGCGTACGTGATGCTGGTGATCGTGATCGTCCACGTCGCCACGGCCGTGTACTTCGGGTACGCGTTCGGCCGATGACGAGGAGGACGCGATGAGCACGAGGCGCACGGCGTCCGGCAGACGACACCTCCGCGCCCTCGGCGCGTGCGCCGCCGTGCTCGCCGCGCTGGCTTCGAGGGCGGGCGCGCAGGAGATCGGCGCCCTCGTCTCGCCGGGACCGCTCGCGAGGGCGCACGCGAAGCTCGAGGGCATCGCGAACTGCCAGAAGTGCCACGAGCCCGGCCGCAAGGTCACGGCCGCAAAGTGCCTCGAGTGCCACAAGCCGATCGCGGAGCGCATGGCGGCGCACAAGGGCGTGCACAGGAACGTCACCACGGACTGCGTGAGCTGCCACGTCGAGCACGCCGGGGTGGACGCCGAGCTCCGCCCGATCGACGTCAAGAAGTTCAACCACGCGCAGGAGGCCGGCTACCCGCTCGACGGGAAGCACGCGGCGCTCGCCGCCGACTGCGCGCAGTGCCACAAGACCCGGTCGTTCCTGGGACTCTCCGCCGAATGCGCCTCGTGCCACCAGGACCCCCACCACGGGACGCTGGGCGCGAACTGCGCCGGCTGCCACTCGACCGCCGTGGCGTTCAAGGACTCCGAGAGGGCGTTCGACCACTCCAAGACCGCGTTCCCCCTCACCGAGGCGCACGCCAAGGTGGAGTGTGCGAAGTGTCACGTCAACAAGGTCTACAAGGGGATCAAGTTCGCCCTCTGCACCGACTGCCACAGGGACCCGCACCTCCAGGCGTTCGGGTCCGCCTGCGTCAACTGCCACACCGGAGCGACGTGGGCGACCGACAAGGTCGACCACTCGAAGACGCGCTACGCGCTTCTCGGCCGGCACCAGACCGTTCCGTGCGCCTCCTGCCACCGCCAGCCGCCGATGAAGGTCAAGCTCGCGTTCGACCGGTGCGCCGTCTGCCACGCCGATCCCCACAAGGGCGAGTTCAAGCAGGACTGCGTCGCCTGCCACACCACCGCGGGCTTCAAGAGCGCACCGTTCGACCACGCGGCGCGGACGTCGTTCGCGCTCACCGGGCGCCACGCGGAGATCCCCTGCTCCGACTGCCACAAGGGGGCGACCGTGCCCGTCGGCACCAAGGTGGTCGCGACCGTCGAGTTCCGCGGCCTGTCCAAGGCCTGTGCGTCGTGCCACTCCGACGTCCACGCGGGCAAGCTCGGCACCGCCTGCGAGAGCTGCCACGGGAGCGCGACGTTCCGCGTGGCCACGTTCGTGCACCCCAGCGACCCGGAGCTGTACGGCGGCCAGCACGCCCGGGTCGCGTGCGGCAAGTGCCACGGCGGCGAGGGAACCACGAAGACCGGCATCACCGGCAAACCGGCCGCGCAGAGGGTGTACCGCGGGCTGTCCACGGCGTGCGCGAGCTGCCACACGGACGCCCACCTCGGCCAGCTCGGCGCGCGCTGCGAGAGCTGCCACTCGGTGGACGCGGCGAAGTTCGCCGCGCCCGGCTTCTCGCACGCGGCCACCGCGTTCCGGCTCACCGGGAAGCACCTCACGACGGAGTGCGCCAAGTGCCACCGCCGCGAGACGGCGACGTTCCCGTCCGGCCGGGGCGAGGCCGTCCGGTACGCGGGGGTCGGGACCGCCTGCGCGTCGTGCCACCAGGACGTCCACCTCGGCCAGCTCGGCACGGCGTGCCAGAGCTGCCACGCCACCGAGACGTTCAAGCTGGCGAGCTACACGCACCGCGAGAACCCGGGGTTCTTCACCGCCAAGCACGCCTCGGCCCGCTGTCAGGATTGCCACAAGAGCGTCGAGGCCGACTACCCGTCCGGGCACGGGACCGCGGTCCGCTACGCCTCCCTCTCGCCGGCGTGCGCGAGCTGCCACGAGGACGTCCACATGGGGACGCTGGGCACCCAGTGCGAGACGTGCCACACGACGCAGCAGTGGCCGGGCGCGTCGCGCGCGTTCCACAAGGCCACCTCGTTCCCTCTCGACGGCCAGCACCTCGGGGTGGCCTGCGCCTCGTGCCACCTCAACGGCCAGACGAAGGGGACGCCGAACCGTTGCTACGACTGTCACTGGGTCCGCCGGCAAGACGACGTGTACCGGACGGAGCTCGGGACGGACTGCGAGAACTGCCACCGCACGACCTCGTGGCGGTCGGTCGTGTGGGACCACACGGCCGCGACCGGGTTCACGCTCGCGGGCGCCCACGCCACCCTCGCCTGCCAGCAGTGCCACACCCAGCTGCCGTTCCAGGGCCTCTCCTCCGACTGCTACTCCTGTCACCGGCAGGACTTCGTGACCGCCACGAACCCGGCGCACGTCGCCGGCGGTTTCTCGACGGACTGCAAGATCTGCCACAAGTTCTCCGACGCCTCGTGGAGCCAGGCGCACTTCGACCACTCGCAGACCGCCTTCCCGCTGCTCGGGGTGCACGCGACGCAGCCGTGCACCGCGTGCCACCCCAACAACGTCTTCAAGGGGACGCCCACGGCCTGCGTGGCCTGCCACCAGACCGACTACAACAACTCGAAGAACCCGAACCACGCGGCGGCCGGGTTCTCCACGGCCTGCGACACCTGCCACAGGGTGAGCGACACGAGCTGGTCGCTGGGCGTGTTCAACCACGCCGCGACGGCGTTCCCGCTCGTCGGCGCCCACGCGACCCAGCCGTGCTCGGCCTGCCACTCCGACAACGTGTTCAAGGGCAAGCCCGTGGCGTGCGTCAGCTGTCACCAGCAGGACTACAACAGCACAACAAACCCGAACCACCAGGCTGCCGGGTTCTCGACCACCTGCGACACCTGCCACAAGGTCTCCGACACGTCCTGGAGCCAGGCCACCTTCGATCACTCGGTGTTCCAGCTCGCCGGGGTCCACGCCACGACCGCCTGCGCGAACTGCCACACCGGCGGCAACTTCAGCGCACCGTTGCCTACGACGTGCGCCGGGTGTCACGCCAAGGACTACCAGGGCGCGACCGCGCCAGTCAACCACGCGGGCCTGCCGACGACGTGCGACTCGTGCCACAACTTCGCCGACGCCTCCTGGACGCTCGCGTCGTCGTTCAACCACGCCACGTACTTCGCGCTCGCAGGCGCGCACACCACGGCCGCCTGCGCCTCGTGCCACACCAACGGCAACTACACCACGGTCCCGACGACGCCGTGCGTCGCGTGCCACGCGAGCGACTTCGCCGGCGCCGCCGCGCCGGTGAACCATGCCGGGTTCCCCAACACCTGCGACACGTGCCACAAGTTCTCCGACACCTCGTGGACGCAGGCGACGTTCAACCACGTGAGCGTATTCCCGCTCTCGGGCGTCCACGCGACGACGGCCTGCGCGAACTGCCACACCAACGGCAACTACACGACGGTCCCGACGACATGCGCCGGATGTCACACGAAGGACTACCAGGGCGCGACCACGCCGGTGAACCACGCCGGTCTGCCGACAACGTGCGACTCGTGCCATAACTTCGCCGATGCCTCCTGGACGCTGGCCTCGTCGTTCAACCACGCGACGTACTTCCCGCTCGCGGGGGCGCACGCGGCGACCGCGTGCGCGAACTGCCACACCAACGGCAACTACACAACGGTCCCGACGACCCCGTGCGTCGCGTGCCACGCGGCCGACTTCGCCGGCGCGACGGCCCCCGTCCCGCACAGCACGTTCCCGAACACCTGCGACACGTGCCACAAGTTCTCGGACACGTCGTGGACGCAGGCGACGTTC
>DATKLI010000105.1:0-4181 GCA_035542455.1 Thermoanaerobaculaceae bacterium
GACGCTGCCGAGCGGCACCTCGGCGGTCCGCGCCCTGTTCGGAGAGTGGCGAGGCGGCTTCCTCCTCGCCACGCCCGTCCCGCTCGAAGGGGCGCTCGAGCGCTCGTGCGAGGGGCTCCCGCTGACGCGTCTCGGGATCGCCGGGGGGGCCAGGATCGTTGTGACGATAGGGGGCAAGAGCGTGCTCGAGGCCCCGGTCGGCGACCTCGCGGGTCTGCGGGAGAAGGGGCTGGGATGGCTCTCCGAAGCGTAAGCGCGGAGGACGACGGGTTTCGTGAGGAATGCGGCGTCTGCGCGGTGCTCGGGTACCCGGACGCCGCTAACCTCGTCTACCTCGGCCTGTACGCACTCCAGCACCGCGGGCAGGAGTCGGCGGGGATCGCTGCGTACGACGGGCGCGAGCTGCGCCACCGGAAGGCGATGGGGTACGTCGCCGACATCTTCAGCCGGTCGGTGATCGACGACCTGCCCGGCAGCGTCGCCCTCGGCCACGTCCGGTACGCCACCGCGGGCAACTCGACGCTCGCGAACGCCCAGCCGGTCGTGGCGACCACGCACCGGGGGCTCGTGGCGCTTGCCCACAACGGAAACCTGGTCAACGCGCTCCGCCTGCGGCAGCGCCTGGAGCAGGAGGGCGCGATCTTCCAGTCCACGTCGGACAGCGAGGTGTTCCTGCACCTGCTGGCCCGGTCCAAGGCGCCCACGCTGGAGGGGGCCCTCCTCGAGACGCTCGACGCGGCGGTCGGCGCCTACTCGCTGGCCGTGATGTGCGACGGCCGGCTGTTCGCCGCGCGCGACCCCCACGGGTTCCGGCCGCTCGCCCTCGGGCGGCTCGGTGAGGCGTGGGTCGTTGCGTCCGAGACGTGCGCGTTCGACCTGATCGAGGCGAGGACGGTGCGCGAGGTCGGCCCGGGCGAGCTCGTCGAGTTGGCGGGTGAGGAGCCGCGGGTCCTCAGGCCGCCGGCCCGCGGCCCGTACGCGCACTGCGTGTTCGAGCACGTCTACTTCGCGCGCCCCGACTCGCGCGTGTTCGGCGAGGACGTCGGCCCGGCGCGGGAGAGGCTGGGCGAGCAGCTCGCGCGCGAGCACCCGGCGGCGGCGGACATCGTCGTCGCGGTGCCGGACTCCGGCGTGCCCGCGGCGCTCGGGTTCTCCCGCGAGTCCGGCCTGCCGTTCGTGCTCGGCCTCGTCCGCAACCACTACGTCGGGCGGACGTTCATCGAGCCTCGCCAGTCGATCCGCCACTTCGGTGTGAAGGTGAAGCTTAACGCGGTGCGTGCCGCCGTCGCGGGGAAGCGCATCGTGCTCGTCGACGACTCGATCGTCCGCGGGACCACGTCGCGGAAGATCGTGATGATGCTCAAGAGCGCGGGTGCGCGCGAGGTCCACCTCAGGATCTCGTCCCCGCCCACGATCGGGCCGTGCTTCTACGGGATTGACACGCCGCAGCGCCGTGAGCTGATCGCCGCGAGCCAGAGCGTCGAGCAGATCCGGGCGTTCGTCGGCGCGGACTCGCTCGGATACCTCTCCGAGGAGGGGATGCTCGCATGTCTCGAGACGCCCGCACCGAACTTCTGCACGGCGTGCTTCTCCGGGCGGTACCGCGTGCTCGACGACGACGGAGAGAACGGAACCGTCGCGAAGGAAGAACGGTAGCGACTCCAGTTGAGAGTTGAGAGTGAAGAGCTGAGTATTGAAGGCATCAAGCCTCGGGGCACCACCCGCCCAGAGGTCTTTCAACTCTTCACTCTTAACTCTTCACTCTTGACTATGGTCTGCTACCCTTTGCCGATGGCCGAGCAGGACGGTGGAACTCCACTGACGTACGAGAACGCGGGCGTCTCGATCGACGCGCAGGACCGCGCGCTTGCGGAGGTGAAGCGGCTGGCCGAGGCCACGTTCACGCGCGGCGTGCTCTCCGAGATCGGCGGCTTCGGCGGGCTGTTCACCCTCGAGCCCGACAACCCGGCCGGCACGGTCCTGGTGGCGTCGGCCGACGGCGTCGGCACCAAGCTCAAGGTCGCGCAGATGGCGGGGCGCCACGGTACCGTCGGCGAGGACCTCGTCAACCACTGCGTCAACGACATCCTGGTGCAGGGTGCGCGGCCGCTGTTCTTCCTCGACTACTTCGCGTCCGGACGCCTCGAACCCGGCGTCGCGATCGAGGTCGTCGCGGGGCTGGCGCGCGGGTGCCGCGCCAACGGGTGCGCGCTGCTGGGCGGGGAGACCGCGGAGATGCCCGGCTTCTATCAGCCTGGCGAGTACGACGTGGCGGGGTTCATCGTGGGCTCGTGCCGGCGTGACGCCCTCCTCGACGCGGCGCGGGTGCGGCCGGGCGACGCCCTCGTGGCGCTGCCGTCGACCGGCCTTCACACCAACGGGTACTCGCTCGCGCGCAAGGTGTTCTTCGAGGTTCTCGGCCTCGGTGTCGCGGACGACGCGCCCGGCCTCGGCGCGACGGTGGCCGACGCGCTGCTCACCGTGCACCGGTCGTACCTGCCGGCGGTCGGACCGCTGCTCGACGAGGCACTCGTGAGGAGCGCCGCGCACGTCACCGGCGGCGGGATCCCGGACAACCTCCCGCGCGCGCTCCCGGACGGCGTCGGTGCCGAGATCGACCTCGGCACCTGGGAGGAGCCGCCGTTGTTCCGGCTGATCCGCGACGCGGGGCGGGTGCCCGAGGAGGACATGCGGCGCACGTTCAACCTCGGGATCGGGATGATCCTCGTGGTCGCGAGCGACCGCCTTCGGGAGGTACTCGACAGGCTTGCACCCCACGGGGCGTGGCGGATCGGCCGGACGGCGGAAGGGGGCGGCGTGCGCTACGTCGGAGAGCGCCGTGCCTGAGAAGGGCGTGGGTCGTGGATCGTGGATCGTTGGTCGCGAGAGCAGGGCTCGCCTGGGGCGTTCCTGCGGTGGAGGACGTGGGATAGCGATCCACGAACAACCACCCACGATCCACTGGGAGGGTGGGTGGCGGCGTTGACCCGGATCGCGGTGCTGCTGTCGGGCCGCGGCAGCAACTTCGTCGCGATCGCCGACGCGTGCGCCCGGGGCGAGGTTCCCGCGGAAGTCGTGCTGGTGGTCTCCAACAGGCGCGACGCCGCCGGCCTCGAGCGCGCGCACGAGCGCGGGATCCCGGGCGTCGTGATCCCGGGCAAAGGGGTCGCGCGCGAGGAGCACGAGCGGCTCGTCATCGCCGAGCTCGAGAAGGCGGGCGCCGAGTGGGTCTGCCTCGCCGGCTACATGCGGCTCCTGTCGCCGCGGTTCGTCGAGCATTTCCCCCGCCGCATCGTGAACATCCACCCTGCGCTCCTGCCGTCGTTCCCCGGCCTCGAGGCCCAGCACCAGGCGTGGGAGTACGGCGTCAAAGTCTCGGGGTGCACGGTGCATCTCGTGGACGCGGACTGCGACCACGGTCCCATCGTCGTCCAGCGCGCGGTGCCGGCGCTCGACGACGACACCGCGGAGTCGCTCGCAGCGAGGATCCTGGAGCAGGAGCACGTCGCGTACCCGGCCGCGCTTCGGATGCTCCTGACCCGGCCGTGGCGCCTCGACGGCCGCCGCGTCCTCTTCGGCTAGGGTCAGAGGGAAGAGGTCAAAGGTCAAAGGAAAGACACGAATCGCCCTGCCTCTCGTCGTCCCTTTGCCCTTTGACTAGGCTCTGAGGAGGCTCTCGAGCTCCGTCGCGTACGTCGCGCGGATCTGGGCCTCCTCGAGGGCGACCGTGCCGGAGCGGACGAGGCGCGCGAGCGACTCCTCCAGCGCGATCATCCCGGCGCGCTTGCCCAGCGTGATCTCGTTGTGGAGGTTCTCGGTGCGCTCCTTGCGGATGTGCTGCCGGACGGCGAGGTTCGCGACCAGCACCTCGACCGCGGGGACACGGCCCCTCCCGTCGGCGCGCGGGACGAGCTGCTGGCACACGATCGCGTGGATCGCGAGCGCGAGCTGCTGGCGCACCTGGCCCTGCTGGACGGCCGGGAAGACGTCGACGATGCGGTGGACCGCCTGGGCGGCGTCGGAGGTGTGCAGCGTGGAGAGCACGAGGTGGCCCGTCTCCGCGGCGGTGAGCGCGATCGAGATCGTCTCGAGGTCGCGCATCTCGCCGACCAGCAGGACGTCGGGGTCCTCGCGCAGCGCGTCGCGCAGGCCCGTCGCGAAGTCGCTCACGTCGCGCCCGA
>DATKLI010000106.1:0-18030 GCA_035542455.1 Thermoanaerobaculaceae bacterium
GGCCGGTCGCTGGCGGCCGCTCTGTGCCCGCTGCTCCTCTTCGCGGCGCTCGTCGCAGCGTTCGGCAACCCGCTCGGAGGAGATCGCTCGTTCGCGGCCTTCGAGCGGTACTACCTCTTCAACGTCGGCCAGGCGCAGCACAGCCCGGTGGACGCCTGGAACCTCGACTTCGTCGCCGAGGGCCGCCGGTACTTCGGCGACGCCGCCTCGATCTGGCGGGCGGCGCTCGCCCGTCCCCGCCTCGTCGCCTGGCACGTGGAGACCAACCTGTCGCACGCGGGCGCGCTGCTAGAGCAGATCGGCCCGCAGGCGGAGATCAAGAACGCGACGTACCGGTTGTTCCGCGTCACGGTGGCCGCTATCGCCGCGGGCCTCGCGCTCGCCGCGTTCCGAGCGCTGCGCTCCTGGCGGCCAAACACTACGCCCACGGAGCGGCGCGAGGCGGCGCTCGTCGCCGTATTCGCCGCCCTGGTGGGCGGGCCCCTCGCGCTGCCGATCGTGCTCGTGGGTCCGACGCCCTCGCACGCGTTCGGCCTGATCGTCCTGATCCTCCTCGTGGCCGCGTGGGGGTGGCAACCGCTCGCTGCGCGGATTCCGTTGCTAAACGCGACGCCCCGCCGGCAGGCTCTCGCGGCCGCCGTCGTCGGAGCCGTCATCCTCGCCCTGCTCCCGGGGCGGACCGGCGCCGGCCCGTGGTGGCGTGCCCGCGGCACGCCGCCCGCGCTCGCGGGTCTGGCCACGATCGAGGTGCTCCGCGGCCTGCACCCGCCGCAGGGCCGGCCGGTCCGAATCCTCGAGCCCGACTTCTCGCGGGCCGTGTACACCGGGTGGGATTTCCGCCGGATCACTCAGAACTCGTGCACGCCGTTCGGCGCCTGCATGGAGAGGGAGCACCCCGACGGTATCGTCTGCACCGCGCGTCTGAACGACCACTACCGGCTTGCCGGCGATGCGGACTACTTCGCCCTCGTCGCCGCGCCGGAACGGCAGGGGTACCGGGCGGTAGCCGTCCCCAACTCCGACATCTTGGTCCTGTGGCGGGCGCCGGAGCCGGGGGGACACCCACCGCGAGAGCCGCAGGTCGGGCCGCGCCCGGGGCCGTTGACCCCGGACCGCGCTCCCACCTCAGCGCCGCCGCGCGCAGCGCGCCCCTGATACGATCGCCGGGGAGATCTCGCGTGACATCCGCCCTTCCGGGTCCCTCGCCCGCCTCTCAGGCCGTGGACGCCGAGTCCGCCGGAGCCGCCCGCACCGCCCGAAGGTGGGCGCGTATCGGGGCGCTGGTGATTTGCCTCTTCGTCGTCGGGATCGTCGCCGCGCGCTCGGCGGGCCGTCGCGCCACTCAGGACGTCCTCTTCGACGACGAGACCCAGTACCTCTGGTATGGCGTTACGCTCGCCACCGAAGGGCCGCCGGCGGCGGACTTCAGCCCGCTGTACGCAGCCTGGTATTGGGTCCAGTCGCACGTGGTTCACGATCGGGTGGACCTCTACTACGCCAACTGGTCGCTCGTGATGCTCGCGCTGCTCCTTGCCGTGGCGCTCGCGCTCCGGCGTCTCGGGGTTCCTCCGATCGTGGTCGTGCCCGCACTCGCCGTGATCGCCTGCATGACGCTCATGGACGCGTGGCCGTACCCTACGCATCTGGGAGCCGCCGCGGTCGCACTCGCCATGGCCCTGGCGCTCCGCCGTCGAAGCGTCTTCGAGGGGTTGCTGGCCGCCAGCGCGACGTTCGCTATCGCCGCGTTCGTGCGGCCGGAACTAGCAGTGCCGTTCTGGGGGACGTGGGTTGCGGCCGTGGCCTTGGCACGCCGTCGCCGGCTCCGGTCGCTCGCCCTCCTTGCGCTCCCGCTCGCGCTCTTCGTGGCGCTTGTCGCCGCGTTTGGGAACCCCCTCGGCGGGGTCCGTTCGTTCGCCGCCTTCGGGCAGTACTACCTCTACAACCTCGCGGCCGCGCAGTCGAGCCCGGTAGACGTCTGGAACTCCGACTTCTGGGCCGAGATCCGGCACCACTTCGGCAACGCGTCGTCGATCTGGCAGGCCGCAGTCGCCAACCCGCGGGCCATGGTATGGCAGATACGCACCAACCTGTCTCACGCGGTGGGTCTGCGATACCAACTCGGGCCACAGGTCGAGGTCAAGGACGCCACGTATCATCTCTACCGCCTCACGATTGTGGTCCTCGCCTCCGGCCTTGCGCTCGCGGCGATCCGCGCCGTCCGCGCGGCGCGCCGGGGCGCGCCGGCCGACGATCGGCGCCGCGCCGGAACCGTCATCGGGCTCGCGGCGCTCGCGGGCGGCCCGCTGATGCTTCCTCTCCTGGTCGTCTACCCGACCCCCCACCATGCGTTCGGCCTGATCGTCCTGAGCCTCCTCGTGGCCGCGTGGGGGTGGCAACCGCTGGCTGCACGGATCCCGGTGCTGAACGCGACGCCCCGCCGGCAGGCTCTCGCGGCCGCCGTGCTTGGAGCCGTCATCCTCGCCCTGCTCCCGGGCCGGACCGGCTCAGGCGTGTGGTGGCGCGCGCGAGGCACGCCGCCCGAGCTGCCCAACCTCGCGACGATCCGTGTGCTGCGAGCGCTCCAAGCGCCGCAGGGGCGGCCTGTCACGATCCTCGAATCGGAGTTCTCGCGGGCCGTGTACACCGGGTGGGATTTCCGCCGGATCGACCAGCGCTCGTGCACGCCGTTCGCCGCCTGCATGGAGAGGGAGCACCCCGACGTGATCGTCTGCACCGCGCGTCTGGACGACCACTACCGGCTTGCCCACGATGCGGACTACTTCGCGCTCCTCGCCGCACCGGAGCGGCAGGAGTACCGGGGGGTGGCCGTCCCGGACTCCGACGTCCTGGTCCTGTGGCGGTCGCCGGAGCCGTCCGGTGGCGCGCCCGGCGCCGCCAGCGACAGCTCAAGCCGGAGGTGATCTCGGGCGCCGGCCCGAAGGGCGCTCGCAGCCGCACCGGACCGCGTGATCAACTGAGAACGTGTCCGGCCCGCCGCATCGGTCGTTGACAAACCTCCCCGGCGGCCTACGATGGTCGAAACAGCCGCCCCCGCCAACCGGGGTGACACGAGGAGGGTCCTATGAGCCGACGCACGGTGGCCGTCGTTGCGGTCGCGGTCCTGGTCGTCGCCGGTGCCGTCTGCGCATCGCCGACGAGGCCGACTCACATCACGCCGTTCGACCCGCAGGGCGAGTTCGAAGTGCAGGCCCTGGTGGGCGGTCTCTGGCAGCACATCGGGGCGCTCTCGTACGACCGCTACGTCCGCGAGCACGCGCTCACGCTTCCGGCCGCGGCCATTTCCGGGCCGTACGTCCGCGTCCGCCTCGTGCAGCGCGGCGGAGGCGCCGCCCAGATCGACCGGGTGGTGCTCGGTGAGGCGGCGGCGATCCGTGTCGCCGGCACGGTCGAACCGGACGCCGTCGCGCTCACGGCGCGCCGGGACAACGACGTCGTGGACGCGTCCCGCAGGACGATCGAGCTGACGTTCGCGGGCGGGGCGCGCGAGACGGCGCTGAGGCTCGCGGCGCGCATCGAGCCTAAGGTGAACGAGGGCAAGCCGCTCGAGTTCCCCCCCGAGAACCAGTGGAAGCCGTTGACCCCCGCGTCGTCGTTCTACGCCTACCGCCCGGCGGCCGACGGGCGCCGGCCTTCGTGGCCGGGCACCCTCGACCCCTCGCACGCCCTGTTCGCGGAGTACTGCCTCCCGACCAGCGGACACCCGGACGGGACGACGTACGGGTGGGTCGCGAACGACCGCGACACCCTGTACGCCGAGGTCGAGTTCACCCCGGACAACACGTGCGACGGCGACAAGGACTTCTCGACCGTGACGGTGCTGCGCAACGGCCGGCTCAGGGAGTTCAAGGTCTCCGAGGCGCTCACGCGTTGGGGGCATCCGAGCTTCCTCGTCACCGAGCGCGCGGTCTACCACCACAAGCTGTACGCGTTCGCGATCCCGTTCTCCGAGCTCGGGGCGCGCGATGCGCGCGACGCGGGCGAGCTCAAGCTCGCCTTCAGCGCCTACGGGACGACGTCGGTGCAGTTCCTCGTGAACCCGTCGTCCCACGACTTCGGCGCGATCGCGGTCGGGAGCACGTCGGCGGCGTTCATCGCGACGGTCATCAACAACACCGGCGGTGGGATCACGCTGGACACGCCGTACTTCACGGACAACGGACCGAACTCGAACCAGTTTCAGCTGACGGACATCACATGCCACAGCGGGACCACACTCGCGAACCTTGCCAAATGCACGTTCCAGGTCGTGTTCGCTCCCACGGTCACGGGAACCGCGACCGACGGCTACACCGTGAACGCACACACGGTGCCCGGGATACCGCTCCCCGGCGCGCCGCTCGCCGTCCAAGGGGAGGGCGTCACCCCGATCCCGGCGTTCGGGCTCGGTGGGATGGCGCTCCTGATCCTGGCGGTCTCGGTCCTCGGGTACTTCGTTCTGCGCCGCAGGTAGCCAGCCGACTCCGTTGCGCCCAAAGCTCCCCCTCTCCCCGTGCGGGAGAGGTGTGTCCCGGGCGAAGGGACCGCCGTGGGCGTTCGCGCTACGACCCGTCGGCCCGCGCGCCCCACTCAGGGTGTTACGATCGGCGCAGAGGAGCGACGGCCATGAGGACGATCCGCATGGAGGAGATGAGCTGGCCCGAGATCCGGGCGGCGGTCGACTCGGGGTTCGTGACCGCGGTGGTGGGCGTCGGCTCGACCGAGCAGCACGGACCGCACCTGCCGACGATGACCGACGCGCGGATCGGAGACGAGACGGCCGAGCGCGTCGCGCGCAAGCTCGGCCACGCGCTCCACGCGCGCACCGTCGAGGTCGGCGTGTCGCAGCACCACCTGGCGTTCGCCGGCACGATCTCGCTTCAGCCCGAGACGCTCTTCCTGATCCTCAGGGACTACGTGGACAGCCTCGCGCGCCACGGCTTCAAGCGCATCGTCTTCGTGCCGAGCCACGGCGGGAACTTCGCGACGGTGCAGCGCGCGATCGAGGAGTCGCGCAAGGCCCACCCCGGGATCGAGGTCACGGGGTACACGGACCTTCTCGGCATCACCGCGTTCCTCGACGGCGCCTCCGGCGCGTACGGAGTCCCGGCGGAGGCGGCCGGGGCTCACGCGGGTGAGAACGAGACCTCGATGATGATGGCGCTCGAGCCCGACCTCGTCGCGGCCGACCGCCTCGCACCGGGGTACGTGGGCCCCACCGGCGAGGCCGAGGTCGAGCTGATCTTCGAGAAGGGAATGCCGGCGCTCACCGCGAACGGCGTGCTGGGCGACCCGCGCGCGGCGTCGGCAGAAAAGGGCGAGGAGTACCTCGAGCGCCTCGCCGACTTCCTCGTCGCCGACGTCCGCGCCACCACCAAGGGGTGAGTAGTCGTTCGTCCCAACGGAGGCCCCGGGTTCGAAGGTTCGAAGGCTCGAAGGTTCGACAACCGGAAGACTCGATGACTTGCAAAGGCTGAGGCATCGCGCTTCCGGCACAGGCTCATCCTGCCGATCGCCGGGTCGCGTACTTGAACGTTCGAACCTTTGAACCTTCGAACGGTCTCTGCCCCTCTTCTCCGCTGCTCCTCTGCTCCTCTGCGCCCCTGCCGCGCCGCCGGCGCCCCTATGGCTCCATCTTGGAGGCTGGTGCGATTCACGGCCGATCTCCCGTACGGACGAAGCAAGCAGGGCCGTCGCGTTCTCGCGTGTAGCCGCGCCGGCGCCGTTGGGCCAGATGCAAGGAAGGCGAGCGGTGAGCGCCGGAGTGTAGCCGGAGGCTACATGAGGACGCGAGGCGCGAGCCTGACGCCGCAGATGGTCCGACGCCGCCGGCGCCCCTAGGGCTCGATCTTCGGAGCCGGGGCGATGCGCGGGAGCTTCATCTCCTCCGCCGCCTTCGAGAACTCCGCCACCTCGCCCGCGAGCAGAGCGTCGAACCTCCCGCGGATCGCGTCGAGCTTCGTCTTGAGCTCCTGGAACACCTGCGCCGATCCGGCGGTCGGCCTGCGGTCCGCGCTCGCCACGATCATCGCCAGGTACGTGAAGTCGTGGTCGAGCTTGGGCTCGTAGTTCAGGTCGTCCTCGTCCGACTTGATCTCCGGGTTGGTGATCTCGAGCTCGATCGCGGTGAGCTTCTCGTCGAGCGCCGCCGCGCGCTTTTCGAGCGCGTCGCCCTTGCCGAGCCGCTTCGCGCGGGCGGCGAGGTCGTCGACCTGTTCGCGAACGTCGCGGAGGTCCATCAGCGTCACGTGCGACGAGGAGAGCGCGTCCCGGATCGCCTCCAGCAGGTCGAACTGGGCCCGCAGGTCCTCGCGCGTGGCCGGGCTCGTCGGGTTCGCCGTCACCTCGAACGTCTGTTCCAACGTCTGCCCCGCCGCCTTGAGGCGCACGCGGTACGTTCCCGGCGCGACCTTGGGCGGCGCCTTCTCCCCCTCGTTGAAGACCGCCTTCGGCGCGAGCGTCGGCTTGAGGACGCGCATGTCCCACACGACCCGGTTGAGCCCGGCCGTGACGGCGAACGGCTTCTCCGGCAGGCCCTGCATCACCAGCTCGTAGCTGAGCTCGCCCTGGCCTCCACCGCCCTCCCCCTTCGCGCTCGAGAGCGTTCGGATCACCTTGTCGCCCGAGAGGATCTCGATCGTCGCGGTCGCGTCCTGCTTGAGGGCGTCCTTCAGCCAGAAGTCGACGACAACGCCTCCCGGCCGGTTCGTCCCGACGTTCTTCTGCAGCAGCGCCTCCAGACCACCGTCGGCCTGGAAGCGCGGCGTGGGCCGCGGCGGGAAGAGGTACGCCGGGGCGGCGGCGATCTTCTCGTCCCAGAGGCGGAGCGGCGTGAGGTCGTCGAGGATCCAGAACGACCGCCCCTGGGTCGCCACCACGAGGTCGCCGTTCTTGACGACGAGGTCCGTGATCGGCACCACGGGTAGGTTGCGCTGGAACGGCCGCCACGACGCGCCGTCGTCGAACGACACGTACAGCCCGGTCTCCGTGCCGGCGTACAGCAGGCCGCGCCGCACCGGGTCCTCGCGCACGACGCGCGTGAACGCGCCGTCGGGGATCCCGTTCGAGATCACCGTCCACGTCCTCCCGTAGTCGGTCGTCTTGTACAGGTACGGCCGGAAGTCGTCGAACTTGTACCGCGTCGCCGCGACGTACGCAGTCGCTTTGTCGTGCGCCGAGAGCTCGATCGAGTTCACCTGGATCCACTCGGGGAACCCCTTCGGCGTGACGTTCTGCCACGTCCTCCCGTCGTCGCGCGTGATGTGGACCAGCCCGTCGTCGGTGCCGGCCCAGATCACGCCCTTCTCGTGCGGCGACTCGGCGAGCGCGAAGATCGTGTCGTACAGCTCGACGCCCGTGATGTCGCTCGAGATCGGGCCGCCCGAGCGGCCCTGCTTCGCCTTGTCGTTCCGGGTGAGGTCCGGGCTGATGGCCTCCCACGTCTCGCCCTCGTCGCGGCTGCGCAGGAGGACCTGGGCCGCGTGGTAGATCGTCTTGGGATCGTGGGGGGAGATCAGGATGGGCGCGTTCCACTGGAAGCGGTACTTCAGCTCGCTCCCCGCCCGGCCATCCGCGAGCTGCGGCCACGCCATGACCTGACGAGTCTCGCGCGTGCGGTTGTCGTAGCGCGTGATCATGCCGCCGTACTCCCCCGCGTAGACGATGTCCGGGTTCGCCGGGTCGGGCGCGATCCACCCGCTCTCCCCGCCCCCGACGGGGTGCCAGTCGGTGAAGTCGATCCCGCCGCCCGGAACGCCGCTCGGGATGCCCACGCTCGAGTTGTCTTGCTGGCAGCCGTAGACCCAGTACGGGAAGCGGTTGTCGGTCGCGACGCGGTAGAACTGGGCGGTCGGCTGGTTGTCGAGGGTGGACCACGACTTCCCGCCGTTGAACGAAACCGTCGCGCCGCCGTCGCTGCCGTCGATGATCCGCTGCGGGTCGTCCGGGTCGATCGACAGGTCGTGGTTGTCGCCGTGCGGGTCCAGCACGACGCCGAACGTCTTGCCGCCGTCGATCGACTTGTGGAGGACGACGCTGATCACCCATACCGTCTCGGCGTTCTTGGGGTCGGGGTACACCCACGAGTAGTACCAGGCGCGCTCCCTCAGCCGGTGGTCTCCGTTGACGAGCCTCCACTTCTCGCCGAAGTCGTCGGAGACGTAGAGGCCGCCCTTCTTCTTCGCCTCGACGATCGCCCACACGCGGCCCGGCTGCGCCGGCGACGCGGCGACGCCGATCCTCCCGAGCAGCTCGTCGGGGAGCCCCTCGGTGAGCTTCTTCCACGTGTCGCCGCCGTCGGTCGACTTCCACAGGCTGCTGCCGGGACCGCCGCTGACCAGCTCCCACGGGCGGCGGACGACCTGCCAGAACGCCGCGTACAGGATCCGCGGGTTGTTCGGGTCCATGGAGAGGTCGGCGGCCCCCGTGGCGTCGTCGACGAACAGCACCTTCTGCCACGTCTTCCCGCCGTCCTTCGAGCGGAAGATCCCGCGCTCGGGGTTCGGCCCCCAGGCGTGCCCCTGGGCGGCGACGTACACCAGGTCGGGGTCGCTGGGATGGATCCGCACGCGGGCGATCTGTCGGGAGTCCCGCAGCCCGACGTTGACCCACGACCGCCCGGCGTCGGTGGACTTCCACACGCCGTCGCCGTGCGAGAGGTTGCCGCGGATCGGCGACTCGCCCATCCCGACGTAGACCACGTTGGGGTCGGACTCCGACACCGCGATGGCGCCCACCGATCCGGTCTTGAAGTCGTGGTCGGAGATCGGCTCCCAGTTCGCGCCGGCATCCTCCGTCTTCCACACGCCCCCGCCGGTTCCGCCGAAGTAGTACGTCAGTGGGTCGTGGCGCACCCCAGCGACCGCGGTGACGCGTCCGCCCCGGTACGGGCCGATGCAGCGGAACGTCATCCCCGCGAGCTGATCCGAGAACGTCTTCTCCTTCTTGGCCTGCTGCGGCGCGTCCGCGCCGTATCCGATGGCCGCCCACCCGAGAGCCGCTGCCGCGAGCAGCGCCGCACACGCGTTTCTCATCGTCCCCTCCCGATCATTCCCGGTTACGAGGCGCACCAGGATACCGCCGACGCGCGCGGGCCACCACCGGCTTGGGCGTGGCCGCCGCCCCAGCCGGCGTCGCCGGGTCCGGCGGGGTCGGACCGCGCTCTCGCGGGCCTACGGCCCCTTGCTCGCTGCGATCGCGCTCTCGAGCACGCCCACCAGGCGCCCGGCGTGCATGAACTCCCACGTGCCGCCGAACTCGACGTCGCTCACCCGCCAGCCGCCGCTTTCCTTCGTGAGCACCACCGTGTCGGTCCACTCGACCGGCTTCCGGCCGCCCGGCTCGCCGTGGGCGAGCGACACGCGGCACGTTCCCCCGTCGCCGTTCGCCCGGCACTCGTCGACGTGGTACCGGGTCGCGCCCTCGAACAGCGACGTGAAGAGGTCGCCCTCGATCAGCGGCGGCGACTCGTTGTGGGTCCGGCGCGCGTACTCGGCCTCGGCGGCGCCGGCGCGCTCGAGCAGCGTGAACAGGCCCTCGGAGACCACGGCGCGGTAGCGCGCGAGGTCGTAGCCGACCGGCACGCCGCCTTGCCTGGCGCGGAGGTACGCCCGGTAGAACCGGTCGGCGGCGTCCTTCAGGCGGGGCGCGTCCCCGCCGGGAGCCGCAGCCGCGTACGTCGCGGCGAGCAGCGCCGCACACGCCATCCCGACACTCCGCACGTCACCCTCCCAAGCCCTCGCGGGGCGCCACGCCCGATTCTAGCTCGCCTGGGAAAGATTGCGTCCAGGTCCCAGCGACCGCGGACCCACCCGCCCCGATCGAGGTGGACACAGGCTGTACGATGCGCGGCATGAACGACACGACCCTGGCAATCACGGGCGAGGCCCGCCGCTTGTTCCTCGAGTACCTCGACAAGATCGAGCGGTCGGCCGGCGCCCTTTCCGCCGAGCAGATCTGGTGGCGGCCCAACGCGGCGTGCAACAGCGTCGGCAACCTCCTCCTCCACCTCGCCGGCAACCTCTCGCAGTGGGTCCTGGCGGGACTCGGCGGCCGCCCGTACGAGCGCCACCGCCCGGAGGAGTTCGCGGCGGCCGGCGGGCAGGACGGCGCCGCGCTCCTGGCCCGCCTCCGCGGCGTCGTCGAGGCGTGCTGCGGCGTCGTCCAGGCGCTCACCCCCGAGGACCTCCAAAGGACGCTGGTCATCCAGGGGACCACCGGGAGCGGCTTCGCCGCGCTCCTGCACACGGTCGAGCACATGTCCTACCACACCGGCCAGATCGTCCACATCACCAAGGAGCTCCTGGGCGAGCAGGGAGGGATCGAGTTCTACCCCCACCTCAAGTAGAGCCCCGACGAACCTCGGGCTCGAGCCTCGCGGATCTGCCGACTCGGCCGACGGTCGAGGGAAGACCGGGGACGGGAGAGGGAAGGCGGACGACCGCATCGATCGAGCCGCGGTGACGCGGCGATCCCACCCGAAGAGAGCCGCTCGCGAACGGAGTCAACCACGCCGGCACGCACCGCGTCGGCCGCGACGGCTGCGAACCGCCCGTCGCGGCCCGGGCGTCCGCGCGCTGCCGGCTACCTGGTCCTGGTCTGGATCGCCGGCGGCGGCCAGGTCAGCGACCTCGTGTTGTTGCCCTCGTTCCTCTCGGCGATGTAGTCCAACGCGTCGGCGGTGGCGCGGATCTCGACGTTCTTGCCCGCCGGCACCACCACGCTCGCGGAACACGTCTTCCGAGCGTACGCCGTCAGCGTGGCCGCGCACACGTTTCCGCTCGGGTACTGCGGGGGAGGCGGGAACGCGCCGTCCGGCAGGACCCTCACGTCCACGGCGGAGAAGACCAGCGGGCCTTGCTCGCGGTGGTCGAACCAGAACACGGTCCCGCGGGTCGTGGGGAACTTCGAGCAGTCGACTGAGGTGGTGTTGGCGACCGTGTACGTGAGGTCCACCCGCGTGCCGCCGGACGGGTCGGCGTGCGTCCCGCTGACCGAGATCGCCTCCACGACCAGGTCGGGCCTGAGCAGCGATGTGGCCGCCATCGCGGCCTGCGTCCGCTGCGGCCCGGGTTGGTTCGGCGTCGGCGGCGCGGCGGCGGCGGCCGCCGCCAGGCCGACCACGATGCACGCCAGACCACTCGCACAGACGACGCTCCTGTCCATTCGCGCCTCCCGGAGGGACCGTGCCGGTCGCTCCGGCCGGCGCCAGCCTCGCAGCCGCATCGGCGGCCTCCCTGAATGTAAACGCCGGACCGGCGAGCGAACGCACAGCGGACCGAAACCGGGACCCCGCAGGCGGGTGAATCGCCGCCTCGGGTCAGGCCGGCGGCTCGAACAGCGTCACCTCGAACCGCGAGCCGCCGCCCTCGCGAGCGAGGCACGCGGCGGTGCCCCCGTACAGCCGGGCGATCCGCCGCACGAGGTAGAGCCCGAGGCCGACGCCGCCGTCGCGCCCCTCGGCGTGATGCGGCGGCCGGTAGAACGGCTCGAAGATGCGCTCGCGCTCGCTCTCCGGGACGCCAGGGCCGCGGTCGGCGACCCACACGAGCAACCCGGCAGGCGTGCCGGGACGGCGCTCCACGCCGGCCTCGACCGGGCTCCCGAGGCCGTGGCGCCGCGCGTTCTCCAGCAGGTTGCGGAGCATCACGCGCAGCAGCCTGGGGTCGCCGCGGAACTGCAGGCTCAACGGAGCGATGGTGGCGCCGGTGCGCGCCGCCTCGGACGCGAGCAGCTCGCCCACGTCCACCGACTCCTCCACCGCCGGCTGCTCGAGCTCGAGACGCCCCGCGACCAGCAGCTCCTCGACCAGGGCGTCCAGCTCCTCCACCTCGGCGACCGCCTCGGCGATCCGCGCTCGCCGGTCACCGCCCTCCTCGCGAGCCAGCTCGAGCCCCATGCGCAGGCGCGTGAGCGGCGACCGGAGCTCGTGCGACGCCGACGCCAGCATGCGGCGCTGCCCCTCGACGAGCGCCTGGAGCCGCTGCGCGGTCTGGTTGAAGCTGGACGCCAGGCTCGCGAGCTCGTCGTTCCCCTCGACCTCGACGCGCGCGCCGAGGTCGCCGGCGCCGAGGCGGCGCACGCCGGTCTCGAGAGTCTCGAGCCGCCTCGTCACGAAGCGGGCGGCCGGGTAGCTCGCCAGCGCCAGCAGCGCCGCGACCGCCAGCACGGCGATTAGGAACCTGCCGGGGCGCGGTAGGCGGTGCGGCTGCAGCACGAGACGGCGCCCGTCCGGCAGCGCCACCAAGAGCGCCGGGCCGGACGGCGACGGGAGCCACTGATCGCGCGGCGAGCCGGCGCGCGGCGCCGGGAGGTCGATGTCGGTGAACGCGACGCGGCGCCCGTCGGCGCTCCACAGCGACGCGTGGACCCCGCGCAGGCGCGCGAGCCGCTCGAGTGCCGCCTGCTGCTCGGCGTCGGGACGGCCCGCGGCGGGCAGCTTGGCACCGAGGTGCAGCGCGTGCGCGACCAGAGCAGATCCGAGGTGCGTGCGCACGATCTCCGAGAGCAGGAGGTGGCTCGCGAGCGCCGAGAGCGCGAGGGCGGCGGACACGAACAGGAGCAGGAACAGGAAGATCCTGCGGTAGAGGCGGCCCCTCACGGCGCGTCTTCCGGGAGGCGGGCGAACTGGTACCCGACGCCGCGGACCGTCCGAAGGCGGCGCGGCCTCCGCGGGTCGTCCTCGATCGCCGCCCGGATCCGCGAGACGTGGACGTCGATGCTGCGGTCGAACGCCGTCTGCTCCCGGCCCCGCAGCCGGTCGAGGATGGCGTCGCGCGAGAGCACGCGGCCGGGGTGGCGCGCAAGGAGGAGGAGGATGTCGAACTGGTACCCGGTCAGGGCGCACGCGGCGCCGTCCCGACGCACCTCCCGCGCGTCCGGGTCGATCTCGAGGCGTCCGAAGCGCAGCACCGGCGACCGTCCCGAGCGGCCGGGCGCCCGCCTGCGCATGATGGCGCGCAGCCGCGCGAGCAGCTCGCGCGGGTCGAACGGCTTTGGGAGGTAGTCGTCGGCGCCCAGCTCGAGGCCGACGACCCGGTCCTCCGGGTCGCCGCGCGCGGTGAGCATCAGCACGGGCACGTCCGAGGACGCCCGCACCCTGCGGCACACCTCGAAGCCGTCGAGGTCCGGCAGCATGACGTCGAGGACGACCGCGTCGTACGCTCCCCGGGCCAGCATCTCGAGGCCGCGACGCGCGTCGGCCGCCGCCGCGACCTCGATGCCGCGCGGCGCGAGGTACTCCCCGAGCATCGCGGTGAGCTTGCAGTCGTCGTCGACGATCAGCACTCTCTCGCTCACGCCCGCGGCCTCCCACGGCCCTGCGACGGCGCTCACACGAGCCTCCACCGCAGGGTCCGCCACGATCCTACTCGAACTGCTGCTTGTGGAGAGCGGCCAGCTGCTGCCTCTGAGCGGGCGTCAGCACCTCCGCGATGTCGCCGAGCGCCTTCACGAGATCCTCCGAGCCCTGGTCGAGACGCTGCATCGCCTCGACGCGGACCGCCTCGAGCGCGGCGCGGTCCACCGTCGTCCCGGTGAGCGCGGCGAGCGCGCGCTGATGGAGGGCCTGGCGCTGCGGGGCCATCTGGGCGTGCTCGGCAAACAGGCCGTCGACGATCGCCAGGATCTGGTCCTCCTGCGCCTGCGTCGCGCTGACCTTCTTGAGCGCGCGGTGGATCCGGAACTCAACGTGGTCCCGCGCCATCGCGGCGCCCATGTGGCCGTGGCCGAGCGCCTCGGGCAGCGCGCCGGACGCCCACGCGATCCCCGCCGCGGCTGCGGCGACTCCCGCGAGCGCCAGAGCAACCGCGAGGCCGCGGCGCCGCCCCGCGGCTGACTGCCGGTTGGTGTCGTTGGTGTCCATGGTTCCTCTCCCCTGCCGGCGCGGTTCGCGACGGCGCCGACGCGACACACACTCGGCCCGTCCCGTTGCAGGCGGATTTCGCGATTGTGAAGCGATGTAAAGCCGCCCGGACGCTCTGCCGTGGCATACTCGGCTCGTGACGGCGACGGTCGCATTCCCCGGCGGGATGCGCGTGGCGCTCGTCTCGCACTCGGCGCGCCTCGGCGGCGCCGAGCTCTGCCTCGTCGAGCTCGCGGAGGGGTTGGTGCGGCTCCGCGGCGCGACGGCTGAGGTCGTGCTGCCCGCCGTCGGGCCGCTGGCGGGGATGCTCGCGGCCGCCGGCGCCCGCCCGCGGGTCGTGCGCCACTACGGGTGGGCGACCGCCAACGTCCCCCGGCCGGCCGCGATGCTGCTGGCCGTCCCCAACGCGCTCGCGATCGCCCGGCTCGCGAGGTGGCTGCGGCGCGAGCGGCCGGACGTCGTCGCTACCAACAGCATCACCAACCCCGCCGGCGCGTACGCGGCCCGGCTCGCGCGGGTGCCGCACCTCTGGCTCGTGAACGAGTACGGCGACCTCGACCACGGGTACCGGTTCGCGCTCGGCGTCCACAGGACGATGCGCGAGGTGGGACGCCTGTCGGCGCGCGTGGTGACGTGCTCGCGGGCGCTCGCCTGGCGGATCGGCGAATACGTCGACCCCGCCAAGATCGAGGTGGCGTACTACCCGGTCACCCTGGGCCTTGACCGCCCCCGCGTTCCGGCGCCCGGCGCGCCGGGCGCTCCCGCGATGCTGATTCTCGGCAGGAAGCACCCCGGGAAGGGGCAGGCGGACGCCGTCCGTGCTGTCGCACTGCTGCGGGAAAGGGGGTGCGCGGCAAGTCTCCGCGTGGTCGGCGAGACCCAGGGGTCGTACGGGCGCTACCTCGCAGGCCTCTGCGCGTCGCTCGGTCTCGGCGAGGAGGTGGTCCTCGTGCCGCGGGTCGAGGACCCGATCGCGGAGATCGACGCGTGCGACGTGCTCGTCCTCTGCTCCCGATGCGAGGCGTTCGGGCGCGTCGTGGTGGAGGCGATGAAACGTGGACGGCCGGTGATCGCGACGAGGGCGGGCGGGGCGCAGGAGCTCGTCGCCGACTCGGGCGGAGGCCTCCTGTATGCGCCCGGGGCCGTCTCCGAGCTCGCGGACGCCGCCGAGCGCCTCGGGCGCGACCCCGGCGAGGCCCGGCGTCTCGGGGAGAAGGGGCGGGCGTGGGCGGAGCAGCACTGCACACTCGCCGGGTATGCAGACGCGTTCCTCGCCGCGGCACGGCGCGCCCGCGCGTGACCGGTACGTGCGGTTGACACCGGTCCCGCCCGGGGCCAGACTCGCGCCACACGGCGGCTCGGGGGGGTACGACGATGGGGGGACCGCTCAACGTGTTCTGTGCCTCCGGCGGCGGCTCGAAGGGCGCGTTCGAGGGAGGCGTTCTGCAGGCGCTGTGCGAGGCCGGGATCGAGCTCCACGGCTTCGTCGGCGTGTCCACCGGGTCGATCCAGGCCGGGTTCATGTCGCAGGCCGCCCCGGGGATCGAGGCGCAGCGCGAGCAGCTCGGAAGGCTCCGCGATCTCTGGTTCGGCCTCGAGGGGAACTCCTCCATCTACGCGAAGCCGGCGTTCGGGATCGTGGGGACGCTCGCCAGGGTGCTCCTCGGGAAGCCCAGCCTCTACACGTTCGCGCCGTTCCGGGAGCTCCTGGCGAACGGCGTCACCTCGGGCCCGCAGCGGCCGGTCCGCATCGGCATCGTCGAGCTCGGCAGCAGCCGCTACGTCGTCGCCGACCCGAGGACGCCCGCCGACCTTCGCGCCGCGATCCTCGCGAGCTGCTCGATCCCCGGGTTCTTCCCGCCGGTGCACCCGGACCTCGTGGACGGCGGCGTCCGCAACATCGCGCCGCTCGCGACCGCGTTCAAGCTCGCGTCGGAGCTGCTGCGCGGGAGCGGCGAGTGGGATCGCGTGGACATGTACGTCGCCCTCGCATCGCCGCGCGCGGTCGAGCCGGACCAGCGCACGTGGACCGCACAGTCGCTCCCGCAGATCGCCCTCCGCGCGCTCGAGATCCTCGAGGGCGAGAACTACGGGTGGGACATCGAGGGAGCGCTCGAGATGAACAGCATCGTCGAGTTCTTCGACTCCCATCCCGGCTACGAGCGTCCGAGGGTGCTCACGGGCAAGCTCCGCGCCGACGTCCGGCTGTTCGAGCCGAAGGCGACGCCTTACTCCGCGCTGGACTTCGAGCCGGCGAAGATCCGCTCGTTCTGGGAGGCCGGGTACCAGGAGGCGCGCGCCGTGCTCGCCCGCGGCTCCGCGGGGGTCCTCGCGCTCGCGCGCTGATGGCGCCCCCCGCGGGAAGGGCCGAGGTCGAGCCGGCGGTTCGCCTGGAGAGAGGAGTCGAGCATGAGCAAGCGCGATTCGGTCCTCGCCGTCCTCGGAGCGGCCGACGCCCAGGCGTACGTCCCCGCCGCGTTCTTCCTCCACTTCGACCCGGCGTGCCACTTCGGCCACGCGGCGATCGACCGCCACCTCGAGTACTTCCGCGCCACCGGCATGGACTTCGTCAAGATCCAGTACGAGCGACGGTTCCCACCCGTGCCCTCGATCCGGCGTGCCCGCGACTGGAGGGCGATGCCGGTGTACGGCGAGGAGTTCTTCGCGCCGCAGCTCGAGGTCGTCGAGGGGATCGTGAAGGAAGTCGGCCGCGAGGCGGTCGTCGTCGTGACCCTGTACTCGCCGTTCATGTGCGCCGGCCACGCGGTCGGCGAGGAGATCGTCCTCGAGCACCTGCGGGACGACCCCGAGCCGGTGAAGGCCGGGATGCAGGCCGTCGCCGAGAGCCTCCTCACGTTCGTGAAGGCGTGCATCCGGCGTGGTGTGGACGGGTTCTACCACTCGACCCAGGGCGGCGAGAGCGACCGGCTCGCCGACCGGACGCTGTTCGACGAGATCGTGCGCCCGTACGACCTGGCGCTCATGAACGAGGCCGACCGCTCGTGCTCGTTCAACATCCTGCACGTCTGCGACTACCTCGGCGAGTACGACGACCTGACGCGATTCCAGGAGTACCCGGGCCACGTCGTCAGCTGCCCGCTCGCGGTCGCCGGCCACCCGCTCCCGCCGGCGGACGCGAGCCGGTTCTTCGGCCGCCCCGTGATGGGCGGCCTCGACCGGCTCGGCATCATCACGACCGGGAGCGAGGCGGAGATCCGTGCCGCGACGGAAGCCGTGCTCCGCCAGGCTCCGGAGCGGTTCATCCTCGGCGCCGACTGCACCGTGCCCGCCGACACCCCGTGGCGGAACCTCCGCGTCGCGATCGACACGGCGCACGCCTGGCGGCGCGGCTGAACGTCCCGTCGGGCTCCGGCCCGCATCCGCCGGAGACGGTGCGCGCCGTCACCCCCCATGCACCGGCGGGGTGATCCCCTGAAGCGGGTCGCGCAGTGAGGCGAGCGACTGCTCGAGACGGATGAACGCCTGGTCCTGCGCGGCCAGGTGATCGAGGATCGCACGGATCTCCTCCTCGGCCTTCTGGTTGATCAGGAAGTCGTTGTGCGCCTCGATGCGGTCCTTCATCGCCTGGCGGTTCTGGCTCATCATGATCACGGGCGCCGTGTACGCCGCCTGGAGCGAGAGGAACAGGTTCATCAGGATGAAGGGGTACGGGTCCCACTGCCTGACCCACGCCGTGATGTTCATGACCGACCATACGGCGAGGAGCGCCGTCTGCACCACGATGAACGGCCACGAGCCCACGATCCCGGCGACGCGGTCGGACGCCCGCTGCCCGAACGTGAGCCTTTCCTCGATCATCTCGTTGACGTTGCGCACGGGCGGGTGCTCGTGCCGGAACGGGACGGGGAAGCGAACGTGGTTCAGCATCGCCGATCCTCCTGGGTGGGCGGGATTCTGACACACGCTCAGGCCGGGACGTCGAGCCGGGACGCAACACGCGGCCGGGCGCGCGCGAGGTATCCTTGCCCAAATGGGAGACGGGTCGGCGTCGCCCGGCGCTGAGCCCCGCTCTAAGGCGAAGGGGCCGCGCCTCGAGGTGTGGGTGGGCGTGCCCGTGTTCCTCGTCGTCCTCGCCGCAGCCGTCGTGGCGAGCTTCGGCGTCCCGGTCCGAGCGCCGGTCACGACTCCGGCGCGGGAGCTGGAGGACCTCG
>DATKLI010000107.1:0-4674 GCA_035542455.1 Thermoanaerobaculaceae bacterium
CGCGCGCCGCGGCCGCCACGCAGGCCGAGGGAGGCGCCGCGGGCGGAGGGACGGGCGATCCGCTCGCCGAGCTCCGCGACTCGCTCGCCGAGATCCCGATCCCGGGCGGCGCGGTCCGCATCCTGATCGCCTCGGCGGACCCCAGGCCGTACCGGACGCTGATCCCCGAGTGGCGCCAGCGCGGGTGGGAGGTCGCGCTGGGCGACGCGCCGCGCTGGCCCGACCCGCCGCTGCCCAGGCTCGTCGTCGTCCACCTCCCCACGACCGCAACCCTCGCCGGTCAGGACGAGGTGTGGCTCGGGCTCGTCAAGCGCGCCGCGGCGCAGCGGCCGCCGGTGCCCGTGGTGTGGGTCGGCGCGATGGGCGATCCGTGGCTCCGCCACCAGGCCGTCGCCGCGGGCGTCGAGTTCATGCTGCCCGCGCCGGTCGGCGAGGCGGGCGAGACTGCCCGCTGGTTCCGCGAGGACCTCACGGCCCTCGCGGACCGCATCCTGAGCCGCCGCGCCGCCGCCGGTGAGGGCGACGCCGAGGCGTTCCGCGACTTCTTCCTGGCGCTGCACGTGGACGCCGACCCCGCCGAGGTCCGCGCGTCGCTGTTGCGGTTCGCGGGCACGTTCTTCTCGCGCGGCGCCCTCTTCGAGATCCGCGACACCGTGTTCGAGTCGGTGGGCGAGTACGGCTTCGCGCTCGGCAGCCCGGTCCGCGTGTCGCGGGGGCTCGCGCCGCTCGAGGACGTCGTGGTCGAGCGGAAGGCGGTGATGCTCGACGCGTACCCGGAGGCGGGCGGCGCCGCGCTCGCCAAGGTGCTCGGTGCGCATGGCGGGCTCGACCGTGCCGAGGCGTTCCCCGTGCTCGCGTCGGGGGAGTGCCAGGCGATCTTCCTGGGCGACCGGCCGGTGGTGGAGGCGGGGGCGGCGGAGGTGCTGGCGGGAGTGCTGGCACGCAGCGGCTCCCATCTCGGCTTGTAAGGTGCGCCGCCGATAGCGGACCGTTTATCCGGTCGGGGGGTCCCGCGGCCGCTCCACCACCCGCCCGGCCGCTCTCGACCCCCCGTGCCCCCCGCTCGTCGCGGCGAAGCCGCTCCTCGCCCGTGCGTCAGACTCACGCCTCGCGTCCTCAACGTACCCTCCGGGTACGCCCCCGGCGCTCACCGCTCGCCTTCCTTGCATCTGGCCCAACGGCGGCGGCGCGGCTGCACGCGTTGCGCGACGGTCCGGCTCGTGTGGGCGAGGGGAGATGGAAGAGGGAAGACGGGAGTCCGGCGATTCGGGGCCGCGTGCCTCGTCGTCCCTCTTCCGTCTTCCTTCTTCCTTCTGCCGTTCCTGCCGTACAATCGGCGCCCGGAGGAAGTGATGGCGCTCCCGTACGATCCGCAACAGATCGAGCCGCGCTGGCAGGAGTTCTGGGCGCGCGAGCGGTTCGCCGCGGTGGACACCGCGGGCCCGAAGGACCTCTACATGCTGATGATGTTCCCGTACCCCTCGGGCGACCTCCACGTGGGCCACGGGCGCAACTACATCCTCGGCGACTGCATGTTCCGCCTGTTCCTGATGCAGGGCCGCAAGGTCCTCAACCCGATGGGGTGGGACGCCTTCGGCCTCCCGGCCGAGAACGCGGCGATCAAGCGCAACATCCACCCGCGCGAGTGGACGCTCGCGAACATCGCGCGCATGAAGGACCAGTTCCGGCGGTGGGGGATCCTCTACGACTGGGAGAAGGAGATCGCCTCCTGCGAGCCCGAGTACTACCGCTGGAACCAGTGGCTGTTCAACCGGATGTTCGAGAAGGGGCTCGCCTACCGAGGCAAGTCGCCGGTGAACTGGTGCCCCTCGTGCAAGACCGTCCTCGCGAACGAGCAGGTCGTCGCGGGCGCCTGCGAGCGCTGCGGCTCCGTCGTCGAGCAGCGCGAGCTCGAGCAGTGGTTCCTCAAGATCACGGATTACGCCGACCGCCTCCTGGAGGGGCTCGATCGGCTCACCGACTGGCCCGAGAAGGTCAAGGTGATGCAGCGGAACTGGATCGGCCGCTCGGACGGCGCCGAGTTCACGATGAAGGTCCACGGGCGCGACGACCTGCCGGGGTTGAGGGTGTTCACGACGCGTCCGGACACCTCGTTCGGGATGACGTTCGCGGTGCTCGCTCCGGAGCACCCGCTCGTGGACGCCATCACGACGCCCGACCGCAAGGCGGAGGTCGCCGAGTTCGTCGACCGGGTGCGGCACCAGACGGAGCTCGACCGGCTCTCCACCGAGGGGCCCGTCGAGAAGCGCGGCGTGTTCACGGGGAGCCACGCGACGAACCCCTTCACCGGGCGCCCGGTGCCGATCTACCTCGCGGACTACGTTCTGATGTCGTACGGCACCGGCGCGATCATGGCCGTGCCGGGCCAGGACCAGCGCGACTGGGAGTTCGCGAAGGCGTACGGCCTCCGGATCATCCGAACCGTGCAGCCTCCCGACGGCTGGGAGGGCGAGGCGTACGTCGGCGACGGGCCCGCGATCAACTCCGAGTGGCTGAACGGCCTGCTCAAGGCCGACGCAATCGCGCGCGCCACCGAGTGGCTCGAGGAGAAGGGGATCGGCGCGCGCAAGGTCAACTACCGGCTGCGCGACTGGCTGATCTCGCGGCAGCGGTACTGGGGCACGCCGATCCCGGTGGTGTACTGCGAGCGCGACGGGATCGTCCCCGTCCCGGACGACCAGCTGCCGGTCGTGCTGCCGACCGACATCCAGTTCGGCGGCAGCGAGGGGAACCCGCTCGAGCGCAGCGCGTCGTTCACCACCGCGAAGTGCCCGAAGTGCGGGCGCGCGGCGCGACGCGAGACCGACACGATGGACACGTTCATGGACTCGTCGTGGTACTTCGCGCGCTTCGTCAACCCCCACGTCCGCGACGCGATGATCGACGCGGGGCGCGTGGCGCGCTGGATGCCCGTGGACCTCTACATCGGGGGGATCGAGCACGCGATCCTGCACCTCATGTACGCGCGCTTCGTCTACAGGGTGATGCACGACTTCGGGCTGGTCCCGGGCGAAGAGCCGTTCACGGTGCTCTTCAACCAGGGGATGATCACCGCGAAGAGCTCCGCCTCGGGCAAGCTCGAGAAGATGTCGAAGTCGAGGGGGAACGTGGTCGCGCCGGACGCGCTGATCGCGCGCTACGGCGCCGACACCGAGCGCGTCTACACGCTCTTCATGGGTCCGCCCGAGAAGGAGGTGGAGTGGACCGAGGAGGGCGTGATGGGCGCGCACCGGTTCCTGCAACGCGTCTGGGGCGCGCAGGCCATCGTCGCCGAGAGCGACGGACGCGCGGGCGACGCGGGCGCGAGCGAGGCGGTGCGCGTCGCGATGCACCGCACGGTCAAGCGCGTGCACGACGACCTCGAGCGCTACCACCCCAACACCGCGACCGCGGCGATGATGGAGCTGGTCAACACGATGACCGAGCACCAGGCGACCGCCTCGGGCGCCGCGCTGCGGGACGCGTACGAGACGCTGCTGAAGCTCCTCCACCCGATCGCACCGCACGTCACCGAGGAGATCTGGCGGATCCTCGGGCACGAGCAGTCGCTCCTCCGCGCCGGGTGGCCGGAGTACGATGGGGCGCTGCTGGCGCGCCAGCGAGTCACGCTCGCGGTCCAGGTGAACGGCAAGTTGCGCGCGACGGTGGAGGCGGAGCCCGGCATGAATGCCGACGCCGCCTCGTCGGTCGCGAGAGCGGCGGTGGGGAAGTGGCTCGAGGGGAAAGCAGTCGTGAAGGTCATCCACGTTCCGGACCGGATGGTCTCGTTCGTGGTGAAAGGATGAAAACCGTGGGTTGTGGGTCCTGGATCGTGGATCGGAGAAACGGATCGCCGGATGGTGGGGACCACCCACGATCCACCATCTACGATCCACATTCTCGTGAGGCCATGGGTCGTGGCCCGCGGGTGGTGTGTCGAGGAGCGCTCGCCGCGTTCGGGGCGCTGCTTCTTGTCGGGTGCGGGTACCACCTGATCGGGCAGTCGAGCTCGCTCCCCGCCCGGCTCCAGAAGCTCTACGTCACGCCGTTCGTCAACCAGACCACCCGCGCCGAGCTCGACCAGCGGCTCACGGAGCAGGTCTCGCAGGAGTGGGTGCGGCGAGGCCGCTTCCAGCTCGTATCGAACCCGGACCAGGCCGACGTCGTGCTCACCGGGACCGTGACGTCCGCCGCCTCGATGCCGGTCCAGTTCGACACCTACGGCCGCGCGACGCAGTACCAGCTCACGGTCGTGGCGGACGTCCAGTTCGTGGACAGGACCGGGGAGAAGCCCGTCGTCCTCTGGCGGGACCAGCACTTCACCCGCAGCAAGCCGTACGACGTGAACGTGACCGCGGCCACGTCGTACGACTACTTCGACCGGGAGGTGGAGGCGATGGACCTCCTGGCGGTCGATTTCGCGCGCGGCCTCGTCGTCACCATCCTCGAGGGCTTCTGACGGGCGCGGCCGGCGTCGGACCGTCTATCCGGGCGGGGGGTCCCGCGGCCGCTCCGCCCTCCCACCCGGCCGCTCTAGCTGTGGAATCTCACGAGGTTGTTCAGTAAAGGGAGTGGTCCATCCAAGTCACTTCCGTCATGCTGTGGGTGGCTGAACCTGCAGCACGGAAGGAGACAAGGATGGACCTGCACCAGAATGCCCGAAGCTGTCCCGCG
>DATKLI010000108.1:0-9879 GCA_035542455.1 Thermoanaerobaculaceae bacterium
CGTCCTCCCCGGCCGAGTGGGGGCGAACCCGCCGCCGGGGGTGCTCCCCGGCGCGCCCTCCCAAGGCCGGGACGCGGGAAGCCGCGGTTGAGGCCGGCCTCTCGGGTCGGGCCTGCAGGGGTGCTCGCGGCGCTCGCGCTCGCCGCGCTGCCCGCGGCGGCGCTGGCCGCGGCGCCCGGCCTCGCGTGGTCGGTCGGGGCTGGGCGGACGCCCCGCGTGCTGTGGGCCGACCGGAACCGCGACGTCACCGTGCGCGTGACGAACCGCGGGACCGCGACGTGGTCCGAGGCGGCGGGCGACCACCTCTCGTACCACTGGCGCAGGCCCGACGGCACCGTGGTCGAGTGGGACGGGAGGCGGGCGACTCTGCCGGGCGCGGTGCGCCCCGGCGAGACGGCCGTCGTGACGGCCCGCGTCCACGCTCCCGGCACGTCCGGGCGCTGGGTGCTCGAGTGGGAGATGGTGCGCGAGCAGGTCGCGTGGTACGGCCCGCCCGTCGGCGGCGCGCCGGTCCGCTGCGCCGTGCTGGTCGTGTGGCGGTGCGCGCTGCTGGAGATCGCCTTCGGCGCAGCCGGCCTTGGCGTTGCCGCTGTCGTGCGCCGGTACCGGCCCGCCGCCGGATCGTGGCGGTGGCTGGCCGTGGAGGCCGTCCCGGTCGTGTGGGCGTGGCTCGGCGTCGGCCTCGCCACGGTCACGTTCTCCGAGGTCACGCAGCACCAGCTGTGGCGGGGAGGCGGCGTCGCATCCGCATCGGCCGCCGCGCTCGTGGCGGCGCTCGCCGCGCTCCCCCCCGGACGGTGGCGGGGGTGGGCGGCGGGCGTCGTGGTCGCCGCAACCAACGTGATCGCCCTGGCCGACGCCCTCTACCTGCGCTACTTCGACACGGTGGTCCCGCTCGTCGCCGTGAGCGCCGCCGGGCAGATCGGGCAGGTCGGCGGGAGCGTGCGCGCCCTCCTGCATGCCAACGACGGCTGGCTCCTCGTGGGCGCGGCGTGTGCGCTCGCGTTCGCCCTGATGTGGCCGCGACGGCGGCGCGGCGAGGCGGCGCCCGCGCGGACGCGCAGGTTCGCATGGGCGGCCGCGCTCGTCGTCAGCATCGCCGCCGGAGTGCCCGCCGTCAGGGTGCTGCGCGCCGGGATGCGCGACCCGTCCACCGCCGACCAGCTGTTCTCGAAGGGAGCCCTCCTGGGGCGCTGGGGCGTGGTGAACGTCCACCTGTTCGACGCGCTGCGGACGTACCGGGAGTGGGCCGAGCGAGACGTGGCGGACCCGAGAGAGGAGGCGAAGGTCCGCGCCTTCCTCGCGGCGCGCCACGCCGAGTCGGCCGCCCCCGGTCCGGAGTTCGGCGTCGCGAAGGGCGCCAACGTGATCCTGATCCAGGTCGAGTCGCTGCAGCAGTGGGTGATCGGCACCCGGGTCGGAGGCGCGGAGATCACGCCGTTCCTCAACGCCCTGCGGGCGCGCGCGATGTACTTCCCGTTCGTGTTCGACCAGACCGGTCAAGGCCGCAGCTCGGACGGCGAGTTCGCCGTGCTCAACTCGCAGCACGCGCTCGACCGGGGCGCCGTCGCGTTCCGCCGTTCGCACGATCACTTCGTGACGCTCGCGTCGGTGCTCCGGGCGCACGGGTACTCGACGCTGTCGGCTCACGGGTTCGAGAAGGGGTTCTGGAACCGCGGCGTGTTGCACCCGCGCTACGGGTTCGAGCGGATGTTGTTCAGGGACGAGCTCGGTCCCGGCGAGACGATCGGCTGGGGGCTCGCGGACGGGGTGTTCTTCGACCGCCTCGTGGGGCCGCTCCGGGCGCAGAGGGAGCCGTACTTCGCGTTCCTCATCACCCTGGGGTTGCACCACCCGTTCGACCTGTTCCCGGACCGCCACAAGGTGCTCGACGTCGGGCCGCTCAAGGACACGCCGCTCGGGAACTACATCCACGCGATGCACTACTTCGACGCGTCGGTGGCGAGGTTCGTCGGCGAGCTCGAGCGGTCCGGGATGCTGTCGCGGACCGTCGTCGCACTGTACGGCGACCACGAGTCCGGGCTGGACGTGGACGACGCGCTGCTGAAGCTGGTCGGCGAGAGCCGGTGGGAGCCGTCGATCCTGGTGCGCCTGCGTCGCGTGCCGCTGTTCGTCCTGATGCCCGGCGACAAGCCGGCCGGCGAGATGCCCGTGCTGGGCGGCCAGATCGACGTCGCTCCCACGCTCCTGTACCTGCTCGGCCTCGACCCACCGGGTTGCTTCGTCGGGCACGTCCTCGACGGGCGCGCGCACGCCCCGGTCGTGCTCAACGACGGCTCCGCCGTCTCGGGCGACCACGTGTTCGTCCAGGAGGGGCCCGCGATCCCGGACGACGGCGCGTGCTTCGCCTGGCCCGGAGGCGCGCCCCGCCCGCGTGGCGAGTGCGCCCACCTCGACCGCTGCGGCGACGAGGAGCTCGCCGTGTCGCGCTTCATCGTCCTTCACGACTTCGCGGTGCGCCTCGCGGGCTCAGCCTCGCCTTGAGGGGGCCGCCGGCCGCGTGCTACCGTCCCGGCCATGGACCCGCGGCTGGCCCGCGACCCGGCGGCGATCCGTGCGATGTTCTCTGGCGTGGCCCCGCGCTACGACCTGCTGAACAGGCTCCTGTCGCTGCGCCAGGACGTGCGGTGGAGACGGCGGCTCGTCGCGGCGCTCTCGGCCGCGCCCCGGGGGCCGGTGCTCGACCTCGCGGCGGGCACGGGCGATGTCGCGCTCGCGATCCGCGCCCGCGCCGTTGTCGGAGGGGACTTCAGCCTCCCGATGCTCCGGGTGGCCGGGCGCAAGGCGCGGGCGCTGGGCCGGCGCGTCGCGTGGGTGGCGGCCGACGCGCTCGCGCTGCCGTTCCGGGGCGGCGCGTTCGCCGCGGTCACGATCGCCTTCGGCGTGCGGAACTTCGCGGACCTCGCCTTCGGGTTTCGCGAGATCGGCCGGGTGCTCGCGCCGGGCGGGATCCTCGGCGTGCTCGAGCTGCAGCGACCGGCGCGGCCGACCGTCGCCGCGGCGATGAAGGCCTGGAACCGCGCCGTCGTGCGTCCTCTCGGACGGCTCATCTCGCACGACGGTGACGCGTACGACTATCTCCCCGCCTCGGTCGACACGTTCCCGGATCGGCTCGGGATCGCCGCGGTCCTCACCGGGCTCGGGTACGCGGTGCTCGAGGGACGCGACCTCTCGGGCGGCGTCGCCGGCCTGACGGTCGCGCGGTGGGAGGGGGCATGAGCGCGAGGATTCTCGACGGTGCGGCGGTGGCCGCCGCGATCAGGGAGCGGGTGGCGGGGCTGGTGCGAGAGCTGGCCGCGCGGGGCGTGTCGCCGCGCCTCGAGGTCATCCTCGTCGGGGACGATCCGGCCTCCCGCTCGTACGTGGCCTCGAAGGGGAAGGCGTGCCAGCAGGTCGGGATACGCTCCGCGACCCACGCCCTCCCGGCAACGGCGAGCCCGGCGGAGCTCTCGGCGCTCATCCGGAGGCTGAACGGCGACCCCGACGTGGACGGGATCCTCCTCCAGATGCCGCTCCCGAAACCGCTCGACGGACGCACGTTCCTCGACCTCATCGATCCTTCCAAGGACGTGGACGGCTTGCACCCCCTCAACGTCGGGCTGCTCCATCAGGGCCGGCCGTCGTTCGTCCCGTGCACGCCGGCGGGGGTGATCGAGCTTCTCGAGGCCAACGCGGTCCCCCTCGCAGGGTGCCGCGCCGTCGTCCTCGGCCGCTCCGAGATCGTGGGCAAGCCGATGGCCGCGCTGCTCCTCGCCCGCCATGCGACCGTCACGCTCTGTCACACGCGAACCCGCGATCTCGCGGCGGTGTGCCGCGAGGCCGACCTGCTGGTGGCCGCGGCGGGGAGAGCGGCGCTCGTGACCGCCGAGCACGTCAAGCGCGGCGCCGTCGTGATCGACGTCGGGGTCAACCGCGTCGATGACGCGGCGCTGGTGGCGCGCCTGTACCCCGGCGACTCCGAGCGCGCCGCGCAGCTCGCCAAGCGCGGCTACACGCTCGTCGGCGACGTCGACTTCAACGCGGTGCGCGAGGTCGCGGCGGCGATCACACCAGTGCCCGGCGGGATCGGCCCGCTGACGATCGCCGGCCTGCTCCAGAACACCGCGACCGCGGCCGGCCGCCGCAGGGGAGCGTGACGTGCTTCGGGTCGGGGTGACGGGAGGCGTCGCGAGCGGCAAGAGCACGCTCTCCGCCGCGCTGCGGGGCCTGGGAGCGGAGGTCTGTGACGCCGACGCTCTGGTCGCGGAGCTGTATCGGCCGAACGGCCCGGGGGCGAGGGCGGTGCTGGAGGTGTTCGGGACGGCGGTGATCGCCGCCGACGGCAGCGTGGACCGCAAGGCGCTGGGAGACCTCGTGCTCGCGGACGCCGTCCGCCTGAGGCGCCTCGAGGCGGCGATCCACCCGCAGGTCCGGGCGCGGGTCGCGAGCTGGTACGAAGGGTTGCGGCGGCGGGAGACCCCTCCCGACGTCGCCGTGGTCGAGGCGGCTCTGCTCGTCGAGACCGGCGCGTCAGAGGAGTACGACCGGCTGGTCGTCGTCACCGCGCCTGAGACCGCACGGCGGCAGAGGGCTCTCGCCGCCGGGTGGCGCCCGGAGCGTCTCGACGCCGTGATCGCGGCACAGCTCACCGACCCCGAGCGTGCCGCGGCGGCCGACTACGTGGTGGCCAACGAACGTGCGCCCGGGGATCTCGCCGCGGCGGCGGCGACGCTCTGGGTCCTCCTCACCGAGGACGCCGCCCGCCTCGCGGAAGGGCTCCCACTCCTCGATCGCCGAATCGAGCTGCCCTGAGGGACGGTCGAAGGTCGAAAGTTCAAAGTCGAAAGTCTAAAGTCGAAAGCTCACAGCTCACAGCTCACAGCTCACAGCTCACAGCTCACAGCTCACAGCTCACAGCTCACAGCTCACAGCCTCCCTCCCCCAAGGGCGTCTTGTTTCTGAAGTGGGAGGTGGAGCTGTCGGCTGTCGGCTGGCCGGTTGGGTGGGGGAAAGCTGTCGGCTTTCGACTTTCAGCTTTCGACTTTCGAGCGGTTGGGCGGGGGAGCTGTCAACTGTCAACTATTGGCTGTCAGCTGCCTCTTGAGCGCTTCGAGCGCGAGGCGCCTGTGAGAGCGCGCGTTCTTCACCGCGGGCGCCAGCTCCGCGTACGTGGAGCCGCCTCCCCATTCGGGCGCGAACACGACGTCCCACCCGAACCCCCCGCGTCCGCGCGGCTCGCGGGCGATCGAGCCCTCGACGCGGCCGACCCCCAGCCACTCGCGGTCGCCGTCCCGCGCGACCGCCGCGCAGAGCGCTCGCGCGGACCGGTCGTCGAACCCGTCGAGCATGCGCGCGATCGCCGGCGGACCGGCCGCCTCGAGGAGCCAGCGCACGAGCGGGCCGGGGAACCCGCCGAGTGCGGCGATCTCGAGGGAGGTGTCCTCGACGAGCACCGGCCGTCCGAGGGCGCGGTAGGCGGAGCGCGCCTTCTCGCGCGCAACGGCCACGACGTCGAGGCCCTGCGGCTCCGGGAGGTCCAGAGCGACGCGCTCGAGCGGCAACGCCAGGATCTCCATCGCCTCGCGGTGCTTGTGTGCGCTCGACGTGACGAAGGCCAGGCAGGCGAGGACCATCAATCGCCGACGCCGGTGATCTCCTCGGTCATGAGCCGGAAGACCGGGAGCTTGCCCTGCAGCCCGCGGAGCTGGACGTTCCCAAGGTGCTCGGTCGGGAACAGGTGTGCGACCGCGCTCTGGGTGGCCGCGCCGAGCACGATCTGGCCGGGCTGCGCGACCGCGTCCTCGAGGCGCGACGCCACGTTGACGGTGTTGCCGAGGACCGTGTAGTCGACGCGGGTCGCCGAGCCGATCTCCCCGACGACGACCAGACCGGAGTTCACGGCCATGCGGACCTCGATGACGTCGAGGCCGGCGACCTCGCGTTCGTGGTTCCACGCCTTCAGTCGGCGGCGCATCGCGAGCGCGGCGAGGACCGCGCGCTCGGCGTGGTCCGGCTGCTCGAGAGGCGCGCCGAAGAAGGCCATCGCAGCGTCGCCGATGAACTTGTCGAGCGTGCCTCCGAACTCGAACACCGAGTCCGACGCCAGCGTGAAGAACTCTCCCAGGAAGCGCGCGACGTCGGGAGGGTCCATCCCCTCGCAGCGCGCCGTGAACCCCACGAGATCCGCGAACAGGACGGTGACCTCGCGCGTCTCGTGGCGCTCGGCGTCGCTGCCGGTGCGCTGGCGACCGACGATCGCTTCGACCACCGCTGGCGAGTGGTAGCGCTCGAGCCGCTCCCGCACCCGCCGCGCCTCGCGGATGTGGTCGTTGAGACGCGCGCGGTCGATCGCGACGGCCGCGTAGTTGGCGAGCGCCGTGAGGAGGTCGAGGTGCTCGGTCGTGAAACACCCGGTGGCCAGCGGCGTGTCCACGAACAGCACGCCGATGACGCTGTCGCGGTGCCACAGCGGCGCGCACATCGCCGACCGGATCTGGTGCAGGCGCACGGAGAGGCCGGCGGCGAACCGCTCGTCGGCCTGCGCATCCGAGGTGAGCACGGCGACCTTCTGACGGGAGACGAGGTCGAGGATCGTCTGCGAGACCGGGGCGTCCGCGAGCGGCGTGCCGCCGCGCGACCGCGCGATGCGGAGCTCGGCCTGGCCCTCCGACGTGAACAGCAGGATGTAGGCGCGCTCCGCCGGGAGCTGGTCGAACACCGCCTTCATGACCTTGTCGAGCACCGGCTCCAGCTCCTCGACCTCGAGGAGCGTGCGGGCGACCTGGGCGAGCGCCTCGAGGACGCGCTCGCGCGGCGTCGCGGCGGTCGTCTGGGCCGCCGACCTGGGGTGGCCGGGCTCGATCCGGAAGTCCTCGCGGAACTCCTCCAGCGAGCGCAGGAACGTCGAGGAGCTCACCGAGAACCCGGCCGACGACTCGCCCCGGTGGAACCCCAGGGTGAAGTTGCCGACCTGGATCTGGTCGCCGTCGGAGAGCATGGTGTCGGTGACGTACTTGTCGTTGACCTTGATCCCGTTCGTGGATCCGAGATCCACGACCCACCACGTGTCGCCGCGCTTCTCGAGGCGGGCGTGGTGGCGCGAGACCGAGAAGTCCTTCAGGACAAGCTGGTTGTCGGAGGCACGGCCGATCCCGCTTGGCGAGGTCACGAGTTGCAGGCGGCGCGGGACGTCGGCCTCTGTCCACCTCAGCTCGGGCATGGGGCATTCTACCGCGGCGGCGCGGGCATGGACGAGTCGCCCCCCGCGTTGGTATGGCGTGTTCGCGGAGCCGGGCTAGAATCCTCTGCTGCCCCGGGGCCGGCCCGGAGGAGCGGACGGGAGGACGCGCGTGGCGGGATCGCCTCACAGGAACGGGCGTAGCGGAGCGAGCCGGGCGTGGAGCGCGACGTCGCTGCACCCGGCCCGTCTTCTGACGGTGGCGCTCTTCCTCGGTCTCGCCGGGTCCTGTTCCCGGGGCCGCGCCGTTCCTTTGTTCCCGAAGGCCCCCGTCATCCTGATCTCGATTGACACGATGCGCGCCGATCGGCTGCCCGCGTACGGCTACTCCAAGGTGCGGACGCCGCACCTCGACCGGTTCCAGCAGGAGGCATGGTTCTTCGAGGACCCGTACACCCCCTGCCCGATGACGCTCCCCGCGCATACCACGATGCTCACCGGCGAGCTCCCGTTCGAGCACGGCGTCCGGAACAACGTCGGGTTCGTGTTCGACGGCACGGCCCATCCCAGCCTGCCGGCGCTCCTCAAGGCCCAGGGGTACGCGACCGGCGCCGCCGTGTCGTCGTACGTGCTCCGCTACGAGACCGGCCTCGGGCGGCTGTTCGACTTCTACGAGGACTCCACCGGGCCCACGCCCGGCGTCGAGTCGATCCACTACCGTCGCTCGGGCGACAAGACGGAGGCGTTCGCGCGCGAGTGGATCGCCAAGCACGCCTCTGAGCCGTTCCTGTTCTTCTTCCACATCTACGAGCCGCACCGCCCGTACGACCCGCCGGAGCCGTTCAGGACGGAGTACGGCGTCACGTACGACGCGGAGGTGGCGACCGCGGACTCGATCATCGGGACGTTCTTCGACGACCTGAAGCGGCTCGGCGTCTACGACCGTGCGATCGTGATCCTGACGGGCGACCACGGCGAGGGGCTCGGCGACCACGGCGAGGAGCAGCACTCGATCCTGCTGTACCGCGAGGCGATCAGCGTCCCGCTGATGGTGAAGCTGCCGGGGGCGTACGGTGCCGGCCGGCGCATCGCGACGCCGGTGCAGCTCTCCGACATCCTGCCGACCGTCACCGCGGCGCTCGGGGTGCCGACCCCCAAGGGGGTCAGCGGCTCCTCGCTGCTCTCGATGGACCCCAAGCGCGACGCCGGCCGCATCATCTACGGCGAGACGCTGTTCCCGCGCCTCCAGCTCGGGTGGGCTGACCTCCGGTGCGTCCTGGACGGCCGCTACCACTACATCTGGGGGCCGCGCCCCGAGCTGTACGACATGGCCGCCGACCCGGCGGAGCTCCACGACCTGGTCGCCAGCGACGCCGCCGACGCCGCTCGGCTGGCGAAGGAGCTGCAGAAGTTTCCCCAGGGGAACCAGAAACCCACGCAGGCCGACGAGGAGACGCTGAAGCGCCTCGCCGCTCTCGGCTACATCGGTGGCCTGCACGACACCGGCTCGGCCGCGAACCTCCCGAACCCCATTGACAACCTGAAGTATCTCAGGCGCTTGCAGGACGCATGGAAGCTCGCCGACGAGCGCAAGTACATCCCCTCGATCGGCATCCTGCGCTCGATCGTGAAGGACAACCCGGCGATGGTGGACGTCTGGGTCAAGCTCGGCGAGGTGCTGACGGAGGTCGGCGAGGACGCGGAGGCGGCGGCCGCGTACCGGGAAGCGGTCAACCGGTGCCCGGTGTTCCTCCCGGACATCGCGGCGTCCCTCGGGTTCGCGGAGCTGCGCGTCTCGCACCTCGACGAGGCCGAGGCGCTGGCCCGCAAGGCGCTCCCCGACGTCCCGACCAAGGCCCAGGAGCTGCTCGCCCGCGTCGCGCTGGCGAGGGGCGACCTCAAGGCGGCCGCCGAGCACGCGCAGGCGGCGGTCGTCGAGCGCAACCCGCAGCCGTCGGCGGTCCTGCTCATGGCCGAGGTGGACCTGCGCTCCGGCGAGCCGCAGAAGGCGCTCGACGTCGTCGAGAAGGCCGAGTCGTACGCGCGCGAGCTGCGGCTCTCCTCCGTGTACAACCTCGACTTCCTCCGCGGCGACGCGCTCGCCCGGCTCAACCGCATCGACGAGGCGGAGGCCGCGTTCCGGCGGGAGATCGCCGCGTACCCCTCGCACTCGCAGGCGTACGCCAACCTGGCCGTCATCCGCTTCCTGCGCGGCGACCGCGCCGCCGTGGACACGCTCATGGAGAGCATGGTCCAGGCGAACCCATCGCCCAAGGCGTGCCTCCTCGCCGCGAGCACGTTCGAGTCGCTCGGCGACAAGGGGAAGGCCGAGGAGTGGCGGCGGCGCGCGGCCGCGTTCGGCAAGGGCTAGTCGCCCTTCCAACCTCTCAGCCGCTTCTTCATCCACGTGCGCGGAGGCTCTTCCTTCTTGCCTCCCGGGCGGGCGCTGGCGCGGCGTTCCCAACCGAATGTCATTCTGAGCGAGCGCAGCGAGCGAAGAATCTCCCCAAGCTCGGGAGGTTTCCACTTCGTGGAGGCTTTTGATTGGCCCCTCGGGATCGCGGCCTTCGGGCCTTGCTCGCCCCCGCTCACTGCGGCCCGAAACTCCTCGGCCGCGACCCGGCTGCGCGTCCCGGGCCGGGGGCCCCTCGGTGTCCGCATGAGGCAGCGTCACCGACACCCCGTCCCGGATCCGCGCGCCG
>DATKLI010000109.1:0-30147 GCA_035542455.1 Thermoanaerobaculaceae bacterium
CAACGGCGTCATCGTGTTCGTCTTCCCCCAGGACAGGCACCTCCGCGTGGAGGTCGGCTACGGCGTCGAGCCGGCGCTTCCCGACGTCGAGGTGCTCCGCCTCGCGGAGGCGACGTTCGTCCCGGCGGCGCGCGCCGGCGACCCCGCGGCCGGCGTCGAGGCGCTGGTGCCTCCGCTGCTCGAGCGCCTCCGGACGGTGCCTCGGGCCCAACCCCCGAAACCGAGCAGGCTCGCCGACATCCGGGTGGCCGCGCGGGAGATCCCGCGCCGCGCGCGCTTCGTCCGGGGCGCGTGGCTCGCCGGCGTGCGGCCCCTGCGCCTGCTCATCTCCGGGGCCGCCGCGCTCTTCGCCGCGCTGCTCGCGGTGATGGTGGCGCGGATCGGCCACTGCGCCGCGCTGCTCGGGCGGCGTCTTGCGACGCACGCGGGCCTGCGGCCGGTGGAGGGCGCCGCGGTCGAGCTGACCAACAGCGTCCTGCGGCTCGCCCAGCTCGCCGTCGTCGTCTTCGTCATGACGGTCGGCACATCGTTCTTCTTCCCCGGCACCGGCGGCTTCGGCGGCGGCGGCGTCGACCTGTTCTGGTAGCCGGCGGCGGTCGCGAACCATAGCGAGGTGCCCCGGAGGGTGTGCGACAATCGGTGCGTCACGCAAAGGGAGGCCAGTGTGCGAACAGTACTGATCGTGCTGGCGGTGGCACTCGTCTCGGCCTTGGCCGCGGCTGAGCAGCCGCTCACGAACGCCGACATCGTGAAGCTCGTCAAGGCCGGGGTCTCGGCCGACGTGATCATCGCGAAGATCCAGTCGTCCGAGACCGCGTTCTCCACCGACACCGACTCGCTCGTCGCGCTCGCCAACGAGAAGGTCCCGAACCCGGTGATCCAGGCGATGATGGCGCGGACGGGCGCGGCGCCGACGGCCACGTCCGCGGCCCCGCCGGCCGCCCAGGCGAGCCCGGCCGCGACGGTCACGCAGGTGGTGGTCAAGGGGCTGTACCGGACGCGCGGGCTATGCACGGCGCGGGGCGACGTGACGATGACCGCAAAGACCTTCGCTTTCAAGCCGACGGACAAGTCGCCGCTGTGCTCCGAGGAGGCGTTCGGCCAGAGTGCGATCGACTTCGCGTGGGACGACGTGAGCCGCCTCTGCTTCGAGTACGCCGCTTCGGGGGCGGTCCAGGTGTGGCTGAAGAACGGCCAGGACATGTCGTTCAAGGCGACCCGCGCCGAGATCGAGGACCTCGCGGGCAGGATGAGCTCCCTGCGCCCGAACCTGCCCATCCGCTGCGACGACTAGGCGTCGCGGCCGCTCGGCGGCGCCTCACGGTGTGCCCGTAGCGCGTCCGAGGGGCCTGTCCGAGGTGTAGACTCAGTCGGCGGATCGAGGGCGACTTTGGTGATGGACGGGACGGAGGGTATCGGACTGTTGCAGACCCCCGAAGCGGAGGCTCGCGAGTCCAGCGCCCGCTTCCTCGAAGCTCTCCTGTGGACCGTCATGGGGGTGGTCACCTTCGTCGGTCTCGCGGTGACGCTCCTCGTCGCGGGCGCGGGCTGGCGGACGGCCGCCTCCGTGGTGCTCGCCGACCTCGCGGGCGTCGGGCTGCTCCTCCTGAACCGGTCGCGCCGGACCCTGCTGGCGACCGCACTCCTGATCGCGCTGGCGTGGACGGTCGTCGTTTCTCGCGCCCTTCTGGCCGGAGGTCTCCACAGCCCGGTGCCGTCGGCGCTCATCCTCATCACGGTGGCCGCCGGGTTGCTCCTGAACTACAGGTGGGGAAGCGTGACGGCGGTTGCGCTGTGTGCGACGGCGCTGGGGATCGCCGGGGCCGAACTCGCCGGGGCGCTCCACGCCCCGCCGGGCTTCGTGGGACCGGCCAGGCTCGGGATCACGCTCGTGGCCACCGTGAGCGGCATCTGCGCGGTCCAGTTCGTGGCGATCCGCGCCGTGCGCAGCGCCCGGAAGCGGTCTCAGCAGCGAGAGAGACTCCTGGAGAGCGTGTTGGAGAACCTCCCCGTCGGGGTCTGGTTCGTGGACCGGACCGCGAGGCTGTTGCACCGAAACAAGTCGGCGCAGCAGATCTGGGGCGGAGGGCGCCTCGTCGGCCTCGACGGGTACCACGAGTACAAGGGACGATCCGTCGAGACCGGCAGGGAGATCGCACCCGATGAGTGGGCGAGCGCACGGGCGGTCTTCCGGGGCGAGACCACCGCCGACGAGCAGATCGAGATCGAATGTTTCGACGGGACCCGGAAGACCATCCTCAACTCCGCCGTCCCGCTGCGCGACGAGCGCGGCGAGATCGCCGGGGCGATCATCGTCAACCAGGACATCACGCGTCGGCAGCGGGCGGAGGAGTCGGCGCGCGAGCACCTCGCCGCGCTCACGGCCCTCCATGCTGCCGCGAAGGTGCTCACCGAGACGATGGACTCGACGCAGCTCGCGAAGGACGTGACCCGCGCGTGCGTCGAGGTGTTCGGCGCGACCGTCGCCTGGCTGGGGATCGCGAATCCCGACGGCGCCGTCGAGCCGCTCGCCCAGTTCCCCCCCGCACCGTCGGCTCGGGTCCCCGGAGCCGTGCGCTGGCGAGAGCGCAAGGACGACGACGGACCCACCGGCACCGCCGTCCAAACGGGCGCGCCCGCGGTTGCGCGCGAGGCCCCCACCGACGGCCCACCGGGAGTCTGGCAGCGCTGGGCACTCGGGGAAGGTATTCAGTGCGCGGCGTCGTTCCCACTCATCACCCGAGACAGGCCGTTCGGTTCGCTCACCCTCTACTCGCGCGACCGGTCCTACCTGACGCAGGAGAGGTACGACATCCTCCAGACGTACGCCCACGAGGTGGCTGCGGCCCTGACCAACGCCCGTCTGCACGAGGAGACGGAGCGGAACCTCATGCACACCCAGGCTCTCCGAAAGATCGACCGCGCCATCGGCGGGAGCCTCGACCTCAGGGTGACGCTCGACACGATCCTCGACCAGGTCCGCGCGGCGCTGCGCGTGGATGCGGCGGACGTCCTGCTCGCGGACCGGCTCGCGCCGACGCTGGCGTTCGCGGCGGGGGACGGCTTCGCCGCGCCGGAGTCCGCCAGGACGACGCTGCGGCTCGGCGAGGACGATGCGGGGCGCGCCGCGCTCGAGCGTCGCACCGTGACCGGACCGGAGCCCACCGAAGAGCCTCACGCGCGGTGGTCGGCCCTGGCGGCCGCGGAGGGGTTCGCCTGGCGCGCGGCGACGCCCCTCGTGGCGAAGGGCGAGGTGAAAGGCGTGCTCGAGGTGTTCCAGCGGCGCTGGTTCAAGCCCGACAGGTCGTGGCTCGACTTCCTCGAGATGCTGGCGGGCCAGGCGGCGCTCGCGGTGGACTCGGCGGCGCTGTTCGATGATCTCCAGCGATCGAACCTCGACCTCAAGCTGGCCTACGACGCGACGATCGAGGGATGGTCGCGCGCGTTGGAGCTCCGGGACAACGAGACCGAGGGGCACAGCCTGCGCGTCACTGCGCTGGCGGAGAGGCTGGCCCGCGCCATGGGGATGAACGAGAGGGACCTGGTCAACCTCCGCCGCGGGGCGCTCCTCCACGACATCGGGAAGGTCGCCGTCCCGGACTCGATCCTCTTCAAGGACGGGCCGCTCACGGACGAGGAGCGGGAGACGATGCAGAAGCACACGACGCACGCGCTCGAGATCCTCTCTCCGATCAGGCACCTCCGACCCGCGCTGGACATCCCGGTCGCGCACCACGAGTGGTGGGATGGATCGGGGTACCCGCGCGGCCGCAAGGGTGAGCAGATCCCGCTCGCGGCGCGGATCTTCGCCGTCGTGGATGTCTGGGACGCTCTGACCTGCGATCGCCCCTACCGCCGCGCCTGGTCGGCCGCCGAGGTGCGCGAGCACATCCGCTCGCACGCCGGGACACAGTTCGACCCCGACGTGGTGGAGGCGTTCCTTGCCTTCCCGCTGGAGGAGCCCGCGGCTCCGATCGCCCCGGATCCGGCGACGGAGCCCACACCCCGACCAATCCCGTCACCGTGACCGCGAGCGGCGGCACGGAGGGGACGCAGAGCCGCCGGGGCCGCTCGGGCTTGCTACCATGAGGCCCACACGGAGGGCTCGATCGACCGCATGCGCACGGATGACGCCCGGACCGCCGCGCCGCCCGCTTCCGCCGCCGCAACGGCGGCGCCCCGCGCAGGAGCGTTGCCGGCTCGTATCGCGTGGGGTGCGCTCAACGCCGTCCAGCTCGCCTTTACGCTGCTGTGGTCGGCGGCGTGCATCACCGCGGCGCTGGTCGTCCTGCTCGTCTCCCGGCGGCCCGCGCTGCCGCTCGGGATGGCGCGCTGGCTGTGGGCGCCCGGGCTGCTCCACGGCGCGGGCGCGCGCCTCGACGTCGCGTGGGAGCAGGCGCTCGAGCCCGGCGCCGCCTGCCTGTTCGCCTCGAACCACCAGTCGATGATCGACATCCCCACGCTGTTCGTGGCGCTCCGCGTGCCGCTCCGCTTCGTCGTCAAGCGCGAGCTCGGCTCGATCCCGTTCCTCGGCTGGTACGTCTCCGCGATGGGGATGGTGCTCATCGACCGCGGCGCGCGGAGCCGGGCTGTCAGGTCGATACGGCGGGTCACGGATCTTCTGCGCTCCGGCCAGTGCGTGGCCTGCTTCCCGGAGGGGACGCGCAGCCGCGACGGCTCGGTCGGAACGTTCAAGAGCGGCGCCTTCTCGATGGCGATCGAGGCCGGCGTGCCGGTGGTGCCCGTCGCGCTCTCCGGCACCGGCGCGGTGCTCCCGCGGTCGGGGTTCAGGGTCCGGCCCGGCACGATCAGAGTCCGAGTCGGCCGCCCGATCCCGACGCACGATCTGACCACCGCCGGGCGCGCCGAGCTCGCGGCACGCGTGCGCGGCGAGGTGTTGCGATTGTCCGCCGGAGCGTGAGCGGCGCCGGTGCGCGCGCACCCCGGAGCGCCGTCACACCCACGTGCGGACGGCGAACCAGCCCCCCACGACGAGCCCGAGCGCGCACACGAGCGCGCCGCACGCCACGGCGCGCGCGTAGACGGCGGTCACACGTGCCACACCGTCGGGGCGCCGCCGGAACGCGACCACCGCGCTCCCGAGCGCGGCGAACGGTGCGAGGCCGGTGAGCATGAAGAGCCCGGCCGACAGCGGCGTGAACAGCCCGATGCGGAGGACGGCGTCCTCGCCGGCGAGCGCGAGGAGAGCGGGGATGCACACGATGATCACGGCCGCGGCCGCCGGCCAGAGCAGGACGCCCAGGCGACGCCTCCCGCGCAGAGAGCGGCGGAGCAACCGTTGCGGCACCCACGCGAGCGCGACGAGCGGGGCGCTCGCGAGCAGCAGCAGGGCGAGCACTGCGGCGCCGAGCCGCCCGAGCGCGAGCCACGCCGGAATGCGGCGCACGGTATCCGAGCCGGTCACGAGCGTTCCGTCACGCGGGTCGTCGACCAACGCGACCCGAGCCGTCGGATCGTCCTCGGCGCGGAAGAGCGTGGGCGTCACCGCCCTGAGCGCGGTGCCCTTGTCGAAGACGCCGCGGACGTTGAGCGTCGCCTTCCCGAAGGTGACGTGCTGGACGCCCGCGACCCGCTCGAAGAACGCCCTGTCCTGCCGCCGCGCGCTGGCCGGTTCGTACCACCCGGTGAAGCGGGAGGCGACCGCCGGCGGCACCGCAACGGCGGGCGGAATCGCCGGCCGCGGGACGCCGAGCGTGAGGGCCGCGACGAAGAGCTTCTCGATCCGGTCGAACAGCGCGGCGTCGTCCGAGTTGATCATGAAGACGAAACCGACGTGCTGGTCCGGGAGGTAGCCCAGGCGGGCCAGGGCGCCCCCCATTCCGCCGTTGTGGCCGCGCACGAGGAACCCGCCCACGGTGGTGACGTAGTCGGCGAGGCCGTACCCTTCGCGCAGGCCGGCGCGCGCCGCGGTCGTCGTGGCGGGGTGCTCCATCCGCTCGACAGACTCGGGTGACAGAACGCGGTGCCCGCGGTACGTTCCGCGGCCGAGGAGCATCTCGACCACCGCCGCCATCTCGCGCGCCGACGCGTTCACCGAGCCCGCGGGACGGACGATCACCTCCCAGTACGGGAACGGCGTGACGCCGTCGGAGTGGTACAGCGTCGCGGCCTCCTCCGGCAGCGGCCGGAAATAGGTCGCCGACGTCATCCCGAGCGGCGCGAAGACGCGTTCGGCGACGACGTCCTCGAACCGCCGGCCGGTCACCTCCTCGACCACGCGCGCCGCCATCGCCGGGCCCGAGTTGCAGTACGCCTGGCGCGTTCCCGGGCGCCACCGGCTCGTGCGCGACGCGGGCCGGAACGCCAGCCCCTGGGCGAGCGTGAGCGGGGGCTCGACGCTGTGGGCGTACTCCGCGAACGACAGGTCGTCGAAGCCGGCCGTGTGCTCCAGGAGGTTCGCGATGCGCACCGGGTCCGTCGCCTCCCAGGGGTTCTTGAACGCGACGTCCGGTGCGCGCTCGGCGAGGCGGTCGTCGAGCGACAGCTTCCCTTCCTCGACGAGCTGCAGCACCGTGATCGCCGCGAACATCTTCGAGATCGAGCCGATCCGGAACAGCGTGTCGCCGGTGGCGCGGCGCTTGCTCGCGACGTCCGCCCACCCGGAGCCGCCCGCCTCGACGCCGCCGCCCGCCGTGACGACGGCCCAGCCGACCCCGGGGGTCTTGCCGCCCTCGAGCGCCTCGCGCAGCATCCCCCGGAGCTCTCTCATCGAGCGCGGCGCCGGCGGCTCGGTCGCGTTGCCGAGCGCGGGCGGCCCGGCGAGGAGCGATCCGAGCGCAAGGAGCGCGGCGGCGGAACGACGCATGCAGCGCATGGGTCACCTCTTTCCCCGGTCTACGCCGAGGCAAGCCGGGTGGTTCGTTCGCGAGCTCAGGAGGCGGGGCGCAGCTGCGCCCGGTAGCGCCAGTTGAGCAGGAACAGCACGCCCACCACCACGAGCGGGCCGGGGATCAACAGGAACGTCTGCCACCCGAAGAACGGCTTGCCGTGCGCCCAGACGACGTAGAGGACGGCGAGCACGAGGAACGCGATCCCGCCGATCCACTCGTGGCGCCATGAGGCGACCAGGAGCGCGATGACGAGGATCGTCGACGGGAGCAGGTGCATCAGCAGGGCGAGCGCAACCTGCCAGACCGGCACCCCTTTCTGGAAGACGTCCAGCGCGAAGATGCTGGTGAACGCCGCGAACGCGATGCAGAGCACCCGCGGCGTCCAGTACAGCAGCCGGCCGGCGAGCTTGTTCATGACAGCCTCCCTTCGAGCGGCACCCAGCGAGCTCCAGGTCCTTCAGCCGCGGCACCGTCGCCGCAGCGAAATCTCGTTTCTCCGGTGCTTCTTGAATCCTACCGCCGCCGTCAACGAGCGGGACCCGCGATCTCCGGCGCGGCCGGCCGCCCGCCGGAAAGCAACCGGAGCCGGTCGGCTTTCTCGATCCTCCCGGTCCCGCTCGGCGTGCGGATCGAGCCGCGTAGCGCGTTTCCCATTTGAGGATCGGAGGACGCCATGCGAATCCACCCGACGCCTGCCAGCATCGCCGCTACCTTGTGCGCAGCGTTCCTCTTCGGTGTCGCGGCGACTACGACGGGAGCGGCCGCGCCGCCCAACCCCGCCCAGTCCGGGGTCGCCAAGATCACGCAGGGCATGAGGACGTTCGTGCCCGGCGGCGCGGTGATGCCGCTCCCCGCCGATCTGGTGCCGTCGGTCCGCGTGTCGTACGACCAGGCGGGAACGATCGGGATCGACTCCGGCCCGACCTCGGGCACGTACACCGCCCACGCGCAGAGGCCCGGGTGGGTCCACGTGACCGTCCGGAACATGGGCACGATCAACGGGCCAGACGGCAAGCCCCAGTCGGCCTCGTTCGGCGTTCTGGTGGAGTTCGTGAACCCCAAAGTGCAAGGCAGCCAATACAACCCAATGATCTCCAGCGTGGTCTTCGTCCCCCAGGACTTCACCTACACCGAGCAAATCAAGGGCGGCGGCACTTGGAAGTACGACTTCTACTTCGATCCATACTTCTTCAAGCTCACCTCGACCCCCTTCTCTGGGTCACAGCCAATCACGCTGTGGTACCCCATGACGGTCAAGGTCAAGGTGGACACCGCAAACCGGATCAGGGAGTCGAACGAGGGCAACAACGACTTCACCTACACGGTGCACTTCACGGATTGAGCGCCACCGGGCGTATCGGCGGCGCGGCACGCGTCGACGGCGACCCTCCAGCTCATCGGTCGGGGGTTTTGAAACGGGTCCCTGGCGGGAATCGCAGCCCGAACCGGGAGGCAAGGACCTCGAGCAGCTCGTCGTCGCCCGAGAGCACGCGCGTTGCCACGCTCGCACCGCGATTCTCCGTCAGCTCGAGCCCCCGGAGCGCGAGCCGCACCTGCGGCCTAGGGAGCTGGGCGGTGAGCTTCTGGACGAAAGGCGACTCGGACCACGTCGAGGTGAAGTGGTTGGCCATCTCGTAGTCCACGAGGTGTTGCGGCTCGAGCGTGAAGGCGTACAGGTCGGTCCACGTGCCCTGGCGCGAGAGCTGCAGCACCCAGGCATCGCCCTCGCGGACCGCCCTGTACGAGCGACCGAACTGTGGGCGGACCTCGCCCTCGCCGAACGGGACCGGATGGAGCGGCGTGTCCGCTCCGAACCCCACGTCGCACAGCCACCGCCGGCCGTCGCACTCCACGAGCAGGGTCATGTGCGTCCTCGGCAGGAGGCGCGCCGTGTCGGTGCGAACGCGCGCCGCGAGGCGCGTCACGGTGAACCCCGACCTCTCGAGAGCGGCTGCGAACAGCAGGTTGTGCTCGAAGCAGTAGCCGCCCCGTTCGGCGCGCACCAGCTTCGCCAAGAGGCTCGCCATGTCCAGCCGGATCCGCCTACCGAGGAGGATGTCCAGATTCTCGAACGGCACCCGGGTAGCGTGCCCGAAGTGGAGCGCCTCCAGTCCAGAGGTACCCGGCGCCGGGGCGGCGGGAACGCCGATGCGCCGGAGGTAGGCGCCGAGGTCGAGCGCCTCGATGTCAAACTCGCCGCTCAACGCCGCTCCCCTACTCGCCGCACATCGCGTCGGCCTCGATCTCGACCAGCCACTCCGGGTCGAGCAACCCCGCCACCTTGACCATCGTCGCGGCGGGCCGAACCTCGCCGAAGAACTCGCCGTGCACGCGGCCGATCTCCGGCCAGTCCTCGACGCGGGTGAGGAAGATGCGCGTGCGCACGACGTCCGCGAGCGTGCCGCCGAGCTGCTCCACGGCGGAGCGGATGATCTCGAGGCAGCGCCGCGCCTGCGCCGCGGGGTCGCCCCGCCCAACGGTCGCGCCGTCGGGGCCGATCGGGGCGGTCCCCGAGACCGCGATCACGGCGCCGGCGCGCACCGCGCGCGAGAACCCTATCCGAGGCTCGTACGGCGATCCCGACGACGCGTGCATCCGCGAGGTCCTGTCCATCACTTCCTCCGTCCGCAGCCGCCCCCCTTCGGCCGTCCCGCGGGCGCCTGTGCTCACACTGTAACGCGCGACGAGGCCGATCGCTGCCGCCGCGCGTCCTGCGGCCGGGCGCCCGAGGACGGATCCGACCTCTCACGAGAGCACCGGCGTCTACGCGGAAAGACACGGCGGATCGACCCGGGCGCCTCGGTGCCGCCGGGCGCGGCGCAGACGTGGCATCGGACTTGCTTTTCCGCCGGATCGAGGAGGGCAGGCACATGCCGACCACACGCTTCGTTCGCACAGCAGTCGCAGCCGCGGCGGTCGCTGTGGGCCTCGTCGCCACCGCGGCTCCCGCGCAGGCCGGCTGGGGCGTCCGGGTCGGGTTCTCGGCGGCGCTCGTCGCGCCGCCCCTGGTCGTCTCGGTCGGGAACGTTCCGCCGGCTCCGTACTTCAGGCCGTACGCGGCCGGTTGCTACCTCGACCGCGCCTACGCGCCGTACTACGCCCCCACCTACGCGCCGTACGTCGCGCCGTACGCGGCGCGCGTTGTGGTCGGTCCCCGCGCGGCGTACGGGCGGGTGTGGGTGCCGGGGCCGCGGCCGCACTGGGAGATGCGCCGCGTCGCGCGCTTCCACCGCGACCGCTGGTGACGTCGGTGACTCGAGGGGCGGCGCCCCGCCGCGTCCGCACGTCGGCTGGCGGGACGCCGTCCGTCGCTATCGCCTCCCGTGCACGTCGGTGCTCAGGTACTTCAGGCCGGAGTCGGCCATCAGCGTGACGACCCTCGCGTCCGGCCCGAGCCGTCTTCCAACCTGGATCGCGGCGAGGACGTTCGCGCCCGACGACGTCCCCGCGAACAGCGCCTCCTCGCGCGCGATGCGCCGCGCCATCTCCTTCGCGTCGTCGGTCGCGACCGCCACGACCTCGTCCACGAGCGCCGGCTCCCAGAGCGGCGGCGTGTAGCCGATCCCGACGCCCTCGATCTTGTGGGGCCCGGGCGAACCGCCCCGCAGCACCGACGACTCGGCGGGCTCGACGGCCACGATCTTGACCTCCGGGTTGCGACGCTTGAGCACCGTGGCGACGCCGCGCGACGAGGCCGCCGTGCCCACGCAGTGCACGAACGCGTCGACCTCGCCCTTGGTCTGGCTCCAGATCTCCTCGCCGAGCGGGAAGTACCCGGCGATGCTGTCGTGGTTGTTGAGCTGGTCGGTCCAGTACGTGTGCGGCTCCCGGCTGAGCGCGCGCGCGGCCTCGATCATGTCGAGGATCAACTTCTTGGTCGTGCGCCCGCCCTCGCTCGGCACGAGCGTGAGCTCCGCCCCGAACGCCGCCATCTGATCCAGCTTCTCCCGGCTGAACGCGTCGGAGCTCACGATCCGGATCCGGTACCCCTTGGCGGCGCACACCAGCGCGAGCGACGCCCCCGTGCTGCCGCCGGTGTACTCGACGACGGTGTCGCCGGGCTTCAGTCGGCCGTCGGCCTCGGCGCGCGCGATCACCGCGAGTGCCATGCGGTCCTTCATGCTGCCGGTCGGGTTCTCCCACTCGAGCTTGGCGAGGATCTGCGCGCAGTCCAGCGGCACCACCGTGCGCAGCCGGACGAGCGACGTGTTGCCGATGGCGTCGAGAACGTTCACGGTCGGGCCCTCTCTCCGCTTTCTGCCGTCTTCGACCAGCGGAGTCTGGCACGGCGCGCGTCGCTTGTCATCGAGCTTCTCCCGCGGGTGCGACGCAGACCCTCCGGCGGCCCGGAGGGAGACATCGTGGACGAGGACCGCGAGCGGGGGGCGCGGCCGCACGCGCGCCGTGCGGCGCGCGTTCGAGCTCCGGGATCTCCGGCAAGGTCGCGGCACGCGGCGGGCCCCGGACCTCGGGGCCCGCCGCCGCCGGCGACTACCGGTAGCCCACGATGATCTCGCTGCCGCTCCCTCGCACGGAGGTGAGGTCGTGCATGCCCATCGTCGAGCCGAGCGCCATCACGATCTGGGTCAGCTTGTCCTCGATCGTGCTCTTGACCGCGCCCCGGGAGAGCATGTCGGTGAAGCCGGAGCGGACCGAGTCTTGGACCTCGTCGTTCATCCACCCCTTGAGTCCGTTCAGCCACGCCCACCCGTCGGGGAAGCGCATCGCCGAGTCGACGTCCAGCGACGGGTTCCGGTACGAGATCTTCCCGCCCGAGAGCGTCGGCGCGAGCGAGATCGCCAGGTTGAAGTGCTGGATGTCCACGTCGGGGGTCGAGTTGTCCACGTACCTGTTGAAGACGTAGTCACGGGTCCAGCCCTTCACTTCCCGATCGCTGCGGCCGCAGTCGAAGCTGGCACGCATCACGAGCTTGCCGTCCTGGATGTCGAGGAAGCTCCGGCCGCCCAGCGGGGCGCTGAAGTTGTTGACGAAGAAGTACTGCTCGACCCCTGCGAGCGAATAGACGAAGCGCTGGAACGTGAACGTGAGGTTCTGCCCCATGAGGTTGATGTGGCTCGCGTTGGTGAGGTACGGGATGGTATCGACGATGTCCGCGGCAGGGTTGCTGTAGTTGTGGATCAGGATGTCGCCGGTCAGGATCTCGCCGAGATCGTGCAGCTGCGACGCCGAGACGTGCAGCTCGTGCGCCGGCCAGCTGTACGTGAAGTCGTGGGAGGGGGCGGTGAGCGGCGCCGGGCCGGTCATCCCGATCTGCACCCTCATCCACAGCTGCGCGCTCTGCCACGCGTCCTCGGACAGGTCGACGTGGCCGAGGTCGGCGTGGTGGCCGTGCGCCACGGTCATCGACTCGGTCTGGAACGAGCTCTCGACCAGCGGCCGCATCGGGTCGCGCCCCTGGATCTGGTAGTTCACGGTGAAGTGCCCCGTGGCGTCGGCGTTGCCGGTGTTGCGCACCGCGAACGTCACCCTCCGAGTGGTCGCGTTGACGTCGGGCTGCTGCGTCTCGAGCGCCCCCGAGTGGACGTAGACCCGGATGCTCTTCTCGTCCGACTTCCCGCCCGGCACGACGGAGACCCGGAGCGTGTACACCCCCGCCACGGTGATTCCGACATTGCGCTGGTTCTCGTACTTCGTCCACCCGTCGGCCTGCGGCTGCGGGCTGCCCGGCATCAGCGTGATGCTCTCGCTCCCGTAGTTGATCACGGCCGTGGCGCCGACCGCATGCCGGGTCTTGAACGACCACTGGAACAGCACCGTCGCGCCGGCGTCCACGGTGATCGACGGCATCGAGGGCGGCGGAGCGGCGCCGCCGGTGATGCTCCCTCCGTACATCATGGGCTGGTCGCCGGCCCGCCGGAAGTACTGGATGTCGACCTCGGCCGACGGCGCCCGCATCTGTGTCTGCGACTGCGTGGGCGGGTCGGCCAGCGCGGGCCCCACCGCCACGATCCCGATCACGACGGCCGCCGCCAGCACCACGGCCGTACCCCTCGCCCAACTTCGTTGAACTGCTGTCCCGACGATCATATTGACCTCCTCCCGGGTGGCAGACGCTGAGCGCGTCGTGCGCTCCCCTTTCACGGTCAGGATCGGCCCCAACCGGCCTCCCCGGGAATGCACGCGGGCGACGGCGCCCTGCCGGAACGCGACAGGCGCACGTCGCGGCGCGACACGCGGCCGGGGGCGAGGGAATATCCGTGCCGCAAGGCGGCTTTCCCGGGCAACGGTTCACGAAAAAGGAGGAGCAACGATGACCGGTTTCAAGCGAACGGTGCTGTGCCTCGCCGTGTGCGGGGTGGTCGCGGCGGCGGGCGCCGCCCTGGCCGGACCGCCGGCGAACCAGACGCCGACCCAGTTCTACATGGGGTATCGCGCGGCGTTCGAGAAGGCCACGAAGATCGAGGACATCCTGCCGTACATGTGCGCCGCCAACCGCAAGGAGGCCGAGGGGACGCCCGCGGACGACCGCGCCAAGATGTTCGGCGTGATCAAGATGATGGACACGCACACCAAGGTCAAGGTCCTCAAGGAGGATCGCCAGGCCGACGGGAGCGCCGTGCTCTCGGTGAGCGCGTTCGACACCGACCAGAACAAGGACGTCACCGCCAAGGTCACCGTCGTCAAGGAAGACGGGGCGTGGAAGCTGCAGAAGGAGGCGTGGACTTCGGGATCGTAGCCGCGCTCGTCCTGGCCCTGGCACCCCAGGCCGCCGGACGTGAGGGCACCGTGACCGGCGTGCTGTCGCTCAACGGCGCGCCGGCCGCGATGTCGGACGTCTGGGCCTCGCCGCAGCCCGGCTTCTTCGACAAGACGAGCGAGGACATCCACCTCCTGTTCAGCGACACCCCGCTCTCCGATGACGACCGGGCCGACGTCTTCGCGCTCATCCGCCTCGGCCGCGAGGGCAAGGCGCGCATCCTCGAGGTCGTGCTCGACAAGGACGGGCAGCCGATCTCGGGGTCGATCTTCGCGAAGGAGTTCGACGGCCAGGTCTCGGTGACGGGGATGCACAGGTTCGAGCGCGAGCGGTTCGAGCGCACCGCGATCGCCGGACGCCTGTACATGGCCGCGCCGGACGACTTCCGGGGCGTGACGTTCCAGTACGACCTCCGCTTCTCCGCGCCGATCCCGCGCCCGCCGACGGCCGCCGAGCGCGCCGCCGCGCTCGCGAGCCCGCCCGCGCGCGCCGCGGCGGCGTACGTCGCGGCCGTCGTCCGCGGCGACCTCGCAGCCGTCCGGGCGGCGATGGCCGCCGACGCCGCGGCCGCGTTCGAAGGCAAGGAGGGCGCGGCGCGCCTCGCGGACCTCCGCGGCGACACGCCCCCCGACTCCAAGGTGGTCGGGCTTCAGCCGCAGACCGACGGGTCCGTCCTCGCGAAGGTCGAGGGAAACCGCGACGGGATCGTCGTCGGGTCCACGCTCCGCATGGTCGAGACGCCGGCCGGGTGGAAGGTCGGGAAGCCGTGAGCCGGCAAGCGATCACCAGGTTCCACCCAGGGAGAAGTTGCCGAGCGGCGACCAGCAGTTCAGGTAGAGCGAGGCGGCCAGCACGCCGACCGCGATCCCGACCCCGAGCCACGTCTTCGCGCCGTCCTTGAGCACGACGTTCGCCACCGCCGTCTCACCCGCTCGCACGACGATCCGCTTGCGGACCGGCTGTGCCTCGCTGTTCGACCCCTTCGCGTCGGGCCACCACACGCGCAGCGAGTAGCGGCCGGGCGCCAGGCCGGGGACCGACCAGCGCGCCGCGTCGTCGGCGTGCACCAGCCTCTCCGGCTTGCCCCCCCGGGTGTAGAGCTCGACCGTGACGCGCCGGTGTGTGAGCTCGGCGCGGCTCCGCGCGCTGCCGTTCTCGTAGACGCGGACCTCGAGGGCGCCCGTGCCGGTGTCCCCGTCCGCTCCCGCTCCGGTCCTCACGTAGAACCCGGTGGCGCACCCGACGCACCAGGGGGCGAGCCCGGCCAGGAGCGCTCCCGCGACCGTCCGGCGAAAGATCCCGTCGTGCATGGCGACCTCCCTTCGCCTTCCAGCATCGGCGCCGGCCGCGCACCCGCGTGACGGGACGGCAACGCCGCGGCAACGGGGTGCAAACGGGCGGGTGACGCCGCGCCCGGCGGCCGGATCGGCGCGCCCCCGTGTGCGCGCGTCGCCCGCGCGACCCTCCCGGCGGTATAGTCCGGCCGTGATCACAGACGCGGTCCCCCGGTCTGCCCGCGAGCGCCGCGACTTCGACGCCAGCGACGCGCTGCACACGCTGGAGCTGCCGCCGGCGGAGCCGCTGCAGCGCAACGCCGAGCGGCTCCGGGCGGCGCTCGATGCGGGCGAGGCGCCGGCGGTGCGCCGCGCCGGTCAGGCGCTGCTCGACGAGCTCGCGGAGTTCTACCGTGTGCCGCCGCCCCAGCTGAAGGTCCTCGGCGTGCGCCCGCATCGAGTCCGCGACGGCCACCTCGACTACGAGCTCCACGGCGACTACACGATCGAGTCCGGCGTGCTGCGCGCCTGGATGCGTACCGCGATCCTCGGCAAGGTGACGAGCTACCGCGGCATGCTCAACACCCTCCTGCACGAGTTCGCCCACCACCTCGACGTCAAGCTCTTCGGCTGGTCCGACACGCCCCACACGCGCGGGTTCTACTGGAGGGTGGACGCCCTCTACCACCTCGCCCTCGCCACGCCGCCGGAGAGGCGCAAGCCGCTCGTCTGGATCAGGACGGGAACCTGCTGGCGCATCGACTGGACGAAGCTGCGCTAGGCGGCCGAGGCGGCGACGCCGGGCGACGACGACAGCACGTCTCGCGCGTTTCTCCAGTGCCTGCCCGGGTAGCGGCCGTTGTCGAGCGGCGCCAGCTTCGCCCGTCCGTCGAACATGCCGCGCATGTACTGCATCCCCTGCCACGCCGGGTAGAGGGCGTCCTTCCCGGGGGCTAGCGTCCGCGCGACCTTGACGAGCGCGCCGAGCGTCCGGAGGCTTCCGGCGCGGAGCAGGCGGTGCTCCTTCCCCGTCACCTCACTTGCGACGGCCGCCAGCTCGCGAGCGCTGAGCTCGTCGCCGGCGATGCGCAGGAAGCGCGGCGCGGACGGGTCGAGGGCCGCGCTCGCCGTGAAGGCGGCCGTGTCGTCGATCGTCGTGAAGTCCATGCGCTGGTCCGCGCTGCCCCAGTACAGGACCCGCCTGAGCCTGAAGAGGATGAGCGGCATCTGGCCCGTCAGCATGTCGGCGAACGCGCCGTTGAAGACCGTGGTGGCCGAGATCGCGGCCCCGTCGAGGCGTTGGTGGAACTCGCGCCGCAGATCCAGGTTCCGGTTCTCTCCGGCCGGCAGCTTGGTGAAGTCGATCGAGAAGTCGGACGGGATGAAGCGCGGCACACCGGCCTCGATCGCGCCGTCGAGCAGGACCGCCTGCGCGCCCACGATCACGTCCCGCAGACCCTGCAGCGCGGACACCACGCACGACGCTCTCGCGCACGCCCGCGCCACGTTGGGAACGCTGTCCAGGTCGACGCGAACGACCTCCACGCCGAACGCCTGCAACCGGTCGGACCGCTCGCGCGCGGTGCTGCGGCGGACGAGCGCTCGAACGCCGGCACCTCTCTCGATCAGCTCCCTCGCGATCCGTCCGCCGAGTTTGCCGGTAGCGCCCGCGACGACGGCCGTTGAACCGTCCACCACCTCGATGGTACCGCCGACGAACCTCTCCGTCTCTGCGGGCGGGAGCCGTCGCGCCTCTACGCCCGGATTGGCGGGCGCCTCCTCTCTAGCGGCCGCCCGTCCTGCCGGCCAGGCCGGCCGCTCCATCAGACGTGGAGCGGCTCGCGCCGGGAAAGCCCTCGCGACCTTCCAGGAAGAACACCTACCCCGCGTGCGAGCCCGACGAGGAGGGGTCCGACACGACGGTACCGGCTCCCTCGCTCTGCCATCTCCCGGACGAGCCCAGGACGAAAGACCCCAGGCGACGACGCACGCGTGCGGAGTACCTGCTCCCTCCCGCTCGCCAGCGGTCGAGGAGGGAATCTCCACTGGCGCCACTCCGTTTTCTCGTGCAGACAGATCAAGCCATAGGAGGCCAGATCATGAGGAAGGCATTCGACGTTCTTGTTGGTGGACTCGCGCTAACGGCGCTCGCGTTGCCCGCCGCAGGTCAGACGAGGGGCGAGGCGGCGCTGGTCACGGATCCCTCTCCCGAAGCCCGGGAGATGCGACTGAGCAGCACGACGTTCGACGACGGCAGCACGCTCCCGCTCAGCATGGTGTACAACCAGTGCCCGTTCGTCTCCGGCGGCGGCAACACCTCGCCGGAGCTCTCGTGGAGCGGCGCGCCGCACCGCACCAAGAGCTTCGTCGTGGTCGCGTTCGACGTCACGGCGGCGTTCACGCACTGGGGCATGTACAACATCCCTCGCGGCGTGACCGAGCTTCGCGCCAACGCGGGAGCGGCCGGGAGCCCGTACGGCGCCCAGGTCTGGAACGACTTCTTCCTGGGTGCCGAGTACGACGGCCCGTGCCCACCCCCGAGCGTCGCGCCGGTCGTCCACGACTACGAGTTCACGGTTTACGCGCTCGACACGACCCTCACCCTGCCCGGGTCGGCGAACTTCCCGCCCGACGCAGAGACGCTCTGGCGGGCGCTGCTCGGGCACGTGCTCGACAGCGCGAGCATTCACGGGTTCTACTCGACGGCTCCGTAGCGCGGGACGACGAAGCCCGCCGGTACGTTCGGACGCCCGGCTCCGCAGGCACCTCCTTCACAGCGGCCGCCCGCCGACTGGGACCGGCGGCCAACGGCCGGCCGCCGGTCCGCCGCTGCGTCACACGCGTATCGACCTGTGCAACGCCGGCCGACTACTCCTTTCCGCCCTTCCAGCGGCGCAGTCGGGCCACCTCATCGGAGAGCTGGCCCCACACGCGTTCGGCCCGCCGGCGCGCGCGCTCGTCGTGGCGACGCTCGAACGCTTCGGCCTCGCGCCCGAGCTGCCGGTGGTGCTCCAGGCGGTCGGCGTCGAGCTCGCCCGCCGCGGCCGCCGCCTTCACCGCGCACCCGGGCTCGGTGTCGTGGGTGCAGTCGCGGAAGCGGCAGCGCGCCGCGAGCTCCGCGATGTCGCCGAACAGCGCGTCGAGGCCGTCGCCGTCCGCGAGCGCCAGCTCGCGCATCCCGGGCGTGTCGAGCACGAGGCCGCCGCCGGGCAGCAGGAGGAGCTGCCGGCGCGTCGTGACGTGGCGCCCGCGGCCGTCCGAGGCGCGCACCGGCCCCGTCGCCATCCGCTCCTCGCCGAGCAGCGCGTTGATCAGCGTGGACTTCCCCGCCCCCGACGAGCCCACGAACGCCGCGGTGACGCCGCGCCCGATGCGCGCGCGGATCGCCGCGACGCCGTCGGAGCGGGGCGCGCTCGTGAGGTGGACGTCCGCGCCCGGGACCCGGTCTGCGACCTCGTCGAGACGTGCGCCGGCGTCCTCGCACAGATCGCTCTTGCTCAGGATCACGGCCGGCCGCGCGCCGCTCGCCCAGATGCGCGCGACGTACCGCTCGATCCGCCGCAGGTTGAAGTCGGCGTCGAGGCCGCAGACGGTGAACACCACGTCCACGTTCGCGGCGACCGCCTGCGCGACCGCCCGGCGGCCTGCGGCTGCACGCGTGAACACGGTGCGCCGGGCCAGCACGCGCTCGATGACCGCGGTGCCTCCCGGCGCGAGCGCGCCGTCCAGCACGACCCAGTCGCCGACGCCCGCCAGGCCGCCGTCGCCGTCCTCGGCGCGCAGCCGGCCGGCGAGCCGCGCGGTACCGGCCCCCGTCGCGGACCACACCTCGTACCCGCCGCGGTGCTCGGCGGCGATGCGGGCCGGGACCTCCCGGCGGCCCTGCACTGTCTGAAGCTGATCTTCGAAGAACGGGCCGAAGCCCAGATCGAGAAGCTCGGTCACGGTGACGTCCTCCATGCGCGCAGCCACGCGGCGCGCGATCACCCGCGCGGACGCCGCCGGAACGCCGGCGGATCGCGCGGGCAGGGATCTGCGTTGAGCTCCGGAAGCCGCGGCGCCTAGCGCCTACGGCTCGTGCGGACCCTCAGGCAAGATCCCCATGGAGAACCTTCGAGAACATCCACCCTCCGGCGGGGCTCGGGCCCCGCCTGTGCCGTAACCATACCACCGTTGCCTCGCGGGCGCGCGGGAGCCTCGAGCCGCTCCCGGGTCCGTGTCGCTGGCGCCTACGGCCGGAACACGCTGACGAGCACCTCGCCCAGGTGGTTGCGCCACGTCGCCGGGTTGTGGCCCTCGGGCACCTCGATGTACTCGACGGCGTCGCCCGCATCGGCGAGCGCCTGGCGAGCGGCGCGCGCCGTCGCGAGGTTCGAGCGGTCGTAGAGCCCCGCGAGGATCGCCGCGCGCAGCCGTGCGGGTCGGTGCGCGGCGACCGCGTCGAGGTCCGCGCGGGTAAGCCGGCGCCCCGGGATCAGCAGGCCCAGGCGGCCGTACGCGCCCGCCGGGTCGAGCGCGGCGTCGAGCGCGTCCTTCGCGCCGAACGACACGGCGAGGATCGCCCGCTCTCCGCCGCTCTTCGTCACGCCGAACCGCGCGGCCAACCACGCCGGCACCTCGCGATCGAGGAAGGCGCGCATCGGCGCGCCGGCGTGAAAGTCGGGGTCGCCGGCGCGGTGGGACTCCAGGAACGCGGCCACGACCGGCGGGATCGCCCGCCGCTCGGTCAGCCGGTCGAGCAGGCGCGCGATCTCGCGGTTCCCGCTCGCGCCCCACAGCGCGTGGAACACCGCGACCGGGTAGGCGCTGTCGCGGCGGTACCCGGGCGGCGTGTAGACGGCCGCGCGGCGCGCACCTCCGAGCGCGCGGCTCTCGATGACGTCGTCCGTCAGCACGCCGGCAGGCGCTCCCGGAGACCCGGACGCCTCCGCCGGCGGAGCGTAGTCGGGCGCGACGAACTCGGACACCCCCTCGTCGCCGTGAAACGCGGCGCGGCGCGGGTTGTGCGGGTCGGTCCGGTAATCGGTGCGGCCCTGGACGATCAGGTACTCGATGCGCGCGCCCGGTGCGACCCGCGCGTCAAGCCGGTACCAGTCGCTCGACCCCACCCGCGTCATCGTACCGGCGGCGACGTCGAAGGTGTCGTCGGCCGCGTTCTCGCCCCATCCCGTCACGTCGGAGACGATGCGCGGCACCCGGCCGTCGGAGCTCCCGATGAGGAACGTCACCGTCGCGTCGGCGCCCTTTGCCGGCTGGACGACGAGCGGCGTCGTCCTGCGCCCTGCCTCGATCTCGGCGATCACGGCGTCCAGTGCTCGGTCTGCGGCGCTGCGTCGATGCGGCGCGCGACCACACGACGATGCGACGGCGACGATGAGAAGGCCGGCGGCGATCAAGCCGGTGCGGGACGTCACCCTCTCACCTCGGTGAGGGACGACTCGGCGCCCCCATGAGCCGTAGGGCGCCCCGCACGCGCTTCCAGTATCCGTCCCCGCCGCTCGCGCTCGATCCTCCACACCGTCACGATACGCCTCCCCCGCCGCCCCGGTTCCGGGTTCGCCCGCCGCGCCGCGTGGAGAGACGCGCCGTGACGCCGCTCACCGGCCGCCGCGCTAGACACCTTGACGAAATCCGAAACGAAACCGTACGATGAGTCTCATCACCGCACTCCGTCGAGAGACGACAGGAGGAGAAAAATGACTCGGAAGCTCGTCCCATTCCTCATCGCTCTCTTTGCCGCCGCGATTGCGCAGGCCCAGTTCCTCCAGCAGGGCGACAAGCTGGTCGGCTCCGGCGCCGCGGGGGCGGCGGGCCAGGGCGCGTCGGTTGCGGTCTCGGCCGACGGCAACACCGCCATCGTCGGAGGACCGGGCGACAACGCCGGCGCCGGCGCCGCGTGGGTGTTCGTCCGCAGCGGCGGGACGTGGTCGCAGCAGGGCGGCAAGCTGGTAGGGACGGGCGCGGTCGGCGCCGCCGGACAGGGCGCCGCGGTCGCCATCTCGGCGGACGGGAACACCGCGATCGTCGGCGGCCACGCCGACAACGCGAACGTCGGCACAGTCTGGGTGTTCGTGCGCAGCGGCGGCGCGTGGACGCAGCAGGGCTCCAAGCTCGTCCCCGCGGACGCGGCCGGTTCGCCGTCGCTGGGCACGTCGGTGGCGATCTCGTCGGACGGAAACACCGCGATCCTCGGCGGGCTCACCGACCACTCCGGCCTCGGCGCCGCGTTCGTCTTCACCCGCTCCGGTGGGGCGTGGTCGCAGCAGGGCGCCAAGCTCGTCGGCTCGGGAGCGGTGCTCACCGCCGAGGAAGGCCGGGCGGTGGCGATATCCGGGGACGGCAACACCGCGGTCGTGGGCGGCTTCGGGGACAACAACACCGCCGGCGCGGTGTGGGTGTTCAGGCGTTCCGGGGGCGCGTGGTCGCAGTGGGGAAGCAAGCTCGTCGGCTCGGACGCCGTCGGCGCCGCGGCCCAGGGTGGGTCGGTCGCGATCTCCTCGGACGGCGCCACGCTCGTCTTCGGCGGGTCCCAGGACGCCGACGACACCGGCGCCGCGTGGGTGTTCGCGCGCAACCTCCTCGGCATATGGGTGCAGCAGGGCGCCAAGCTCGTCGGCACCGGCGCGAGGGCCAGCGCGGTCCAGGGCTGTTCGACCGCGGTCTCGGGAGACGGCAAGACCGTCGTGGTCGGCGGGTTCGGCGACTATCCCGCCGGCGCCGCGTGGGTGTTCGCGCGGAGCGGCGGGGCGTGGACGCAGCAGGGCGACAAGCTGGTCGGTACCGGCGCCGCCGGAGACTCCAGGCAGGGGTGGTCGGTGGCGCTCTCGGCGGACGGCGCCACCCTGCTCGTCGGCGGCGCCGCGGACAACGCCGGCGCGGGCGCCGTGTGGGTGTTCTCCACGCCGGCGTTCACGGCGTGGGTGCCGGTCGCGAGCCACAACAAGGGCATGAACGGGAGCGTCTGGCGGAGCGACCTCGGCCTGCTGAACACCGGCACGGCGACTGCGAACGTCGGTCTCAGCTTCTTCGGAGACAGCGGCGTCGTCGGCAACACCACGTACGTCCCGGCGGGTGCGCAGTCGATCCTCTCCGACATCGTCGGGCAGCTGGGCGGCGCCGACTCGGGTGCGATCCGGATCACGGCGGACCAGCCGGTCAAGGTGACCGCGCGCAGCTACAACCTGGTGGCGTCCTCGGCGACCTGCTACGCCGACGGCACGCAGGGGCAGGACTACCCGGCGGTGGCCTCCGGCGACGGCCTCGTCGCGACCGACGTCGCGTACCTCGCGGGCCTGCGTGAGAGCGCGGCCTACCGGTCGAACATCGGGCTCGTGAACACCGGCCCGGCGACCGCAACGGTGCTCGTCGAGCTCTTCGACGGGTCGGGGACGAAGCTGACCGATTACCAGGTGACGCTGGCGGCCGGGCAGTGGGCGCAGGAGACGCAGCCGTTCTTCAACAAGGCAGGCCAGAAGGCGATGGACCGCGGCTACGCGAGGGTCACGGTGCAGTCGGGCGCGGGGATCTTCGCGTTCGGCTCCGTGATCGACAACATCACCAACGACCCGACGACCGTCACGATGCAGCAGTAGGACGGAGATCGCGGGCGAGCCGCCGCGTGCGCCGCCGCGCGGGCTGGCCTGCGCGCCGCTGCGCGCGTAAAATGGGATTGCGACTGCGTGCCGTTCTACGGTCCGCACGTCGCTCCGCGCCTTCGGTCCGGTTCGCCGCACTCTCGCAGCGCTAAGGAAGGATCGGCTGAGCTCGTGAGCGTCCCACAAAGCACCGATGTCGGCCTCGGCGGCGGCGCGCAGCCCGACGCGATCGAGCTCGAGGGGCTCACCCGCCGCTTCGGCTCGCTCACCGCCGTGGACCACGTGACGCTGTCGGTCGCGCACGGGGTGGTCTTCGGCCTCGTCGGCCCCAACGGCGCCGGCAAGACCACGGCGCTCAAGATGCTCACCACCCTGCTCCCGCCCTCCGAGGGCACGGCGCGCGTGGCCGGGTTCGACGTGACGCGCAGGCCGCGCGAGGTCAGGCGCCGGATCGGGTACGTCCCCCAGCTGCTCTCCGCCGACGGCGGGCTCACGGGTTTCGAGAACCTCATGGTGTTCGCGAGGCTGTATGAGGTGCCGCGGTCGGAGCGCAAGGAGCGGATCCGCGACGCGCTGGCCACGATGGGCCTCGAGGGATCGGCCGACACCCCCGTGAAGCGCTACTCGGGCGGGATGATCCGGCGGCTCGAGATCGCCCAGGCGTTCCTCCATCGGCCGGCCGTCCTCTTCCTCGACGAGCCGACCGTCGGGCTGGACCCGGTGGCGCGGCGCGGCGTGTGGGAGGACATCCGCCGGCTCCGCGAGCGGTACGGAACGACGGTGCTGCTGACCACGCACTACCTCGAGGAGGCGGACGAGCTCTGCGACGGTCTGGCCATCCTCCACCTCGGTCGCGTGGTCGCAATGGGCCCGCCGGCGGAGCTCAAGGCGCAGACGGGCGAGGGCGCCACGCTGGAGGACGCGTTCGTCCACTTCACCGGCAACGTGATCGAGACGGGAGGGACGTACCGTGACGCCGCACGCACACGACGCACCGTCCGCCGGCTCGGCTGAGCCGTTGGGTGCCGATCGCCGCACGGGGGAAGGCGGGACGCCTCCGCGGTCCACCGCGGGCCCGGCTGCGCTCGTTGGCGCCCTGGCGGCGTTTTCGAGGCAGGTGTTCGCCATCGCCTGGGCCGAGACGCGCAAGCTGAGGCGCGACCCGATGGAGCTGTTCACCCGGGCGGTCCAGCCGGCCCTCTGGCTGGGGGTGTTCGGAGTCGTCATGGCGCGATCCCGGGCGATCCCGACCGGCAACCTCCCGTACATGGACTTCATGGTCCCCGGGATCCTCGCGCAGAGCGTGCTCTTCGTGTCCATCTTCTACGGCATCTCGCTCATCTGGGAGCGCGACCTCGGGATCCTCCACACGTACCTCGCGAGCCCGGCGTACAGGGGCGCGCTCGTCGGCGGCAAGGCCGTGTCGGCCGGCGTGCGCGCGGTGGCGCAGGCGCTCATCGTCGGCGTTCTCGCCGCTCTCATGGGCGCGCACCTGCGGGTCTCGCCCCTTCCCCTCGCCGGCGCCGTCGGCTTCATCGTGCTCGGGGCGGCGATCTTCTCCACCTTCTCGCTCGCGATCGCGTGCCTGGTGAAGACGCGCGAGCGGTTCATGGGGATCGGCCAGGTGCTCACGATGCCGCTCTTCTTCGCGAGCAACGCCATCTACCCGCTGACGCTCATGCCGCGCTGGCTCCAGGTGCTCTCGCGCGCGAACCCGCTCACGTACCAGGTGGACGCCCTGCGCGCGCTCATGCTGCACGAGGGCCAGAGCGCGATGGGCCTGGGAACGGACCTCGCGGTCGAGGGCGCGGTGCTGCTGCTGCTCGTGGCCGTCGCGGCGAGGCTGTACCCCACCGTGATCCAGTGAGTCGCGGGGCAGGACGAGGAGCTTGCCATGGCCGACCTGACGCTTGAACCCACCCGGACCGCGATCGTCGTCATCGACCTCCAGAAGGGCACCGTCGGGCGCGCGACGCAGCCTCACGCCGCGGCGACCGTCGTGGCCAACACGGCGCTCATCCTGCGGGCGGCACGCCGCGCGGGCGCCGTGCCGATCCTCGTGCACGTCGGCGGCTCTCCCGACGCGCCCGACCGCCTGAGGCCCACGGCCGACGAGCCGATGCCCGCGGCGCCGCTCCCGCCGGACTGGTCGGAGCTCGTCCCGGAGCTCGAGCGGGCGCCCGGCGACCTCGTGATCCTCAAGCGCCAGTGGGGCGCGTTCTACGGCACCGACCTCGAGCTCCAGCTCCGGCGGCGGCGCCTCACGACGCTCGTGCTGTGCGGGATCGCGACCGAGTACGGCGTCGAGAGCACCGCCCGCGACGCGTACGAGCGGGGGTTCGACCAGGTGTTCGTCTCGGATGCGATGGCCGCCCGCACGGCCCAGGCCCACGAGCACTGCCTCACGCGCATCTTCCCCCGCATGGGACGCGTGCGCGACACGCGCGCCGTGGTCGCCGCGCTCGGGGGCTGATCCCCGCGGGACCGTCCTCTTCCGGCGTCCATCGCGGTGCGACCGACACGGGCGACCGCGCCCGCGGGGAGCGGCCTGCCCCAACCCGCCGCTGTCATCCTGAGCGAGCAAGACGAGCACGCTGTCATCCTGAGCGACCCCAGCGAGCGAAGGATCTCCCAAGCTGACAGGGTTGCTCTCTGTCATCCTGAGCGAGCCCAGCGAGCGAAGGATCTCCCCGAGCTGCTCCGGACCTTGTCGCGCCGCAGGTCTTGGGGAGATCCTTCGTCGGTCCGCCTGCGGCGTCCCTCCTCAGGATGACAGCAGGGGGTGGCGGCCGCCCTCAGGCTGACACCAATGACATCTGTCACCCTCTCCCGCGTGCGGGAGAGGGGCGTGGTGAGGGCCCGCGTCGCCCCCTCCTCGCCTCCCCCGCGAGCGGGGGAGGGATCGACTGGTCCAGCGCGCGGCCTGTCTCGCGGGCTTTCCCGGCGTTGTCTCTCGAGCCTACAGCTTCGGCTTCTCCGCCGTCTTCTCGGGAGGCGCCGGCTTGGTCGAGAGCACGCGCGTCTCCGGCAGCTTCGCGATGTGCACGACCTTCCCGCCCTGGATGACCGAGTGCACCTTGCGGATGTTGTGGATGTCCGCGAGCGGGTCGCCGGCGCGGATCAAGAGGCCCGCGATCTTCCCCCGCGCCGGGGCACCGAGGGCATCCGAGCGCCAGCGGTGGTACGATTGCCTCGTTGCCGAGGAAGGACCGTCTCAGTTTCGCAGCCCGTGCAGTCGGCCGGCCTGTGCGCCGCTTCGGTGCTCGCCCCTTGCCTCGGGCGCTGCAGGCGCATGCGAGCCGATGTGTGGGGTGTCAGGGATGACGCGTCGCAACGACCTAGGTAGGCTCGGTGCCGTGGCCGGCTTCCTGCTAGCGGCCTGGTGTCGGCCGAGCGCGGGCGCCTCGCCCGCGCAGCCTCTCGTGGGACGCGTGGTCGAGGCCGGCGCCGAGGCCCGGACGCTCCTGACCTTCGCGAGCGACCCCGGGGACTACGTCGGCGGGGGACGGAGCTGGACGTTTACTCCCGCGGACGGCACGATCACGGCGAGCGCGAGCCCGGGCGCCGTGACGGTGATGTTCAACGGCGCGATGTTCTGGGACCTGCGCTTCGCCGCGCCGACGGGAGAGGCGTTCGCGGCCGGAGTTTACGAGGGACCGACGCGACAGGCGAGCCCGTCGACGAAGCCGGGAATGGACGTCACCGGTGGGTCGAACGGCTGCAGCGCGGTCACCGGACGGTTCATCGTCCTCGAAGCCGCGTATGCGCCCACGGGCGACGTGCGGAGCCTCGCGATCGACTTCGAGCAGCACTGCGAGGGGCACGCGCCAGCGCTCTTCGGATCGGTCCGCATAAACTCCGCCGTCTCCATCGAGCCCCGCATCTCGGTGGCCCGTGCCGCGGCGTACGAGGGCGACGGCGAGCCGGTCGCGCTCGGGTTCTGGGTCTCGCTGTCCGAGCGCTCCAACGTCCCGGTGTCGGTGGACTATGCGACGGTGGACCAGTCCGCGCAGGACGGAATCGACTACACGCCGGTGAGCGGGGCACTGACGTTCCCGCCCGGGGCCACGGCGCTCAGCGTCGACGTGCCGGTGCTCGGGAACACCGTCCCGCAGCCCGACCGGACGCTCCTGCTTTCGTTGAGCAACCCAGCCGGCGCGGCGCTCGCCTTCGGGTCGGCCACGGGCATCATTCTCGACGACGATTCCGGCCGGACGACCCTCACGCTGCACAGCGATCCCGGGGACGGGGTCGGCCTAGGCCAGTCGTGGACGCTCACGCCCCTCGACGGACCAATCACGGTCTCCGTGGCCCTGGGAAGCGCGATGGTCCACTTCAACGGGTCGAGCTGGTGGGACTTCGATTTCGCCGCACCGTCCGGGGCGGCGCTCGTGCCCGGGATCTACGAGGGCGCGGGCAGGTTCGGGTTCCAGTCGCCGACGGGGCCCGGGATGACCGTCTCCTCGGGGCTGGGCTGCAACACGCTCACCGGGCGATTCGTCGTCCTCGAAGCGCAGTACGCGCCGACGGGCGAGGCGCAGCGCCTCGCGATCGACTTCGAGCAGCACTGCGGCGGACGCGCGCCGGCGTTACTCGGTTCCGTGCGCTTCAACTCGACCGTCCCGATCGAGCCCCGCATCTCGGTAGCGCCGGCCACCGTCTACGAGGGCGACGGCGAGCCGGTGAGCCTCGGGTTCTGGGTCTCGCTCTCCGAGCGGGCCGCCGCTCCCGTAACGGTGGACTACGCGACGGTCGATCAGTCCGCGCACGCCGGTACCGACTACACGCCGGTGAGCGGGACGCTGACGTTCGCGCCCGGGACGACCGCGATTCGTGTGGACGTCCCCGTTCTCGGGAACACCATCGTTCAGCCCGACCGAACCCTGCACCTGTCGCTGACAGACCCTTCCGGCGCCGCACTCGCGTTCGCGACGGCGACGGGAACGATCGTGGATGACGACGCCGCGCGCACGCTTCTCGCGTTTGACAGTGAGCCCGGCGACTTTATCGGCGATGGCCAGATCTGGACGGTGACCCCGTTCGACGGGACGGTCAGCGTCGAGACGGCCTCCGGCGCCATCAGAGTGAACTTCAAGGGCTCCACGTGGTGGGACCTCACCTTCGCCCCGCCGGCCGGGAGCACCCTCGCGCCCGGCGTCTACGACGGCGCAAGCCGGTGGATGGGGCCGTCAGCGACGCCCGGCCTGGACGTCGGCGGAGACGGTCGCGGCTGCAACACGCTCACCGGCCGCTTCGTGATCCTCGACGTGCAGTATTCGCCCACGGGCCAGGTCCAGATGCTGGCGGTGGACTTCGTGCAGCACTGCGACGGACTGCCGCCCGCGCTCTTCGGGTCCATCCGCGTCAACTCGCCACTCCCCGCGTTCCCTCGCGAGACGCTCCCGAGCGTCTTCCGGCGTCACCTCGGACGCGGCTGATACGGGCCGCGACGACTCGGCCTACGACTTCGGTTTCTTCCCCGCAGCAGGCGTGGGCGTGGGGGTTGGCTTGGTCGAGAGCACGCGCGTCTCCGGCAGCTTCGCGATGTCCACGACCTTCCCGCCCTGGATCACCGAGTGCACCTTGCGGATGTTGTGGATGTCCGCGAGCGGGTCGCCGTCCAGGATCACGAGGTCCGCGATCTTCCCCTGCTCCACCGTGCCGAGGTCGTCGAGGCGCCGGCACGCGATCGCGCCGTTCCTCGTCCCCGCGGAGATCGCCTGCATCGGCGTCATGCCGAGCTCGACGAGCCCCTCGATCGCCATGATCGTGCCGATCCCCTGGTTCTGCCAGACGGGCTTCGGCTCGATCTGGAACTCCGACGCCGCGGCCCAGTAGCTGTCGGTGCCGACGGTCGTGACGCACCCGGCCTTGATCAGCTTGACCGCGTTGCTGCGGCGCTGGTCGAGGTCGATCCCCAGGTCGTGGGCGCGCTTGCGCTCGTCGTAGAGCGTCTTCGGCGGCTCCTGCTTCTTCGCCGCCTCCGCGAGCTTCTTCTCCGCCTCGGCCTTGTCCTTGAGGTGCTTCTCCCACGCCTCGCCGGTCATCGTGCTCACGAGCATCGAGCAGATCACCTTGCGCTCCGCGATCAGCTTGGCGAGGTCGTCCGGCACGTCGCGCGGCGTGATCGCCTCCGGGTGCTGGATCACGTCGATCCCCGCCAGGATCGAGAGACGCAGCCCCTCGATCGTCGTCGAGTGCGTGTCCACCGCGCGCCCGCGCTTGTGCGTCTCGTCCACCATGACCTTCTGCGCCTCCGGCGAGAACCCGATGAACGTGGGCTGGTCGAAGTGGCTCGTGCCCCCGTACTTCAGGAAGTCCGGCCCCTTGTCGAGGTACGCGTCTATCGCGACGCGCAGCTCATCCGGCGTCATGTCGGCGAGCGTCTCGCCCGCGCCCTGCGCCATCGCGTCGTCCATCTCGGCCTGGAAGCGCGTGACGTCGCGCTGCGGGAAGAGCGCGAACGTCACCGAGTACGGCCCGCCCCAACCCACGATGTTGCCGGCCGCGAGGATGCGCGCGCCGGTCGCCTTGCCGGCCGCGATCGCGTCGCGCACCTGGGTGAGCGGCACGAGGAACCCGTAGCTGTCGCGCACCGTGGTCACCCCGTACGTCAGGTCGATCTGCGCGGCCTCGAGCACGATGTCGTTCTCGCGCGGCCAGTACTTCGCGAGCGTCTCGTAGCGGTCGCGCTGCCCGCCGTAGAGCGAGAGGTGGACGTTCGTGTCGATGAACCCCGGCACGACCCAGCGCCCCTTGGCGTCGATCCGGGTTACGTCGGGAGGAACCATGACCTCGCCGTGCGATCCGACGGCGCTGATCCTGCCGTCCTGGATCAGGATGATCGAGTACGGCATCGGAGGGCCTCCGTTGCCGTCGATCAGCGTCGCGCCGACGATCGCCACGTCCTGCGCGCGTGCAGCGAGCGGCGCGGCGAGGCACGCCGCGAGTCCGACTGCCAGCATCAGGTGAACAGCGTTGGGCTTCCTCATGTCCTCGCTCCCTCCTCCGGGTCCGACGCCTGCGGCACGGCTCTCGTGGGCTGCCACGCCATTCTAGGCCCCCCGCCAGTCGCCGGAGAGCGGCGCAGGCACGTACGTGAGCCGGTCCGCAGTTCCCACGGCGCTCGTGCGCCCCGCCGTCGTCACCGTGACGTCCACCGCGCCGGCCGAGCCCGGCCGCGAGGTCGCGATGATCCGGGTGTCGGTGTCTACGGTGTAGACCAGGGCATCCGTGGTCCCGAACCTGACGGGGGTCGCCGTCGTGAGACCCGTCGCCGTGATGACGACGGAGGTTCCAGGCCCGTTGGGCCGACCGATGCGGATCTCCCGTGATCGTCGGCCGTGCTTGACCGACCTCCGGCAGGAGGAAGGCGCAGACCGCAGCCAGGAGCGATTCCGCGACCAACGTCCGAGCCTTCGTGCCGAACCTGTGGCGTCCGTTCTGTCCGCGACGAGTACTGCGAGATCATCCTGGTAGCCGCCTGAACGCGGTATACGGGGACGCACGCCTTCGGGCCGGCGCCCTGTACCGGCGAACGCCGAGCGGAGACTCGCAGATGGTGATGTCCTCTATGAGTAGGTCGGTCGAGTCAAGCCTGGCGTCCTCGCCTTGGTGAGTCGTTCGTTGTTTGTCGCCTCGGATCGAGTCGCGTGCCGCGCATCGACCGTCTATTCGCACTCGTCATGGCGCGCTGGAGCCGCCGGTGC
>DATKLI010000110.1:0-22213 GCA_035542455.1 Thermoanaerobaculaceae bacterium
CTGGGCGAGCTCGGCGAACGTTTCGTCCAGGGTCCTGCCGCTCGCCTGCTCGTAGTCGTCGCCCTTCTTCGCCTCGGCGTGCCAGGTCAGTCCCCAGTTCACACGCCACCCGTCCGCCTCGAGCTGGTGCAGCGCGGCCTCCCAGTCGCTGCTCGCCTCGTAGCGCAGCGTCACGATCGCGCTGAACGCGGCCTTGAGCAGCTCGACGTCGAGGTGCGTGGGCTGGACCCCGATCGGGAGCGGAACCTCGATGCTGGATGCGCCGGCCATGCCTCTACCCTCCGTCCCGGATACGCCCTACAGGCCAAACCTCTCGACGATCTGGTTCTTGGACAGGCCCAGGATCCCGTGCTTGGCGCCGACCTTGCGGAACGCCGCCGCGGCGGCGTCGAGGTGGTGCTTCTCGTGCGCCGCCGAGAGCTGGGTGCGGATGCGCGCCTGCGCCTTTGCGACCACCGGGAAGAAGAACCCGACGGCGTAGATCCCCTCGTCGAACAGGTCGCGGGCGAACTCCTGCGCGAGCTTGGCGTTGTACAGCATGACCGGCACGATCGGGCTCTCGCCCGGCTTGATGTCGAGGCCGATCTCGGTGAGCTGGGCGCGCCAGTACTTCGTGTTCCACTCGAGCTTGTCGCGGCGCTCGGTGGTCGCCGAGATCAGGTCCATCACCTTGAGCGCGCCGGAGACGATCACCGGCGCCACCGTGTTCGAGAACAGGTAGGGACGCGCCCGTTGCCGGCACATCTCGACGAGCTCGGCGCGGCCGGAGACGCAGCCGCCCGACGCACCGCCGAGCGCCTTTCCGAGCGTCGTGGTGATGATGTCGATCCGCCCGAGCACGCCACACTGCTCGTGCGTCCCGCGCCCCGTCCTCCCGATGAACCCGCTCGCGTGCGACTCGTCCACGAACACCATCGCGTCGTACTTCTCGGCGAGGCGGACGATCTCGTCGAGCTTCGCGAGATCGCCGTCCATCGAGAACACGCCGTCGGTGATCACCATCCGGAACCGCTTGTCCTGGTGCTCCTGCAGTTTCTCCTCCAGGTGCTCCATGTCGGAGTGCTTGAACGTGTCGGTCATCGCCTTGCAGAGCCGCATCCCGTCCACGATCGACGCGTGCACGAGCCGGTCGGCGATCATCACGTCCTGCTCCGAGAGCACCGCCTCGAACACCCCCGCGTTCGCGTCCATGCACGAGGGGAAGAGCAGGGTGTCCTCGGTGCCGAGGAACTCCGTCAGCTTGTGCTCCAGCTCGCGGTGGATGTCCTGCGTGCCGCAGATGAAGCGGACGGACGACATCCCGTACCCGCGGACGTCGAGGCCGGCGTGCGCCGCCGCTACCACCTCGGGGTGGCTCGATAGGCCGAGGTAGTTGTTGGCGCACATGTTGATCACCTTCTTCGGGGGGGTGCCCGTCGGGAACTCGACGTCGATCTCGGCGCCCTGCGGGGCGTGGATGAACCGCTCCTGCTTGAACAGCCCCTGGCCACGCAGGTTCTCGAGCTCGCCGGAGTACCACTCGCGGGCCTTCGCGCTGTACGCCATGGCGTCCTCCTCACACAGCCGACGTGAACTTCCGGACAAGCTCGGCGATGCTGTTCACGGTGTCGAACGCCTGGGGCGTCGCCTGGGCGTCCGGGATCTGGATCGTGTACTTGCGCTCCAGGAAACGCTTGAGCGAGACCATCGAGAACGAGTCGACGATCCCCCCGGTGATCAGCGGGGTGTCCTCGCGGACCTCGCGGTCGTCCCCGTCCTCGAGGTACTCCCTCACGACGTAGTCGCGGATGGCCTTCTTCAGCTCGTCCATGTCATCCCTCCACGGGTCTCGTTCGCACTGGCCGACAGCCGACAGCTCTCCTCCGCCCACGCCGCCAGCCGACAGCTCCCCCACCCCCCCGAGAATCCGCTGCGGGCGGACGGCTGTCAGCTGTCAGCTGTGAGCTGTCGGCTGTTGGCTGTCTTTGCATCACTCGTCCATCAGCGTCGAGGTGTCGCCCACCGGCTCGCCGAACTCCTTGGCACGCAGGATCCGCCGCACGATCTTCCCGCTCCGGGTCTTCGGGAGCGAGGTGACGAACTCGATCTCCTGCGGCATCGCGAGCGGCGAGAGCCGCTTTCGCACGAAGTTCATGATCTCGAGCTCGAGGTCGGCGTCGCCCACGTACCCGGGCTTCAGCGTGACGAACGCCTTGACCACCTCCATGTTGACGAGGTCGGGCTTGGCCACCGCCGCGGACTCGGCGACGGCCGGGTGCTCGAGGAGCGCCGACTCGATCTCGAACGGGCCGACCAGGTGGCCGCCGGTGTTGATCACGTCGTCGTCGCGACCGACGAACCAGAAGTAGCCGTCGGCATCCTTGCTCGCCCGGTCACCGCACAGGTACCAGCCGTTCCGGAACTTGTTGGCGTACCCGTTGGGGTTGTTCCAGTAGCTCCGGATCATCGACGGCCACCCCGGGCGCAGCGCGATCAGCCCGACGCTGCCGGGCGTCGTCACCGGCTCGAACGTCCTCGGATCGAGCACGGTTCCCGTGATCCCGGGGAACGGCTTCCCCATCGAGCCGGGTTTGATAGGCATGCCGGGGAGGTTCGTCACCACGATGCACCCGGTCTCGGTCTGCCAGAACGTGTCGTGGAACGGGAGGCCGAACGTCTCCTTCGACCAGATCACCGCCTCGGCGTTGAGCGGCTCACCGACGCTTGCGAGGTGCCTCAGGGAGGAGAGGTCGTGCTTCTTCGCCAGCTCACTCCCGTCGCGCATGAGCAGGCGGATCGCAGTGGGCGCCGAGTACCAGACGGTGACCCGGTGCTTCGCGATGAACGAGTACCACCGCTCCGTGTTGAACCCGGAATCGAGCACGACCTGCGTGATCCCGTTCGCCCACGGCCCGATGATCCCGTACGACGTGCCGGTCACCCAGCCCGGGTCGGCGTTGCACCAGTAGATGTCGCCGGGCTGCAGGTCGAGCACCCACTTCGCGGTCAGGTACTGCGAGACCAGCGAGTAGTGCACGTGCTGGGCGCCCTTGGGCTGGCCGGTGGTGCCGGAGGTGTAGTGGAGCACCGACGGCGTCTCGCCGGTGGACGGGTAGACGTCGAAGCGCTCGACGCGCGCCAGCTCGTCGAGCGCCATCGCGGTCTCGCCGGGCTGCAGCGCGGCGCCCGCGGCGTCCACGACCACGACGTGCTTGAGCGCCGGGAGCTTGTCACGGATCTTGCGCACCTTGTGGACGTGCTTCTTCTGGGTGAGGATCGCGGTCGTCCCTGCGTTCTCCAGGCGCGTCCAGAGCGACTCGTCGCCGAACGCCGAGAACAGCGGTTGCGCGATGGCCCCCATCTTCAGGATCCCGAGGAAACCGATGTACAGCTCGGGGATGCGGTCCATGAAGATGCAGACTCGCTCCCCCGGCTGCACGCCGAGTCCCTGGAGGAAGCGCGCGATCGTGTTCGAGAGCACGCGCAGGTCGTCGAAGGTGTAGACGCGCCCCGTGCCCGCGAAGTCCTCCCAGATGAGCGCGGGCGCCTCGGCCCTTCCCCGCTCGCAGATGCGGTCGCTGCAGTGCCAGCCGATGTTGATCCGTCCCGTGCGGCTGACGCCGAGCTCGTCTTCGGCGGTCTTCCAGTCGAATCCGGCGAGTCGTTCCTCGTACGTCGGATGGGTCGCCACCGTGCTCATCCCGATCGCCTCCCTGTGGCCGCCTGCCGGGCCGACTCGAGGACGACCGTCGCGGCCGCGAGCTCGGCGGTGTGGGACAACGTGACGAAGACCGAGTCGACGGAACGACTCTCGGCGAGTTTGCGCACCGCGCCGTGCAGGGCGAGGAGGGGCCGTCCCCCCGCCTCCCGGCCGACCTCCACCTCGCGCCACACCATCCCCGCGCCGCCGTCCGTCCCGAGCGCCTTGAAGAGCGCCTCCTTGGCCGCGAAGCGCGCCGCGTAGTGCTGCTCGGGGTGTCGCATCGCCTCGCAGTACGCGATCTCGGCCGGAGTGAACACGGTGTCCCGGAAGCCGCCGTCCCGGCGCAACTCGGACGCCATCCTGGCCACTTCCAGCACGTCGGTACCGACGCCCACGATCACAGCGCCCGCCCCGCAGGTAGGAGGTGTCGGACCGCCCGCTGGTACGCGAAAGCCGCTGTCATGAGGTATTCACCGCAGCAAAGCTACGATACGTTCGAACTTTCACATGTGTCAAGATCTTGCGAGGTCAGTCACGTTCCCTCTCCAGTTGACAGTCGGCAGTTGACAGTTGACAGTCGCACATCCGAGTTGAGAGTTCGTCGTTTCTCCGGAGGCGTGAAGGCCCCTGACTGTCAACTGCGAACTGGGTGGGGGTCGGGTGGTGGCTGTCGGCTCCGCTGCGGAGCTTTGGTCTCGATCCGAACTGGCGTACCCTTGGGCGGCGGGAGGCAAGGGGGATCCGATGCGGCGACTCTCCGTGCCCGCCGGGCGCGGCGCGGCGTTCGACGGCAACCTCGCACACTGGCAGCACGTCCTCGAGGCGTTGCTGGAGGAGGAGACGCGCCTCCGCGCGGGCGGAGGCGAGAACGCCGCCCGGCGCCACACGTCGCAGGGCAAGATGCTCGTGCGGGACCGCCTGGCGGCGCTGCTCGACCCGGGCGCCCCGTTCGTCGAGCTCGGCGTCTGGGCAGGGTGGCGGATGTACGACGAGTGGGGCGGCGCACCCTCGGCCGGATGCGTCGTCGGCGTCGGGACGGTGAGCGGGAGGCGCTGCGTCGTCGTGGCCAACGACGCCACGGTGAAGGCGGGCGCGTGGTTCCCGATCACGTGCAAGAAGATCCTCCGGGCGCAGGAGATCGCGCTCGAGAACCGGCTGCCGGTCGTCTACCTCGTCGATTCCGCCGGCGTCTTCCTCCCCCTCCAGGACGAGATCTTTCCGGACAAGGAGCACTTCGGCCGGGTGTTCTTCAACAACGCGCGGCTCTCCGCCGCCGGCATCTACCAGATCGCGGCGATCATGGGCCCGTGCGTCGCAGGCGGCGCCTACCTGCCGATCATGTCGGACGAGGCGCTGATCGTCGAGGGGACGGGGTCGATCTTCCTCGCGGGCCCGGCACTCGTTCGCGCCGCCATCGGCGAGCAGATCGAAACGGAGCTGCTGGGCGGCGCGGAGGTGATGGCCGACGTCGCGATGGTGGTGGACGACCGCTTCGCCGACGACGCCGCGTGCCTGGCGGCCGTCCGCGACCGCCTCGGCCACCTCGCCGCGCCGCGCACGGCGCCGTTCGACCGGATCGAGCCGGCGGAACCCGCGACGGACCCGGCCGGGGTCATGGGCGTGATCCCGGCCGACCGCGCGCGGCCGTACGACACGTACGCCCTCCTCGCCCACCTCCTGGACCGGTCCGAGCTCGACGAGTACAAGGCGACCTCCGGGCGCTCGCTGGTGTGCGGCACCGGGCGGATCGGAGGGTGGGCGGTCGGCGTCGTCGCGAACCAGCGCGCGGTGGTGGCCCGGAAGCGGGGGCTGGACCCCAAGGAGCGCGAGATGCAGATCGGTGGCGTCATCTACGCGGACGCGGCCGACAAGGGCGCGCGCTTCGTCGAGCTGTGCAACCAGAAGGGGATTCCCCTCCTGTTCCTCCAGGACGTGACGGGATTCATGGTCGGATCGCGCGCGGAGCGCGAGGGGATCATCAAGGACGGCGCGAAGATGGTCAACGTCGTCGCAAACAGCACCGTGCCCAAGATCACGGTGGTCGTCGGCAACTCGTACGGCGCAGGAAACTACGCGATGGCCGGCAAGGCGTACGGCCCGCGGTTCATCTTCGCGTGGCCGTCGGCGTGCATCGCCGTGATGGGAGGGGAGCAGGCGGCGCAGACGCTGCTGCAGCTCCAGGTCGGCAAGCGCGAGGTGAGCGAGGACGAGAAGCAGGCGTTGCTCGAGGAGATCCGAGGGCGGTACGAAGCGACGGAGGACCCGCGCTACGCCGCCGCGCGGCTGTGGGTCGACGGGATCCTCGACCCGCGGCGCACCCGCGAGGTCGTCGCGGCGTGCATCGAGGCGTGCGCGCACCAGGGCGAGGTCCCGCCGGCGCGCTGGGGCGTCCTCCAAACCTGAGCGACAGCCGACAGCTCACAGCTCGAAGCCGACAGCTGAGAGCGACCGCGGGGGGTCGCGCCGTGTCTCGTAGCGGGCGTCGATATGCGAGCCCCCACGTTGCACTAACTGTGAGCTGGGCGGGCGTGTGGAGGAGAGCTGTCGGCTGGGTGGGTGGGCGGGGGAGAGCCGCCTTACCTCAGATGGATCTTCACGTCGCCCACGCCGGCATGCACGCGGATCGAGGACTTTCCGGGACCGTGCGAGGTCAGGGCGTGGCCGATGAACCCCTCGCCGTTCTCGCGGCCGGAAGGCGTGCGGAGCGTGGCGTCCCCGACGCCGCACTCGGCGCGGATGTCGCTGAACGACTGGTAGGTGCCCTCGACCCGCACGTCGCCGACCCCGAGCTCGGCGCGAACGTCCCCGGTCAGGTCGAACACCGTGACGTCGCCGACGCCCAGCTTGGCCGACACCGAGAAGCCGGGCGGTACGCGGATCGTCCACCGCTCCGACCAGTGCCTGTCGCCGTGCTCCTCGGGGCCGAGGGACAGTGTGAGCTCGCCCCCCGACACGCGCGCCTCGATCTGGGCGGCCTCGGCGTCGCGGCGCGCCTGGCGGTCGCCGAACAGGAACCCCTCCTTCGCCTTGACCTCGACCCTCACGACGACCTCGTTCGTGGCGTCGCCGTCGACCTCGATGTCGCCCAACCCAGCCTTGACCGTGACCGACGCGAGTCCCTCCGCGGGACGGGACATCGTGAGCGTCTTGAACGTCTCGCCCGCCGCGACGGTGGCGGCGAGCCAGGCTGCAAGGGCGAGTGCTAACCGGCGCATCGGCGTGTCCCTCCAACCCGTTAAACGTACCCCTACCGGCGCGGGTTCTCCACCCCACCGGCGGGTCACAGCGAGACGAACGGGTTCTCCGCCTTCTCCGCGCCGATCGTGGTTTCGGGGCCGTGCCCAGGGACGACGCGGGTGTCGTCGGGGAGGCGGTACAGCACCTCCCGGATCGAGCGTTCGAGCTGCTCGAACGAGCCGCCCCACAGGTCGGTCCGGCCCACCGAGCCCGCGAACAGGACGTCGCCGACGACCGCCACGTGGTCGGAGGGATGGTCCCTCACGAGCACGACGTGGCCGGGCGAGTGTCCGGGGCAGTGCCGGACCACCCAGCGTTCCTCGCCGACGCGGAGCACCTGCCGGTCCTGGAGGAACCCGTCGTGCGCGGGCACCTCGGGGGCGGGGAGGCCGAACGCGTCCGCCTGCCCCGCCAGGTTCTGGTAGAGCGGGAGGTCGGCCGGGTGCAGGACGACGGGGGCGTCAGGGTACGCGGCCTTGAGTGCGCCCACGCCCCACGCGTGGTCGAGGTGCGCGTGGGTGAGGACGATGGCGGAAGGGTGCAGCGACTCGCGTCGGACGGTCTCGATCACGGCCTCCGGCTCGAACCCCGGGTCGACGACGGCGGCGCTCCCTGTGGAGTCGCAGGCGAGCAGCACGCACCGCGCCTCGAACGGCCCGAGCTCGAGCGAGACGACCCTCACGCAGCTCCGGACGACAGCTCTGCGACCAGCCCCGCGAGCAGGGTCTGGAGCCTGGCGCGCGCGGCCTCCCCGGCCTCCAGCACCTCGGTGTGCGTGAGCGGCCGCCCGGCGATCCCGGCGGCCATGTTGGTGGCCAGCGAGAGCACGAGCACGCGCATCCCGAACTGGCGCGCGGCGATGACCTCCTGCACGGTGGACATGCCGACCACCGTGCCCCCAATCCTCCTGTACGCCTCGACCTCGGCGGGAGTCTCGTAGTTCGCGCCCAGCGTCGCGACGTACACGCCCTCGGTGACGGCGAACCCGGCATCGCGGGCGCATCGCAGCGCGACCGCGCGCAGCCCGGGGTCGTAGGCGTCGGTGAGGTCGGGGAACATCGGCGCCCGCCAGCGGATCCACTCTCCGACGAGCGGGCTCGTTCCCTGGAAGTTGAGGTGGTCCTTGACGACGACCAAGCTGCCGGGCTGCGCCGCCGGGTCGAGTGAGCCGCTCGCATTGGTTGCCACGTAGACGGGCGCGCCGAGCAGGCCGGCCAGCCGCGGGATCGCCGCCACCTGGGCGGCGCTGTACCCCTGGTAGAGGTGGAAGCGCCCGTTGAACGTGAGCAACCCCAGATCGTCCCGGCGCCACACCGTGACCGTGGGCGTGTGGCCGGGCAGCTCGAAGATCGGGAACGGGAACACCTCGGAGTAGGGCGTCTCGGGCCCCTTCTCCCAGCCCGGCGCGCCGAGCGAGATCCCCGACCCCGCGACGAGCGCGCCGACCAGCCGTCCGGTCCGAACCCGGCCGGCGAGGGTCCGGGCGGCATCCTCAAGGGCACGGGGCGTGAGCGTCTCCATGACCGGAAAGGATACCCCAGCGCGAAGCGCCGCACGCCGCTCGGGGCCGGCGAAGCCCCGGCAGCGTGGGTTTCAGTGGGTCCCCGAGTACCTCTCGCCGGCCTCGATGCGGACCGGAAGCACGTTGGCCGGCGGCGGCAGCGGGCACGTCGCGAACGGCGTGAACGCGCACGGCGGGTTGGTCGCCTTGTTGAAGTCGAGCACGACCGTCCGCGATCCCTTGGCGGGAGCGTCGGCGTCGAGAAAGCGGCCGGCGCCGTACGTCTCGTGCCCGGCGGTCCGGTCGCGGAACACGAAGAAGAACGTGGTGTCCTCGGGTGAGCTCACGAACGGCTCGAGAGCGAGGGGTGTCCCGGCGGCGGAGAACCGGACGACGCCCGGCACCAGCATCGTCTGGCTCGGCCCCTGGGCGCTGGCCACGCTGACGGGTCGCGGCGACGCAAACGGCTCGAACGTGCCCTCGACGCGGTACGCGGGATCGATCGGGAAGCTCTCGATCCCCTTGAACCGGAGACGCGCCGGGTTCCGGGCGTCCTTGACTCGGGCCGCGAGCTTCCCGCTGCGGTCGATCACGTAGACGCTCACGCTGCCGATCCGCAGGACATCGGGCGTTCCCCCGTCGCGGTCGCTCCGGAGGCGCTGGACGCCGGCGGGGCCGCCGCCGAGCGTGACGCCCGCACCGGCGAGCGGGTGCGCGACGACGGCGCCGTCGGGGAGCAGGTCGAGAGTCCCGGCGACCGCGGGTGTCTCACGCCCGGGGAGGACGATCTCGTTGCCGGCGGCCGAGCCGAAGCGGTTCTCCCCCGGCCTGAGCCAGAACAGCCCCGTGACCGTGAGCCAGCCGTCGTCCGCGGTCAGCGCCGCGAGCCGGCGGGCGCGCCAGGCCTCGATCTCGGCCGCGTAGTGCGGGTCGGCGGGCGCGCGCCGAGCGCACGCCGGGCCGAGCACGGCTACGGAGAGAAGAGCGACCGCGATCGGGGCGGGCCGGCGGGTCGGCATACTCGTCTTGTGACAAGCCGCCGCGTGCCGCGGAATTCCCGGACGCGCGGCGAGCTCCACGCGCTCGTCGCCGTCAGCCGAGCGACCGCGGCGAGGGGGTGCGGACCGCGGACTGCTCACGGCCTCAGCAGCGCCTTGACGATCGGATAGTCGCCTTCCCGCAGCGAGCCCGCCCGGATGCACCGCACCGCGCCGCCCGGCGCCGCGATGATCTGGAGCGGGATCGTCCCGGTCGGGGCCCCCGGGAAGCCGGCCAGCCAGCGGTCGAGGCCGCCCGGCGAGGCCAACCACAGCGACGCGCCGGGCGCGACCCCCGGGTTCTCCGCGAGGAAGTGCGTGAGGTCGGCCTCGCGCTCGTCCACCGAGAGGAACCACGTGTCGACCGGCTCGCCGTCCTTCCGGAGTTGGCGCTGCCAGTCGAGCAGCAGCGGCATCTCGCGTCTGCACGGGCCGCACCAGGTGGCCCAGACGTTGACCCACACCCAGCGGTCGGCGGGCACGGCGGGGACCGCGGCGCCGGCACGTGCCGGTTTCACCTGGGGCAGCACCAGGGCCGGCGCGCCCGCGCCCGTGTAGTACGCGTCGCACCACCTTCGGAGGTCGGGGGTCTGGCCGCTCGCGGTAACGCTCTCGGTCCGCGCGAGCGGCGGCTTCGCGCCGCCGCCGCAGGCGACGGCGAGGGCGGCCGCGGCCGCGACGGCGAACCCGCACCGCGTCACAGCCGGCAGTCGATCCATGCGATGAACGCCGAGCGGTTCAGGTGCGCCGTGCTGCAGGTTTCGCCTGGGCGGGAGCGGTGCCACTGGCAGAAGTCCTTGTCGAGCTGGGCGAACTCCGCGCCGAGCCAGAGCAGACCGACCTCCTGCTCGAGGTCGGGGTCGGAGAACTTCGACTTGATGTGGTCGAGCACGGCCTCGGCCCGCTTGCGCGAGAGCTCGCGGTTGTAGGTGAGCGCGCCTTCGGGCGAGGCGCGCGACACGACCAGGAAGTACGAGGCGCCGCGCTGCGCCGCGAACGTCTTGTCGAGGAGGGCGATCGCGTCGCCGTCGAGGTCGGCGCTGTCCTGGTCGAACTGGATGATCGCGGCGCGGTCCGCGAGCGGGACGAACAGAGCGTTGAAATCGTCGCCCGACATCGCGGCCACGCTGCGCGCCTGCATCGGCTGGCAGCCGCGCTGCGACCCGCCCTTGATGAGCCCGCACGAGGTCAGGACGCGACGCAGGATCTGCTTGAGAGCGCCCGTACAATACCCCTCGTCGGCGGCGGTCGCGACCGCGGCGCCCGGCCCCTTCGCCCCGCTCTGGATCTCGGCGAGCCGGGACGCCGCGGAGCGCACCCAGAACGCGACGGTGCCGGAGACGAGGAGGAGGACCGCGAGGAACAGCGCGACGTGGGTCCGGTTGCCTGTCATGGCGTCACCTCCCCGCCCGTGCGGTCGGCTGCGGCCCGGAGAGCATCCGCGCCAGCACGAACTCGAGGCCGAGGTCGGTGTCTTCCTCGCACACCTTCTGGTTGCGGACGAACAGCTGCGGCGTCTGTACGGGCAGCGAGTTCGCCACGGCCCACCGCAGCGACCGGTTCAACCTGGCTCTCACCGCGGGCTTGCCGAGGCAGTCGCCGAGCTCCGGGAACTGCTGGCGGATCCGTGCGTTGAGCTTGGCGGTGTCGGTGCCGAGGTCGCGCAGCTCGGACTGGTTCGCGAACGCCCACTCGAGCACCTCGCGCGCCCTCACGCCGCCGCACAGAACTGCCTCGCTCACGGCGCACGCCCCCGGGTGGACCGACTCGCTCACCATCCAGTTGCACTCCTTATCGAGAGGGAAGAGCACCAGCTCGCGCTGGAGGCGCCCCGAGAACCCGCTCGCCGCCAGGCGCTGGGAGAACGCCTTGCAGGCCGGGCAGAGCGGGTCGAGGACCTCGATCGCCGGGACGCCGCCCGCGGGGTCGGTGAGCCTGACGCGGACGCCGTACCTGTCCTCGGGGTGGAGGAGCTCGCCGCACCTCGCGAACGTGTCGGCGTACGCCGGCTTGAGCGCGAGGTAGAGCAGGGCGGGCACGGCAACGAACGCCACGCCTTCGAGGAACGCGGCGGCGTGCCTGCCCCACGGGACCAGCCGCGGGGCCTCCGGGCGCTTCGCCCGCCGGTGGGCGAGCACCGCGGAGACGAACGTCCCCACCGACGCGACGTAGATCCCGACGCACAACTTGCACACCGAGCCGACCCTCAGCACGGCGATCAGGAAGTAGACGACCGACGCGACCACGGGGAGCAGCGTCGCGGCGACGAGGAACGCGGTCTCGTCGCGCTCGTTGGTGCGGCGCCTCGCGATGAGGTCGGCGGCGCGGAACAGCAGGAAGGCGAACACCGCGAGCGCCCCGAGCGATATCGGGATCCCGCCCCACGTCCACGTTCGCAGCACCGCGGAGTACGGGCTCATGAGCACCGCGTGGCACCCCGACGTCCCCTGTGTGTCGGCGGCCCCGAGGCCGGGCACGAACGAGCACGTGACCGCGTGGACCTGCCGGTCGAGGAAGGCGACGAAGTCCGAGGTCGAGACGCCCGCGAACACGACCCCGGCGAGAGCGAAGACGGCCAGCGCGGCGACGGCACCCTGACCATTCCTGTTCACGGTAGCGGCCCTCCGGTGGTCAGCGGCGTGAGGGGCGATCGCCCTTCACCCGGCCGGATGGTAGCACCGGGGAGGCCGCCTTCAAACCCGCCGGCGAGGCCGATCGCGCCGTCCCGGGATGCCGCGTGACCGATTGACCCACCGAGGTTTCCGACTCGGCCGGGCGCGCCTCCGCGTGCTAGAATGCGCCGCTTTGGCGCGCCAGCCGAAGGCACGCGGAGGTGCCGTGGAACCGTTGGAGACGTTGCGTGCGCACCGCCGGGGAAAGCTCGACGAGCTCCGCCGCCGGGGAGTCGAGCCGTACCCGCCGCGGTTCCCGGTGGACGGAAGAGTGGCCGAGATCGTGGCGCGCTTCGCCTCGTCCGACGCGGCCGCGCTCGAGCAGGGCGCCGTCCGCATCCGCGTCGGCGGACGTGTCACCGCGATCCGGACCCACGGCAAGGCGTCGTTCCTCGATCTCTCCGATGGCGACGCGCGGATCCAGGCGTACGTCAAGCGCGACGTGGTGGGCGACGAGGCGTTCGCGCTCCTCGAGACCCTCGACCTCGGCGACTTCTGGGGCGTGGAGGGAGTGCTGTTCCGCACCAGGACGGGTGAGCTCACGGTGCGCGCCGAGCGTGTCGCCGTTCTCGCCAAGGCGCTGCAGCCGTGGCCGGAGAAGTGGCACGGACTCACCGACCGCGAGGTGCGCGCCCGCCAGCGCTACCTCGACCTCGCCACCAACCCGGACTCGCGCAAGGTGTTCCAGGCGCGCGCGGCGATCGTGCGGTCGATCCGTTCGTTCCTCGACGCCCGGGGCTTCGTCGAGGTCGAGACCCCGATGATGCAGCCGATCCCGGGCGGCGCGAGCGCGCGCCCGTTCGTGACCCACCACAACACGCTCGACATGGAGCTGTACCTGCGCATCGCCCCGGAGCTGTACCTCAAGAGGCTGGTGGTCGGAGGGTTCGAACGCGTCTACGAGATCAACCGTAACTTCCGCAACGAGGGGATCTCGACCCAGCACAACCCCGAGTTCACGATGCTCGAGTTCTACTGGGCGTACGCCAGCTACGAGGACCTGATGGCGCTCACCGAGGAGATGGTGTGCGGGATCGCCGAAGGGGTGGCCGGAACGCTCGCGCTCCCTTGGGGAGAGCGCACGATCTCGCTCGCCCGCCCGTGGCGGCGGCTCTCGATGCGGGAGGCCGTGCTCGCCCACTCCGACCTCGGCTCCGAGGACCTCGGCGAGCGCTCGCGCCTCGAGGCTGCCGCCCGCAGGTTCGCGATCGCGGACGTCCAGAAGCTCTCGTCCGGGAAGCTGCTCGCGGAGCTGTTCGAGGCGACGGCGGAGCCGTCGCTCCAGGATCCCACGTTCGTGGTCGACTTCCCGGCCGACATCTCGCCGCTCGCGAAGCGCAAGCCCGGCGAGCCGGAGCTGACCGAGCGGTTCGAGCTGTACATCGCCGGGATGGAGCTCGCGAACGCCTTCACGGAGCTCAACGATCCCGACGACCAGCGCCGGCGCTTCGAGGAGCAGGCGCGCCTGGCGGGCGGCGTGGTGGACGAGGACTACGTGCTCGCGCTGGAGCACGGGATGCCGCCGGCGGCCGGCGAGGGGATCGGGATCGACCGGCTCGTCATGATCCTGACCGACTCCCACTCGATCCGGGACGTGATCCTCTTCCCGCTGCTGCGCCCCAAAGAGGGATGATGAAGGCAGCTGACAGCTCACAGCCGACAGCTGACAGCGGGAGGCCAACGCCGCCGGGCGGTCGAGCTGTGAGCTGTTGGCTGTCGGCTGTGAGCTGTGACGGTGGGGGCGCCGAGTGAGCAGCGTGCTCACCTTGCTCACGGGGCGGTACCTGCTCGGCCTGCGCCGGCGAACCCACGTCGCGGCGGTGAGCGCGATCTCGTTCGGGGCCATGGCGCTGGGCGCCGCCGCGCTGGTGGTGACGCTCGCGCTCCTCGAAGGGTTCCAGTCCACGATCCGAACCCAGCTGGTGGAGGCCGGAGAGCACGCCGAGTTGCGGCCGCGCACCGGCCGAACGCTGCCGCCGGGCGACTGGCTCGCGAGGCTGCGGCAGCGCCACCCCGAGCTCGAGGTGCGGGCGTCGTCCGGCGGCGCGGTGTGGTGCCTCGGGCCGGACGGCGCGGTTCCCGCCGAGCTCGAGGCGGTTGACACGCTGTCCCACGTGGAGGTCAACCGGGTACTCGCGGCGCGGCTCGGAGTGGGCGCCGGCTCGGAGCTGACGATCGCGAGCCCGCGACTTGTTCTCACCCCGCTCGGGCCGATGCCCACTCGGCGCCGGGTGGTCATCGGCGGCGTTCGCGCGGTGCAGCCGGGGGATGAGCGCCCGGTTGTCCTGACGCCGGTGACCGTCGGTGCGGCGCTGCTGGACCTCGGCGCCCCCCGCACGGTCGGCCTGCGGGCGAAGGACCCCCGCCAGGCGTGGCAGGTGGCATCGGTTGTGCAAGGCGACGTGCCGGAGGGAGTGGAGGTCGTGTCGTTCGGGGAGCTGAACCGGCCGCTGCTGGCCGCGCTCGCGCTCGAGCGCGTGATGATCGGGTTCGGCGTCGCGCTGGTGATGGCCGTCGCGGCGCTCAACCTGCTGTGCAACCTGGCGCTGCTGGCGGCCGAGAAGCGTGCCGATGTGGCACTGCTCACCGCGCTCGGCGTGACGCCGGCCAGGGTTCGACGCCTGTTCCTGCTCCTCGGGCTCGGGGTCGGAGCGCTCGGAGGCGCCCTCGGGACGGCGCTCGGCGGCGTCGCCGCTACGGTGCTCGACCGCACGCGGGCGCTGCCGCTGCCGCGCGGCGTGTTCATCGTGTCGCACGTGCCGTTCCGGGTCACCCCCGGCTCGCTCGCCGTGGTGCTGGGCGTGTCGCTGCTCGCCGCTGCGATCGCCTCGCTCGCCCCCGCCCGCGCCGCCGCACGCCGCGACGCGTTGGAAGGGCTCCGCTATGAATGACCGGCGCCCCGTTCGGGTCGGGCGAGTCGCGCCTCCGGCGCGGCGAGCGGGGGGCACGGGGGGTCTAGAGTCACGCCGTAGGCGGGACGGGACCCCGCGCCAGAGGCGAGTCGCGCCTCCGGCGCGGCGAGCGGGGGGCACGGGGGGTCTAGAGTCACGCCGTAGGCGGGACGGGGCCCCCCGCCAGAGGCGAGTCGCGCCTCCGGCGCGGCGAGCGGGGGGCACGGGGGGTCTAGAGTCACGCCGTAGGCGGGACGGGACCCCCCGGCAGGATTGCGGGCTGAGATATGAGTGAGGCGGCGGACGTGGTCGTCGCGCGAGGGCTGCGGAAGGGGTACGGCGAGGGCGAGCGCCGGGTCGAGGTGCTCCGCGGACTCGACGTCTCGGTCGGGCGAGGGGAGATGGTCGCGGTGGTGGGGCCGTCCGGCGTCGGCAAGAGCACGCTCCTCCACCTCCTCGGCCTGCTCGACCGGCCCGACGGCGGGGAGCTCCACCTTTTCGGGAGCGACACGGCCGAGCTCTCTGTCGAGGAACGGGCGCGCTGGCGCAACCGCCGCATCGGGTTCGTGTTCCAGTTCCACGCCCTGCTGCCGGAGTTCACTCTCGAGGAGAACGTCGCGATGCCGCTCCTGATCGCGGGCGAGCACCGCTCGAGCGCGGTCGCGGCCGCGGGGGCGATGATCGGCGACGTCGGGCTGGCGGACCGCAGGAGCCACTTCCCCGACGAGCTCTCCGGCGGCGAGCAGCAGCGCGGCGCGGTGGCGCGCGCGCTGGTGGCGGGCCCGGAGCTCCTGCTCGCCGACGAGCCCACCGGAAACCTCGACGCGGCGAACGCCGAGAACCTGTTCGGAGTGTTGCGCCACCTTCATTTGAGCCGGGGCCTGACGAGTGTTATCGTGACTCACAACGAGGCCCTGGCCGGTCGTTGCGGACGCACGCTGCGACTGACCGGGGCCGCTGTCGAGGAGACATGCTCGAGAACCTGACCGAGAGGGCGCGCCGGACGCTGTTCTTCGCCCGCTACGAGGCCGCCAGGTCGGCCGCGCCGGCGATCGCCTCGGAGCACGTCCTCCTCGGCCTGCTGCGCGAGAGCGACGAGATCGTCGAGCAGCTGTTCGTGCGCTTCCAGCTCACGGCCGACGAGCTGCGCCAGGAGCTCGGCGCGGCGTCCGGGGCGGCCGACATCCAGACGCCGGCGGACCTCCCGCTCGCGGAGGACAGCCGGCGCATCCTCCTGCTGGCCGCGCACGAGGCCGAGGTCCTCGGGCAGCCCGCCGTGGGCAACGAGCACGTGCTGCTCGCGATGCTGCGCCTCGACTCGTGCACGGCGGCCCGAGCGCTCGCGCGCCACGGGATGTCGCTCCTCGCGGTTCGCGACGAGCTCGGCGAGATCTGGCGCGAGCGCGACGTCAAGAAGGGCAAGCGTGAGCTCGCGGCTCTCGGCGAGTTCGCTCGCGACCTCACCGAGCTCGCCGCGACGGGCGGGTTCGACCCGCTGGTGGGCCGCGAGGCGGAGGTCGACCGCATCGTTCAGATCCTGCTGCGCCGGACCAAGAACAACCCGGTGCTACTGGGCGAGCCCGGCGTGGGGAAGACCGCGATCGTCGAGGGGCTCGCGCAGCGGATCGCGACCGGCCGCGTACCCGTGCAGCTGGCCGAGCGCCGGATCCTCGCGCTCGACCTCTCGCTGGTGGTCGCCGGCACCAAGTACCGCGGGCAGTTCGAGGAGCGGCTCAAGGCGATCCTCAAGGAGCTGCGCGAGAACCCCGAGCTCGTCATCTTCATCGACGAGCTCCACGTCCTCATCGGCGCCGGCTCCGCCGAGGGGTCGCTGGACGCGGCGAACATCCTCAAGCCCGCGCTCTCGCGCGGCGAGGTCACCTGCATCGGAGCCACGACGCTCAAGGAGTACCGGAAGTACATCGAGAAGGACCGCTCCCTCTCCCGTCGCTTCCAGCCAGTGGCCGTTCAGCCCCCGGACGAGGCGGCGACGCTCGTGATCCTCGAGGGCGTCAAGGAGCGCTACGAGAAGTTCCACCAGGTGCGTTACACCGACGAGGCGCTGCGCGCCGCCGTCGTGCAGTCGGGGCGCTACATCACCGACCGCTACTTCCCGGACAAGGCGATCGACGTGCTCGACGAGGCCGGCGCCCGCGTCAAGCTCCGGGGCGCCGCGTCGACGGAGTACCTGCGCCAGAAGCAGAACGAGGCGGGACGCGTGGTGCGGGAGATGAAGCGGGCGATCTCGGCGAAGGACTTCGAGGGTGCGGTCAAGCTGCGCGAGCGCGAGCTCGATCTCCGCTCCGAGATCAAGCGGCTCTCCCAGATCCAGCCGACGCAGGAGCCGCTCGCCGAGGTCGGCCGCAACGAGGTCGAGGACGTGATCGCCTCGTGGACGGGCGTGCCGATCGCGACGCTGCGCGAGGACGAGGCGGACCGCCTCGCGCGCATGGAGGAGATCCTCCGCCAGCGCATCGTGGGCCAGCAGGAGGCGATCTCGGCCATCGCGAGGGCGATCCGGCGCTCGCGCCTCGGCGTCGCCCGCGGCGTCCGCCCGATCGGCTCGTTCCTGTTCCTCGGGCCGTCTGGCGTCGGGAAGACCGAGGTCGCCCGCCAGCTGGCGAGGTTCCTCTTCCACTCCGAGAAGGCGCTCGTCCGCTTCGACATGTCCGAGTACATGGAGAAGCACGCCGTATCCAAGCTCATCGGCTCGCCGCCGGGGTACGTGGGGTTCGAGGAGGGAGGCCAGCTCACCGAGCGCGTCCGGCGTCAGCCGTACTCGCTGATCCTGCTCGACGAGATCGAGAAGGCCCACCCCGACATCACAAACCTCCTCCTCCAGATCCTCGAGGACGGGATCCTGACCGACGCGTACGGCGACCAGGTCGATTTCCGCAACACGCTCATCATCATGACCTCCAACCTCGGCACGCGGGAGCTCCTCGCGGGAGGCCCTCATGTCGGGTTCGCCGGGCGCGGAGGGACCCCCTCGCACCCAGAGATCCGGGAGGCGGTGCTCAAGGAGCTCAGGCGGCAGTTCCCCCCCGAGTTCCTCAACCGCCTCGACGACATCGTGGTGTTCCACCCGCTGCAGCCCGCAGAGCTGCACCAGGTCGCGGAGCTGCTGGTCGGAGACGTGATCGCGCATCTCGCCGGTCGCGGGATCACGCTGGAGGTTCCGGCCGCGGCGGTGGACTGGCTGCTCGCGCGCGCGGGCGGCGACCAGTCCGCCGGCGCGCGGCCGCTGCGGCGCGCGGTGGCCCGCCACCTCGAGGACGCCGTCTCCGACCACCTGATCTCGCACCGCGCGTCGGACGGCGAGGTCCTGGCGGCGTCGGTCGACGGGGAACGCCTGGTGGTGGGGGTGCGGGAGGGTGTGTGCGAAGAGTAGCCGCCACGTTTCTCGCCTTCGCGGGGGTCATCGGGGCCGCATCCGGCGCCCGAGCCCTCCCGGGCGGCGATTCCCCCCAGGCGGCGCCGACCCCCGCCCCGGCTGCGGGAGCGCCGTCCGCGCAGCGGCCGCCGCAGCCGAGCGCGGCCCCGGCGGCCGCCCCGGCACAACCCGCCCGTCCTCCGGCGGCCAAGTCGTCGCGGGCCCTCGAGGCGGAGAAGCCCGGCGACCCGGCACACCCGGTTGTGGCGGAGATCAAGATCGTCGGGGGGACTACGATCACCGCCGAGACGGTCGAGTACTACCTGAACGTGTCGGATGGCGACCCCTACGACCCCGCCGCGATCGCGCGGAACTTCCGCCGGTTCTGGGACTCCGGCCTCGTCGAGGACCTCAAGATCGAGTCGGAGGAGATCGCGCCCGGGAAGGTGCGCCTGATCGTCACGGTGCGCGAGCGGCCGAAGGTGACGGACTTCGTGTTCGAGGGCAACAAGAAGATGTCCACCTCGACGATCAAGGAGAAGCTCGACACGGCGAACGTCTCGCTCAAGCGCAACGTGCCGCTGAAGGAATCCGACCTGCAGCGCCTCAAGCAGGCGATCCAGGACGTCTACGCCAAGGAGGGGTACCCGAGCGCGCTCGTCGACCCCGTCGTCACCGACGCCGGCCCCAACCAGCGCAAGGTCACGTTCAAGATCGACGAAGGCGCCAAGATCAAGATCGGCAGCATCCGCTTCGAGGGGAACAAGGTGTTCTCGGACCGGAGGCTGAGGGGGGCGCTCAAGAAGACGAAGCAGAAGTCGCTCATCTGGGTGTTCAGCAAGAAGACGATCTGGAGCAAGGAGACCTGGGGCGAGGACTCGGAGAACCTCAAGAAGTTCTACATGAACCACGGCTACAAGGACGTCGTGGTCGGCGAGCCCAGGATCGAGCTGATCGCGCGGAACCCGAAGGGGCGGACCCAGAAGGAGAAGAAGTTCCGGCTCGTCGTGGTGATCCCGGTGCAGGAGGGCAAGCAGTTCAAGATGGGCGACCTCTCGATCAAGGGGAACACGGTGTTCCCGGCCGACGGGTTGCGGCGGCTGTACGAGGTCAAGCCCGGGAAGATCTACAACTACTCGAAGATCGAGGAAGGGAACGAGTCGGTCCGCAACCTCTACCAGGGGCGCGGGTACATCTACTCGTACACGAACCAGGTGCTGGTCGAGCGCAAGGACCGGCCAGACACGGTGGACGTCGTCGTCAGCGTGTACGAGGGCGACCGGTTCCGCCTCGGGAGGATGGAGTTCTCCGGGAACACGAAGACCCAGGAGAAGGTGATGCGGAGGGAGATCCGCCTCTTCGAGGGCGACTGGATGAACATGGGGGCGTTCAAGAAGTCCATGTTCAAGGTCAACCAACTCGGCTACTTCAAGCTGAAGGAGGACCCTGTCGAGTTCAAGTTCGACGACAAGAACCACCTGGTCAACGTGACGGTCAAGGGCGAGGAGTTCGGCCGGACGGACGTCCAGTTCGGCGCCGGGTACTCGGAGCTCGAGGGGTTCTTCGGGCAGTTCAGCTTCAACACGCGGAACTTCCTCGGCCGCGGCGAGACGATCGGCCTCGGCCTGCAGGCGGGAGCCACCGGAAGGAGCTACACGCTCTCGTTCGCCGAGCCGTACTTCATGGACAAGCGGATGATGGTCGGGGCCTCGATCTACAACCAGACCCTGGACTACTCCGCCATCTCGGCGCTCCTCTCGGACTACAAGCGGAAGGGGAAGGGCGGGTCGCTCGTGTGGGGCCTCGGGGTCGCGGACTTCGGGAACTTCTCGCTCACCTACAGCTACGAGGACGTCTTCGCCCAGTACAGCACGAACCGCGACCTCTCGCCCGACAGCAACCTCAACTACCCGCACCGGCGGCCGATCCCGACGCCGTACAAGGGGATCCTCGGGGAGAACAAGTTCTACGAGGTCTACCGGGGCATCACGTCGGCGATCACGCCGGCGTACGGCTACGACTCGCGCGACGACCCGTTCGACCCGAGCCAGGGGATCTCTTACTTCCTGCGGATGCGGTACGCGGGCGGCGCCCTGGGCGGCGACTTCCACTACCTGCGCCCCGAGTGGGGTATGACGCTGTTCGACCCGCTCTCGAAGAAGACGATCTTCGCGGTCAACTTCGAGGGCGGCATCATCAAGCCGATCGCGGGGTTCGCGATCCCGTTCTACGACCGATACCGTCTGGGCGGCGAGCGGTCGTTGCGCGGGTTCGAGTGGTACTCGGTGCTGCCGCGGACGAAGACAGGCGCGTACTTCGTCGACGCGAACGGCGTCCAGCTCGGCGGCGACCGCTACCTCCAGGCGAACATCGAGTACCAGATCAAGCTCGGCGGCCCGCTCAAGCTCATCTTCTTCTCGGACATCGGCAACACCTGGTACGAGACCCAGGGATGGGACCTTGGGCTGCTGCGGTACTCGTACGGCACGGAGCTCCGGATCTTCCTGCCGATCTTCCAGGCCCCGCTGCGGTTCATCTACGGCATCAACCCGCACCCGTTCTCGGACGAGAAGAAGTCGAACTTCCTATTCTCGATCGGGAGTACGTTCTGAGGCAGCCGAAAGTCGAAAGTTCAAGGTCGAAAGCCGACCGCTCAAAGCTCACAGCCTCCCCCCCCGATGTGCGCCTCTTCTTGGCTGGGCGGGGGAGCCGTCAGTCTTGAACTTTCGACTTTGGACTTTCGACCGGGGGGGTGGGGGAGCCCTCGGCTGGTCGGGCAGGTGGTGGGAGGCTGTCGGCTCTGAACTCCTTACTTTCGACCGTCAGGGCCTCGCGCGCTGATACACTTCCGCGATGGAAGAACCGCGGCAGCCGACCGGCGACGGGCTGAAGCCCCACCCGACGCTCGACCGCTACTACGACACCGTCGAGGACAGGGAGCGGTTCGTGCGCCGGATGTTCGACGCCGCGGCGGCCGACTACGAGCGTGTCGAGCGGCGGATGGCGTTCGGGTCGGGGCGGTGGTACCGGCGGGAGGCGCTGAAACGGGCGGGGCTCGGTCCCGGGATGCGGGTGCTCGACGTCGCGATCGGCACGGGCCTGGTCGCACGGGAGGCGGCGCGGCTCTCCGGCGGCGGGAGCGTCATCGGCCTCGATCCGAGCGTCGGGATGCTGCTCGAGGCCCGACGTCAGCTCCGCCTGGGGGGCGTCCTCGGGCTCGGGGAGCAGATCCCGATCGCCGACGCCTCGTTCGACTTCCTGAGCATGGGGTACGGCCTCCGGCACCTCGCCGACCTGACGGTGGCGTTCCGCGAGTTCCTGCGCGTGCTCAAGCCCGGCGGCAAGGTCTGCCTGCTGGAGTTGACCCGCCCGGATCACGCGATCTCCGCCGGCGTGATCCGCTTCTACCTGAGGCGCATCGTTCCACTCCTCACTCGCCTGCGCACCCGCAGCGCCGACGCCGAGGTGATGATGCGGTACTTCTGGGACACCGTCGAGAACTGCGTGCCACCCGGTCTGATCCTCAGCGCACTCGACGCCGCCGGGTTCGCGGACGTCCAGAGGGCGCTCGCGATCGGGTTGTTCTCCGAGTACACGGGCCGCCGGCCCTACCCCGGCGAGACCGTCCCGCCGCCGGCCCCCACGCGGACCACCGGCAACTTCTTCGTCCGCAGGATCGCGCGCTAGCTGTTGTTTCTCACCACGTTGTTCAGCTTACTGATGGGCGGCTTGCCACCGAGAGATGCATGAGCTCGGTGGTGGTTGTAGAAGTGAAGATACCTCGTCAAGAGCCTGGTGCGGAGGTAAGACGACCTGAAGG
>DATKLI010000111.1:0-13611 GCA_035542455.1 Thermoanaerobaculaceae bacterium
CCCGGAGAGCCCGGCGTCGAGCGACGGCGTGTCGCTCCCGACCTCGCGCTGGTTGACGGTCGCGGTCGCGTGCCTGTGCAGGAACTCGATCGGATCCTCCACCGTCACGACGTGGCACGACCTGGTGGCGTTGATCTCGCCGAGGATCGCCGCGAGCGACGTCGTGCGGCCGGACCCCGCCGGACCGTTGACGAGGATGATCCCGTTGCGCTCCCTGCACGCCTCGCGCATCGCCTCGGGGAGCGCGAGGTCGGCGAGCATCGGGACGCGTTCGGGGATCGTCCGCAGCGAGATCGCGAACGTCCCGCGCTGGGTGAACACGGCGACCCGGAAGCGGCTCACGCCCGGGCTGGAGTACGCGAAGTGCGCCGCTCCCTCCTGGCGGACCCGCGCGGCCGCAGACGCGGGCGCCTGCGAGAGCAGGTGCAGCACGACCGCTTCGGTCTGGAACGGCGTCAGCCGCTCGAGCCCCGCGACCCGGAGCCGCACGAGCTCACCCTCGATCTGGACCTGCGGCGGCAGGCCGACGGCGAGGAGGACGTCGCCCGCCTTCGGTGCGGCCGAGACGATCGCCGCGAGGAACTTTGTGAGGTCGAAGCCGAGCACGTCTCAAGTATACCGTCGGCGCCCGCCGGCGGCCGTCACTGCTTCGGGTAGCCGACCGACTGCGCCAGGACGATGCGCTGCTCCGGCCGCAGCCCGAGCGCCTTCGCGAGCGCCGGCCGGTCCACCATCCCCCGGACGCCGGTCGCGAGCCCGGCCGCGGCGCAGTACAGGTACACGTTCTGGCTGATGAACGCGGCGTCGGTCGCCGAGTAGATGTCGCGGTCCTCCGGCGACGCGTCCTTCATCCGCGCGAGGTCGGCGACGAACACCAGGGTGGCCGGGGCGTCCTTCACGAACCCCTGCTTCCCGGTCGCTGCCCGCAGGTCGCCCGCCACGACGCCCGTCAGCGCGTGGGCCTTGCCGTCGAACACGTACACGCCTTGCGGGAGCGCGACGTAGATATCGATCTCCTGCCAGTTGTGCGCCGACGGGGCGGTGCGGCGGCCGTCGTCGCGGTTCACGCCGAACGCGGCCCACAGCAGGTCGGAGAGCGTCTGAATCGGGAGCGGCGCGGTCGAGAACTCCCGCCCGGTCCTGCGTGCCTTGAGCGCTTGCACGAGCGTGGTGGAGTTGTCCAGCTTGGGCTTGGGCAGCTCGATGGGCGGCGGGAGTTGGGCGGCCTGGACTGCGGTCGCGACGACGACGGCGATGACCACTACGGCGTGTCGCGTGTAGGCTCGCAGCACGGCTCACCTCCGCGCGGGGGCGAACTCTCGCGGCTCGGCCCCGCATGCCGGCAGTCTACGCCGCCCCGAGGATCGCGCCGGGTCGCGAATACCCGCGCTGGGTGTACGGTTGGCTGATCGGGGACACCGTGCGCCGCCGCGTCGTGCTCGCCGCTCTCCTGCTGGTCGCAACCCGCGCCTCCGCCGGGGATCTGCTCCCTTCGGTCGCGGCTCAAGCCAGGCGCGACGCGACCGCCCTCGTCACGATCGACAACCCGCCCACGCCCGCCGAGACGGCGGTCGGGATCGCGCTGTTGGCGGCCCTCTCCGCCGGCGACCGCCACCTCTCCGCCGAGGGGCAACAGCACCTGCCGGGGTGGCTCGACCACTTCACCTCCGGCGGCAACACGGGCACGCCCAACCTCTTCGCCGGCGCCCTCGTCGCCGAAGGGCTGGTGTTCCGCGACCGGCGCGGCATCGTGGGCGGACTCACGCTCGTCGAGGGCAACATCCTGCTCGACCTGGCGCTGAAGGCGACGAAGAGCGCCTTCGGCCGGTCGCGCCCGAACCGCCCCGACGCCGGCGACTGGCGGACCGGGGGCGACTCGTTCCCCTCGAGCCACGCGGCGCACGCGTTCATGATCGCCGCCGTGCTCGACGCAACTGTGGACCGTCCGGCGTGGCGCTGGGTGCTCTACCCGCTCGCCTCGGGCGTCGCGCTGGCGCGCGTCCACGAGGGAGTGCACTTCCCAACCGACGTTGCGGCCGGCGGCCTGCTGGGGTGGTGGATCGGGCACCGCCTCTCCGTCGCGCACGACCTCACGGGCGTGAAGAAGAAGGTCGACGTCTCCATTGTCCCCACCCGGGGCGGAGCGCTGGTCGTCGCGCGAATCTCGCGGTGACAGCGGATCAGGCAAGGGGAAGAAGGTAGGCGGAAGAGGAAAGACGGAAGGCGAGCGTCGCGGTGCGTCTGTCTCTTCCCTCTACCTTCTGCCTTCTTCCCTCTGCTCTCTTCCGTCACATCACGCGAAGGAGGAACGCGCCGCGCAGCTCGCGGACGACCTCGAACCCCGGGACCGCGGGGTCCACCCTCGGCGGCGCCTCCAGCACGACCTCGGAGCCGGGGGCGAGCACGCCCCCCTCGCGCGCCTGGACGAGCGCCGCGGGGCCGTCCCGCCACGAGGCGAACGGCGGGTCGCACCAGGCGATCTCGAACGACCGCCCGCGCGCGGCGAGCGCGGCGAGCGCCGGGCGCACGTCGCGGGCCGCGAGCTCCCACGCCCCGTCGCGCACGGCGAGCGCCGCGAAGTTGCGCCGGATCAGCGCCGCCGCGGACGGCGACCGCTCGACGAGCACGGCGAGCGCCGCGCCGCGCGAGAGCGCCTCGAGCGAGTTGACGCCCGTCCCGGCGAACAGGTCGAGGAAGCCCGCGCCGGCGAGGCGGAGGCCGAGCACCGCGAACGCCTGCTCGCGCAGCGCGTCCGGGGTCGGCCGAACCGGCGCGCTCTTCGGCGGCCCGGCGATCCGGCGCGAGGCCCAAACCCCGCCCGTGATCCTCACTTCGTCACCCGCCGCACCGCCATCCGGCGCAGGTCGTCGGCGCTCACGAAGATCGAGGCGGGCCCGTCCCCGACCTGCGCCTGGACCACCACCTTGTCGCCCGCGCTCATGACGTCGACGATCTCCACGACGCGGCCGTCCTCGAGCTCGACGCGCTCCCCCACCTTCGGCTCCCACCCGCGGAGGTCTTCGCGCGTAACGGCGGTCTTCGCGAGCCTCCGTTCGAGGGCGTCGAGCGCCTGCGTCAGCCGCGAGGCGGCGAACCCGGGCGCCGCGCTTACCGGGAACCTCACGACGAGCGCCTCCCTGTCGGCGGGCGCCAGACGCAACTCGACGCATCCCGCGACCGGAGCCTCGCCCATCCCCGCGAAGCGCGCCAGGTCCGGGTAGCACTCCGCGACGACCTGCTCGATCACCCGGAGCTCGACGTCGGTCAGCGGCTGGCGGACCACCGACGGGGTCGTGCCGGGGCCGCCGCGCGCCAGCACCGCGACGCCGTTGCGGAACACCGACACCCGCGTCGACGACTGGCCCTGGGTGACCACGCGCTCCACCACGTACGTCGGCGGCGCGGGCGTCGCGGCGGCGAGCGCGAGCACGATCGCCGCGATCACGCCCCGCCCTCCAGGCCGCGCGCGACCGCCAGTGCGTGGTCGAGCGCGACCGCGCGCTCCACCTTGCCGTCGAGCACCGCGGCGCGCGTCTGCCGTACCGCGAGCCCTATCGCGGGACCCGGCTGGATCCCCGCGGCCCTGAGCTGCGCTCCGGTCACGGGTGCGGGGGCTCGCATCCACACGGTGAGCGCCTGACGGAGCAGCCGGCGCTCCTGGGCCCCCGCGGCCGCCATCGTGACCACCGCGATCGTCGGGTCGGCACGCTCCACCGCCGCCACGATTTCGCTCGGCGCCGCGCCCTTCGTGCACACGACCGCGAGGAGCTGCTCCGTGCGGTTCCTGGCGCCGGCGACCGCCGTCGCGATCTTCCCCGAGAGGGCGAGCCGCCGCGAGAGCTCTCTCGAGCCGCCCTCCCCGGCCCGGGTCGCGAGCGCGACGACGAACACCTGCCAGCGCGGGCCGCCGTACACCTCCTCGAGCACCGACCACGAGAGCACCGACTCGACCTCGTGCAGGAAGCGCCGCAGGCCAACGCTCCAGGCGACGCCGGGGAACACGGCCGGGAAGACGCCGAGGCCTGCGAGCTCGCCGAGCGCCTCGACCGGCCGCCCCTCGCCCAGAAGGTCGGCGACCTCGTCGCGCAGCCGCTCGCCGGAGAGCCGCGCGAACACGCCCTCGAGCACGGCGACGCGGACGAGCTGGCGGGTCTCGGCGGCGATCTCGAACCCCAGGCGCGTCGCGAACCGGACGGCCCTGATCGCGCGCGTGGGGTCGTCGAGGAACGAGAGCGAGTGCAGGACGCGGATCTGCCGGCGCTCGAGGTCGCGCTGCCCGCCGAAGAAGTCGAACAGCTCTCCGAACCGGCCGGGCGTCAGGTTGATCGCCATCGCGTTGATCGTGAAGTCGCGCCGGTACAGGTCCTGCCGCATCGCCGACGTCTCCACCTCCGGCAGCGCGGCCGGCGAGCGGTAGAACTCCGTCCGGGCCGAGGCCACGTCGAGGCGGATCTCTCCCGGGAGGTGGACCGCAGCGGTCATGAACGGCTCGTGCGGGTGCGCGTGCCCGCCGAATCTCTCCGCGAGCTTCCCGGCGAGCGCCACGCCGTCCCCCTCCACCACGACGTCGACGTCCTCGAGCGGCCGCCCGAGCAACGCGTCCCGAACCGCGCCGCCGACCAGGAACGCGCGGCCGCCGCCGTCGCCGGCGAGCTCGCCGCACGCGACCAGCACCTCGAGCAGGCCTGGCGGCAGCGCGTGACGCACCCTCCGGCCGACGTCGTGGACGACCGGCCGCGCGCCCGACAGACGGCGGTCCATGCGTGCGCCCTCGGCGAGCTGGCGCTCGTAGAGGCGGCGGAACAGGTCCATCCGCGTCACGATCCCCCACCCCGTGGGCATCTGCACGACCACGAAGCGCGCCTGCCCTTCCATGAAGATCCGCTGCACCTCCTCGACCGGCGCGTCCGGCCGCACCTCGGGGACGCCCGGGCGCATCACGGTCGTGACCGGCCGGTCGCCGAGCCCGCCCGCCACGGCGCTGTCGAGGATCTGCCGGGTGACCGCGCCGACGAGCTTCCCGTCGTCCTCGACCGGCATCGCGTTGATCCGGAGCCGGACGATCCGCTCCTTCGCCTCGGCCGCGCTGATCGACGCGGGGCACGTGTGCAGGTGCGGCGTCGCCAGCGTGGCCGCAGTCCAGCGCGCCCCCACCGCGGCCGTGATCTCCCCCAGGATCTGCTCGGCCACCTCGACGGCGCTCCTCCCGCGCAGCCGCGCGGCCGCCGCCGTCGCGTGCCCGCCGCCCCCGAGCGGCGCGAGCAGCTTGCCCGCGTCCACGCCGTGGACCGCCGAGCGCGCGATCACGATGATCTGCGGCGGCACCTCCAGCAGCGCGACCACCACCGGGAGGTCGAAGATCTCGGCGTAGCGGTGGATCACGTACGCCGCCTCCTCGACCTGTTCCGACGGCCGGACGATCGTGACCACGACGCGCAGCCCGCCGATCTGGTGCTCGACCGCGCCCTCGACGAACTGGTTCAGCAGCTCGAGCTGCTCGGGCTCGAGCGGCCTCAGCACGTAGCGCCGCACCCAGTCGAGCCGGGCGCCGGCCTCGAGCAGCCACGCCGCGGCCGCGACGTCGGCGGGGGTGGTGTCCAGGTACGTCAACCCCCCGGTGTCCTCGTAGATCCCGAGCAGGAGCAGCGACGCGGTCACGGCGTCCGGCCGGATCTCCCGCCGCCTCAGCTCGCCCGCGACCACGGTGCAGGTGGCCGCCGCCGGCGCGGTCACGACCTCGGCCGCGGGGATCGCGTCGCCGGCCTCGGGGTGGTGGTCGATCACGCGCACCGGGCACCCGGACGCCGCGATCAGCTCGCCGACCTCCCCGAGGCGCCGCCACGACGAGCAGTCCACGACGGTGGCGTCGGTGATCTTGGCGCGCCGGAGCTCGCGGACCCGCACCTCGGGGAGATCGACGTGCTCGGAGGCCAGGAAGCGCCGGACGGCGACCTCCTGCGATCCCGGGAACACGATCCGCGCTCCGGGGACCAGCAGGAGCGCCCCCGCAGCCGCCCCGAGGGCGTCGAAATCCGCTCCTAGGTGCGTTGTGATGACCTTCACACCGCCAGTTTAATGCCCGCGGATACCCGTGCGGCGAAGCCGGGGTTGGAATATCCTCGCGCCAGCGTCCGATTCCGTGGAGAGACGGAGGGAGCCGGGAGGGTTCATGAGTCGCACGGAGACGATCTCGTTGGTGGCGGCGCTGGCGGTGGTCACGGCCCTGGCGGTACGGGCGGACGCGCCACTCTCGTACGTGAAGGACGTGGAGCCGATCTTCGCCAAGCACTGCGCGGAGTGCCACGGCGGCGACAACCCGAAGAAGGGGCTCGACCTCTCGGTCGGCAAGGGGTACGCCAACCTCCTCCAGCACAAGAGCCAGGAGGAGCCGCTGATGCAGCTCGTCAAGGCCGGCGAGCCCGCGGCGTCGTACCTCTGGCTCAAGGTCTCCCACACCGCCACCGAGGGGCGCGGGATGCCGCGCACGATCTTCGGCGCGAAGAAGCTCCCCCAGGAGCAGCTCGACCTGGTGCGGAACTGGATTATCCAGGGCGCCAACCCGTAGAACCACGGGCGTGGATCGTGGTTCGTGGGTCGTGGGTGGTGGTTACGACGGGGTACGGCGACACACGATCCACGATCCACGGACCACGGCCGCTCACACGAACGGGCGGCCGAGGAGGCCGGCGGTGATCGTGGTGAGGCGCTGCCATCGAGGGAGCTCGACGCGGCGGCTGAACGCCGCCACCGGGTTCGCCGCGACGCGGTCGAGCACCCGCCGGTACACGCCGCCCATAACCCGGACCGCCGGCCTCGCGTCGGCCCGGATCATCGCGGGGAGGGCGTTCGCGGCCTCGAAGTGCCCGCGGGCCCGCGCGCACTGGAACGCCATCAGGTTGGCGTACTCGGCGCCCGCGACGCGCCCGGCGCGCAGGTCGTCCTCGCTCACGCCGAAGCGCTGCAGCTCGTCCTGCGGGAGGTAGATGCGGTCGCGCCCGAGGTCCTCCCCGACGTCGCGGCAGATGTTGGTGAGCTGGAGCGCCATCGCGAGGCTGCGCCCGGTGTCCTTGGCCTCGGGGCGGCGCACGCCGAAGATCGCGAGCGAGATCTCCGAGATCGTCACCGCCACCAGCTCGCAGTACCGCTCCAGCTCGGCAAAGGTGGCGTACCGCCGCCGATCCAGGTCCATCCGGCACCCCTCGACGAGCCCGAGCAGCGCCTGCTTCGGGATCGGGTACCTTCGCAGGACCTCGGCGAGCGCCCGCGTGGCCGGACGGCCGGGGCGGCCAGCGTAGGTGCGGTCGAGCTCGCCGACCCAGTCGTCGAGGCGCCGCGCCAGCACGTCGGCGGCGACGCCCGCCTCCGCCTCGTCCACGATGTCGTCCGGGATCCGGCACGCGGCGTACGCGGCGTACACCGCGCGCCGCTTCCACGGCGGAAGCAGCCTGAACCCCAGCGAGAAGTTCGCCCCGCGGGTGTGGGCGAGACGCCGCACGTGCGCGCGGTTGCCGCTCACCGCTCGCGCTCCCGGCACCACGAGCACACTGGCGCATGCCGGCACCCGTGCCGCTCGCGCCACGCGCCCATCACGACGCGCGCGACGGCGTCCTTCGCCGCGCCTGGACGCTGCAGCCGGATCAGGAAGCGCCGGAAGTCGCCGCGGCTCGCCCGGCGGCAGAACGACGAGAACGCGCGCCGTCCCATCCTCTCATAGGCGAAGCGCAGCGCGACCGTCGTGCGCATCGGACGCACGACGCCGGTGCGGAACGCATCGCCGTCCCACCGTCCGGCGATCCCCGCGGCCGCGAGGCCGGCGCTCCGCAGCGCGAGCCGGTTGCCGAGCCCGAACAGGAAGTCCTGCACGCCCGCGGCCTCCCCGACGTGCCACCTCCCGTCCTCCGCGCGCAGGTGTCGGGGGATGCAGAAGTTCATGAACTGCCCGTGCTCGCGCGCGTCGCGCACCTCGAACTGGCCGAACACCTCCCGGAACCGGCGCCACGCCGTCTCCTGCGCCCGCGGCAGCGAGCGCACCCCGCGCACCTGCGCGACGCCGAACGTCCCGTGCCCACCGAGGCAGAACAGGTAGGCGTAGCCGGTCGGCGTGACGGTGGGGTCGAACAGCACCGCAACGGTGTCGGCGAGGGTCGAGGAGAACACCACCTCGCGCGCGACGCCGTCGGCCTGGCGCGGCCCCGAGGCGACGACGTCCGCGTCCGGCGGTGCGCCCTCGCCGTCCCGGAGCGCCACCCCCGCGTCGAGCGCGAGCCGCCGCAGCCAGGCGTCGAGCGAGCCGTCGCCGCCGCCGCGCCGCACGAAGTACGAGTACGGCGCGGCGCTCGCCACCTCGAACGTCGTGCCGAACCCGTCGAGGAAGATCGCGTTTCTGATCGGCACCGACGCGAAGTCGGGGTCGAGCCCGAGCGCGCGGATCTCCTCGAGGGCGTCGCCCTCGCGGCTCCCGTTCTCGAGCACCTGCCATCCGCCGGTGAAGCGGCCACCCCCGCCGCGGTGCCGGTCCCACACCTCGACCGCGAGGCCCCGCCTCGCCAAGAGCACGGCGGTGGCGAGGCCGGACATCCCGCCGCCCGCGATCCGAATGGGACGCGGCACGGCGCGATTGTAGCCCGCGGCGCAGCGGGCAAGTCGGCGTGGTCCGGGTGTCGTGGCGTCGGATCGCGGCGGGATCCGTCCGGAGCCGAGATCGGACTATGGCTGACGGACATCGGAGCGCGAGGACTCGGGCCGGGCTCGCAACGACGGCGGCGCGGCCGCGGTCCGCACCCAGCCGTGTGCCGCGCCGGAGGGGTTCCTCGCGAGGTGACGGCGCAGCGTTCGGGGCGTCGAGCAGCCGGTACGCAGGATCGTCCCCGCGTCGCCGACCGCCACCGCGCATCCGGCGGTCGCCGCGACGGCCGTCAGGTTCAGACCGGTGACCGGGCGGTCGGCTTCCCAGTCGATCCCGTTGCGGCTGCGGATCGTCGTCCCGCCCGCCCCCACCGCGATGAATCTCCCGCCGTCCCAGGCGACGGACGCGAGGTCCGACGTCACCCCCGACTTCACGGTCGTCCAGGAGATCCCGTCCGGGCTGCTGGCAACGAGCCCCGCGGCCCCGACGGCGACGAACGTCCCTCCGCCCCAGGCAACCGACGCGAGCCCGGACCCCTCTCCGAACCACACGATGCTCTCCCACGCTCCGGGAGAGGCGCTGCGGAAGATGATCCCGTCGCGGGTCGTCGCGACTGTCGCGAGGCCGTCGGATGCGGCGGCCGAGAAGACACGGTTGGTCGAGAACTCGAACGTCCACGTGCGCCCGTCAGGGCTGGTGTAGATCGAACCGAGCCCGCCGGAGACGTCGTAGGCGAACCCGAGGTACGACCTCCCCGTCCAGCACAACGACGTGAGCGGAGGCACCGCTCCGACCAGGTGCAGCATCCACCAGATCCCGTCCGCGCTGGTCAGCACCGCGTCCGGCCCGCAGAGCGCGAGGAACTCGGCGCCGTCCGACGCCACCGGCCCGAAGGCCGGGCAGCCCGCGAACCCGGCGTCTGCCGAGGCCTCCCACGTCCTGCCGTCCGCGCTCGAGGCCACGATCGGCCGCGGGTTCGTGCGATACGACGTCGTGCCGCTGACCAGCCACCGTGAACGCGTCCGGACGACTTGCGCGAACCCGGCGAAAGGCGCGACATCGGACCTGACCGCGGCCCACGTCCGTGCGTCAATGCTTCTCGCGACCTGGCCGCGTTGGCCCACCGCCACCGCGAACGCGCCGCTCGCGGCAACGCCGAAGAGGGCGTTGTCCGCCGAGCTCCCCTGATCGCTCCAGGCGGCGCCGTCCGGGCTCGTCGCCACGAGCCCGTTCGGGCCGACGGCGATGAACTCGCTGCCGGACCAGACCACCTTCATGAAAGACCGGACGCCGTCGTACTTCCGCACGGACCACGATTCCCCGTCAGCGGAGGTTGCCACTAGACGGCCGTCGCCGCACCCCTCGAACGGGGTCGGACCGCAGAACGAACCGACCGCGACGGACAGCGCGCCGTTGGAGGCGACGCCCGACAGGCCGATCGCCTCGCTCAGCGCGCCCACCGACCAGCTCCGGCCGTCCGCGCTGCTGAGGACGAGATTCCCCGGCTCGAACCCGCGGTACGTGGCCCTACTCCCGGTCACGGCGAGGTACCGCTCCCCCGTCCAGGTGACGTCGGCGAGAGGGAGCGTCGTCCCCGAGCTCCGTGTCGCCCACGACACCCCGTCGGCGCTCGTGACGATCGCTCCGTTGTCTCCGACCGCGACGACCTGCCCTCCGCCCGAAGTGACCGCGAGGAGGTCATCCGTGCCGGCAGGGCCGGTCGGAACCCAGGCGGCGAGGTCCGTCCCGACGAGCACCGTGCCCGCCGCGCCGACGGCGACGTAGCGCGAGCCGTCCCACGTCACGGCGTGGAGCGCCGCGGTGGTGCCGGCATCGACGCACGTCCACGCGGTCCCGTCGCGGCTCGCGAGGATCTTCCCCGCGGCTCCGACCGCCACGAACTCGCCCGGCCCGCGCGTGACGCCGAAGAGGTCGTCGCCCTGCGGGAGGGGGTTGACCCATTGCCAGGGGCCACACGGCACGGCGGTGCCCGCCGCAGCGCAGCACGAAGCGAAGGCGAGGGTCGCCGAGACCACGCTCGCACGCATCGCCGCTTGCTCCTCCGATGGCATCGTACACCTCGACCGGTTGCGCTGCCGCGTGAGGCGCCGCTCCGAGGGGCTCCGAGACGGCCGCGGCTGTGACGGTCCTCACCGGAGCGCGTGCCTGCCGCCGAGAGGTCGGAGCTCAGAGGACGCGGCACCGTGTGACCGGGCCCTAACCTGGTGTCTCCCCATCGCGCGTGTGGCTGTGCCGCCTCCCTCGCCCGACCCCTCCGAAACGTCCGGGCGCTACCGGACCCCGCCTCGCAGTTCCTTGACCTCGGGGACGGTGAAGCCAGAACCGGGCCGGAGCGGCCGCGCCAGGCGGAGCGACTCGAGACCGAACCGGGTGCACTTCGGCTCGCCGTCGTACCCCGCCCACACCTTCCGGGGATCTTCCGTGTCGTGCGCGTCGAGCCCCATCAGGTGGTCGGTCTCGCACCGGAAGAGCATCGCGTGCGCGCCACGAGCGACCGCTGGGTCGGCGGGAGCGGTGTGACGGCTCTCACCGCCGGGTCGGAGCGCCGGGGCTAGCGTGGGTGCAACGGGACAACCGATGCGAGCCAACACCCCCCGCCTGCTCGTCACCGTGCTGCTCGCCGGCCTCCTCGCGCTAGCCTCGGCGCCGCCGGCGCAGGCCCCCGGCGACACCCAGGTGTACGCCGACGCGCTGGGGTCCGGATGGAGCGACTGGTCGTGGAGCACGGCGGCCGACTTCGCGAGCCACGCCCAGGCGCACGACGGGACGTCGTCGCTCGCGGTGACGTACCAGTCGGCGTGGGCGGGGCACTACCTCCACGCGGACCCCACGCTCGACGGCTCCGGGTTCGTGGCCGTGCGGTTCTGGATCCACGGCGGCACCGCGGGCGGCCAGCGCCTCCGTCTCTTCGTCTACCGGACGCCGAGCGACGCCAGCGACGGGTACGACGTGACCGCGACCGCGGGGGTGTGGCAGCAGGTCCAGGTCCCGCTCGCGGCGCTCGGCGGCGCCGCCACGATCAGCGGGCTCGTGTGGCAGGACACCACCGGCGGCGCGCAGCCGACGTTCTACCTCGACGACATCGCGCTCGTGGCCGGCACCGCCACACCGACGCCGACGCCGCCGACAGGCTCCGGGCCGTTGCTCGCGATCGACGCCGGCGCCGGCCTCCATCGGATCAGCCCCGACATCTACGGGATGAACTACGCCGACGAGGCGCTCGCGGCCGAGCTGCGCCTCCCGGTGCGGCGGTGGGGCGGCAACTCGACCTCGCGCTACAACTGGCAGGCCGACGTCCACAACACGGGCAGCGACTGGTACTTCGAGAACGTCCCGGAGGACAACCCGAACCCGTCGCTCCTCCCGAACGGCTCGGCCGCCGACCGCTTCGTCGAGCAGGACCGACGCACCGGCACGCGCACGCTGCTCACCGTGCCGCTCATCGGTTGGACCCCGAAGCGCCGCCTCGCGGACCACCCGTTCGACTGCGGGTTCAAGGTCTCGAAGTACGGCGCGCAGCAGTCCACCGACCCGTGGGACCCCGACTGCGGCAACGGCGTGTACCCGAACGGCGCCGACGTCACCGGCAACGACCCGTCCGACACCTCGGCGGCGATCGACCCCTCGTTCGTCTCCGCGTGGGTGCAGCACCTCGCGGGCCGGTACGGGACCGCCGCCGCGGGAGGCGTGCGCTACTACGACCTCGACAACGAGCCGATGCTCTGGAACAGCACGCACCGCGACGTCCACCCGCAGCCCACGAGCTACGACGAGCTGCGCGACCGCACGTTCGCGTACGCGGCCGCGGTCAAGGCCGCCGACCCCGGGGCGGCGACGCTCGGCCCGGTGCTGTGGGGGTGGACGGCGTACTTCTGGTCCGCGCTCGACGCGGCCCCGGGCGGCTCGTGGTGGAACCACCCCGCCGACCGGCTGGCGCACGGCGACGTGCCATTCGTCGAGTGGTACCTCCAGCAGATGCGCGCCTACCAGCAGCAGCACGGCACGCGCATCCTCGACTACTGCGACGTGCACTTCTACCCTCCGACCGTCGCGCTCGAGCCGGCCGGCGGCGCCGCGACGCAGGCGCTCCGCCTGCGCTCGACCCGCCTGCTGTGGGACCGCAACTACACCGAGGAGAGCTGGATCGCGCAGCCCGTCTACCTCGTGCCGCGCATGCACGAGTGGGTGAGCGCCGACTACCCCGGCACCAAGCTTGCGCTCACCGAGTACAACTGGGGCGCGCTCGACTCGATCAACGGCGCGCTCGCGCAGGCCGACGTGCTCGGGATCTTCGGCCGCGAGGGGCTCGACCTCGCGACGCTGTGGGGCCCGCCCGCGAGCTCCGACCCGGGCGCGTTCGCGTTCCGCATGTACCGCAACGCCGACGGCGCCGGGCACGGTTTCGGCGAGACTGCGGTGCGCGCAACCAGCTCCGACGAGGGCAGGCTGTCGGCGTACGCAGCGCGCCGTGAGGGTGACGGCGCGCTCACCGTGATGGTGATCAACAAGACGGGCGGCGGCCTGACCAGCACGATCTCCCTTTTCGGCTTCACCCCCGCGGCACCGGCGCAGGTGTGGCGCTACTCCGCCGACGACCTGGGCGCCATCGCGCACCTGCCCGACGTGGCCCTCGCCGGCGCGTCACTCACGACGACCTTCCCCGCGAGCTCGATCACGCTGCTGGTCGTCCCGGCTGCGACCGTGACGCCGACGCCCACCCCGACGCTGCCGCCCGACGACCCGACGCAGACCACGCAGTGGACCGACTGCGGCTGGAACTACCGGAAGTCCATCACCATCGACCACACGAAGGTCCTCGCTGACCAGAAGGACTTCCCCGTGCTCATCAACGTGAATTCCGATCCAAGCCTCGCAACCCATGCCCAGACCTCGGGGAAGGATTTCCTGTTCACCCTCGGTGACATGAAGACCAAGGTGCCGCACAAGATCGAGACCTTTACGAG
>DATKLI010000112.1:0-45851 GCA_035542455.1 Thermoanaerobaculaceae bacterium
AAGGTGGAGCCGCGGTGCCGAGTGTCGCCCTGGACCACATCGGACAGAAGGTGGTCACGGACACCGGGTGGCGACCCGCCTTGATCCATGGCAGGGGATTCTGCGCTCCCACAACTGTCAGGATTCCTCGACTGGGGCCGCTCGCGAGGCGCAGGAGGACCTGAATCTGGTTCAGAACAACATTTCCCGCGGCGTCCCTTACGTAAACGTCTTGGTTCATCCCGATCAACCGGTGCAGCGGCATGGCCTCCGGTACCTCCCACGAATACCGCAGATCCCTGCTCACAACAACCTCGCCCCGCCGCTTTGGCCCAGGCGCTTCCAGGGACACTCTCTCGATCCGCGCCTGCTGGGTGCCCGCCGCTCCCTTCACCTGACGGACACGCGGGTTGTTCGAGCCGCTGAACAGGCTGAACCACGTTCGCGTGGGCAGCGTTTGCTCGGCACCGACCACCGGGCGGAGGTCCTCCGGCCCCTGTATTGACACCCAGACTTGGATCTCGTGCGTGGGTCCGACGGCTTCCCCGTCCATCCAGTATTGCGAGCAGTCGTGAGCGACAATGACAACGCGCGCCTCTCCCTCCTTGAGGCTGAGCTGAAACCTCGGTCCCAGATGGTCCTGAAGTGGCTGCGGATCGAGCAGCACCTCGATGGCGTCTTCGGCACACTGCTTCGAGAGGTAGTGCAACGTAGGGCCGGACTGCGCGCCCGCCTGCCTTGCCAGCACGACCGCTCCAGCAAGCACCCAGGTCAGCCTCCAAGGAGCGATCATGTGACCAGCCTCCTTATGCCAGTCTGGCGGGCCGCTCGAGCTGCCTAGGGCCGTCGTTCAGCCGCGTCGGTTGGCTGCAACGGCATTCTAGGCACCGCCGATGACCTTAACGACGAGATCGGAGCGCTTGAGCGACCTTGTGATCTGAGCGTGCCCCGGCGCGGTGGAGTTCTCGAAGCTGGTGCCGATGGTCGCAGAGAGGCTAGACGGTGGACCGATGCTGAGGTCCAGGACTTCTAGGGTGATCGATGGGAGTTCCGTGGTCGACATCAACGCGCCGGACCCATGTTGGCAGCCTCCAGAGACAACGGCCTTCCACTGTGGATCGACAGTCACCCAAACCGACCAGTCAAGGGGGATGCTGGCGACGCTCTGAATATGACCCTGCACGACTGTCAGCGTGAACTCGGTGATGCGCTCGCCTTTGGCCAGGTGAACGGGTCCGACCCTGACCGACAGCCTCTGGCCCGTTCGCACCGAATCAACGCTCCCCTGTTGGCCAGCGGCGACCGTGAGCGCCGAGACGACGAGGGCTATCACCGCGCGCATGGCACCTCGTTGAACTGAACGTGGCCGCGGGGCCTAACGCCCGGTTTCAGTGATGGCGCGGGTAATAGACTGCTTGACGGGACTGTAGCGGCCATGCCAGGAGGATGGACCACCGCAATCACCTTGGCGACCAGCGCCGCTCACTGCAAACCGCTCTTCGGCGTGCCATGCGCAACGTCCATCGCGGGGATAGGCGGCAGGTAACGGACCTTCATGCCGGCGAACCACCGGACAAGCGAGCGGTACGCCTCGAGACGCTGATCGAACTCGGCGGGTGTGACGTTCAGGAGCTTACACAGCTTGGCCTTGTCCGTTCCCTCCTTCGGTACTAGGTCAGCCAGCTCAGCCCCGAATTCGAAGATGAGCCGGACCTCCCATCCCTCACGGGACGACACGAATCCCGAGCGGTCGGTATCGGCGAATTCCCGCAGACGCTTGAGGACCGGCTCGGTCCGTGCGACGGCATCAGCCACGAGCTTCTCTCTCGCCTCTTTTGAGAGACCAGGTGCGGGGCACGATGTGGAGCGATAGGAGTGGCCATATCCGCCCGTCTCCGGGTCCTTCGGGAACTCGATGATGGCGTCGCCGACCATGATCCAAGCGACCGTTCGCAGGGCCGATTGAGCATCCTCGGTCGCGCCAGCCTTGCGGACCTCTTCCATGTAGGCAAGGAAGTCCGGCGGCTGTGCCGGCGGCTCCGCCAGCAGAGGGGACGCTGCCAGAACAAGTAGTGCGATCATATTCACCTCCTTAGAGGCTACGGCTACGGCCAACGCCTCCGTTCAGCCGCCCGCCGGCTGGCGCGCCGGTTGCGCACGCAAGCGGCGTGACGGACGAGCGCGCCGGCTGCAACGGCAGGTTAGGTGTCTCCATGGCCCGTGCCGTGGTGCGGAGCAATCTCTTCCGCATAGCACTCTTCGCAAGCCCAGTCGTTCCCATCGGTGTAGCCCGACCGGAGATCGTCGCCGCGGGCCGAGATGGTCGCAAAGCAAAGGCAGCAGTGTTCGTGATCCCAACCTCCCGGAACAACTCGCATACCTTCCCCGATCACCTCGCCAGGGCGACGTTTGTGACCGCTTTTCCCGAGCTTGGTCATCACCATGACCATGTCGCTGGCCTCGAAGACCTGAAGCCACCACTTGTGATCGGGATTCTCGATCACCTCGGTTCGCCACTTGGCTATTGCCTCTTCGGCACGGTCTCTGGTCATCTCTGTCTCTGATCCCTATTCAATGAGACACCTAACGCCGCCGTTCAGCCGCCCGCCGGCTGGCGAACCGGTTGCGCGTGCAGGCCACGTGACAGCCGATTGCGGCGGCTGCAACGGCTGGTTAGGCTGCACCGATTACCACCAGGACCCTCAGAGTGGTCCACGCGAAGAGCACAAACGTGCCAAGTTCGACAGCAGCCTCGGGCCAGTACCGGTTGGTGATCCAGGTAGCTGCGCGGTAGTGCCACGACTCCTCCTCGAGTTCCCCCAGCTCTGACAGGTAGCTGTACCACATTGCGGCTTTGAAGACGATCGCGGTGACCACCTGGAGAGCGACGCCGGCCAGGAACGGCAAGATGATGCCGACCACCGCGTGTTGGCGCATGAGCGACTTCCAAACGTCGCCATTGCCAACGAGCAGGACTGGCATTCCAATGCCGTAGGCAATGAACCAGGTCCGTACTGTCTTGGCCAAGAACGTGTATGGCTCGAAGAACCCGGTCTCTTTTCGGGGTGCTGGCGCTGAGGGCAGCACGGCAGGTTCCGCGGTGTTCTCGGTCCCTGGCTCCACCATTAGTGCCTCCTAGTGCAGCCTACCGCCGCCGTTCAGCCGCCCGCCGGCTGGCGCGCGGGTTTCGGCCGCAAGCCGCGTGACAGCCGAGTGGGGCGGCTGCAACGGCATGTCAGGCGTCGTCTTTCACCTTCCGCTTTGCGACTTCCAGGTCGACCATCTCTGAAAGCGAGTCTGCCATGCTCTCTAAGAACTGTGCGGGCAACGTGGAGTCCTCGAAACAACCTCCCCGAAGCGAAGCGGCATCAAAGGACACCTTGTACTCCTCGGGGTGCCGACTTGGCCCCCACGAGAATGCGACGAGTGCCTCGAAAGCTTCAACCGCTGCATTCGGGTCCGGAGCCAAGGTAGATCCCGCCCGCCAACGCCAACGGAGGCCCGGTGCCATTGCCGAGAAGTGCTTTGACGACAAGGAAACCGCCCCCCCACGTCCAGCGAGGCGCTGCACGGGAGGGTTGAACTGCACGGCGACATCGAACGCCATTGACTGACCGGTGTTGGCCACCACCAGATCCAGGTCCCTACCGCCGGCACTCGGCGCAAAGTAGCAGAGGATGTACGGCCTGGTCTCAGCCTCGCGTGCCGCCTTCATTTCCCTGAGGGCGGCCTGCGACGCGTTGGCAGCCTTCTCAGTTGCGGATGCCATCGCCCACGTCTTCCACACGTACACGATCAGCGCAACCAATGTCGCTGCCTGGAATATCGGGTTCAGCCGCTCAAGCCAGAGAAGCACGCTGTCCATTCTCATTCCCCAATACGACGCCTAACGCCGCCATTCAGCCGTCCGCTGGCGGGCGCGCGGGTTGCGCACGCAAGCCACGTGGCAGCCGAGTGGGTCGGCTGCAAGCGCCGGTTAGACCGCTCGCTCATGGCAGGCCAAGCGCTGCCTTCATGAGAGTGCCGAGGAGCTGCTTGAGTAGGTCGATGGTCACGGTGCCGGTCTTCTCCTTTACCATGCCGAGAGCCTTGTTCCACCGGGAGTCGTCGCGAGCGGCATCGGCGAACTCGTGACCTGCCCAAGTAAGGCTCCTAAGCATCGCCTCGGGACCCTCACTCCCCATGTTGGTCATGTCCGCGCCCGTCGCGTAGCCGGCGTCGATGAGAAGCCACGCGTGATACCCAATCTGCGCCTGGGTGTAGCCGTCGAACGAGAGCGTGGGCGCGAACCCGGTAGGAGCCTCCTCGATGGCCAGCACGATCTTCCGAATCAGGTCAAGGTCGCGTTTCACTGGACTCTCCCGGCCTCATCGGCTCCACCTCTTCCGCCGGCTGAAGGTGCGACAGGTGCGGGGGTAGTTTCTCCATCAGTTCGGAGCGTAGCACCAACCTGTTCCCTCCACCGGTTCCAGGGCGTGACGGCGGGCTGAAGTATGCAACCTCGAGCAGATCGCTCTCTCGCGCTAGACTCCCGCGTTACGGGCAGCAGCGCGGGAGAGGTCGTCTCCCCCCGGGCGCAGAAGCACCAGTGTCGTACCTGCCTCGCGTATACGGCCTATAATTTTTGAATTCCGGGCAACGTTCGTTCTCGGCACCAACGAACCGGCCCCCGTTGGGCTGCCCTAGCCGCAACCCCAGATTCCTCCGCGAGCGGTCCCGCCGACCCCCCGGCGGGCGGGCGTCCTCCTCGTTATCCGCCGCGCCATTCGGCCACCACTTTCGGCGTTGGTGCCCTCGGTGGGCTATGAGGGGCTAGATTCCGTTGAGTGCGTCTTGCGCCAGGGCCTCGCAGAGATGCAGTACCAAACACCCAGCGCGACTAGGTTCTGTCCCGCGACTATCAGAAACGTGACCGTCTGATGGCCAGGAGCTTCACCCGCCGCGCCGAATCCCATGAGGAGCGTTGCCAGGAGAAAGAGGCCCGTGACAACCTTGCGCCTGTAGGACAGCCAGAACAGGGCGCCTTCAACGACGAACAGGGCTACCACCATTGCGACGATCATGGCCACGGACCCACATTACCACCGTCGGTTGTAGGCTGCAGAAGGTGCGGGAGGCTCCTAGAACCGTTCACACGGGAACGCTCCGAGGGCCGCACCCCTCCGTTACCAGGAGGGCAGGCGAAACCCGACTAGCGCGTCTTCCGCGCGTCGAGTGCAATCAAGAGCGCAGCCATCTCCTCCTCGGTCGCCCCGTGCTCGCGCGCCCGAAGCATCACACCCGCCTCGTCGTCGCCGTCTGCAAGCGGCACGGGGCCGGGCGAGACAGATTCCTCAGGTATCGAGTCGAAATAGTCGAGTACCCACTTGGCGACCCTCAGTCGGAGCTGAATCGGCCGCTCTTTCGCAAGCGCCCAGGAGAGCGTGTCCTCCGTGTGTCTCTCGACCAGGGCGCGGGTGCGCGCAGCCTCAAGCCGAGCATGTGCCTCCACGTTTGCCACCCTTCTGGCCAGTCTCCGCGAGGCTCGGAGCGGAGCTTCCAGGGCACGCTCGTACTCGGCGGGCCACCGCTTCACCGTGCGGAACACGACGGAGGGCGAGCGCCCCACGTCGGCGCCGACCTGTCGCCAGGTCTTACCCTCGGAGCGCAGGACCGCAGCTCGGGCGAGCAGGGTGCGTGTCTCCGCGCTGGGGGAACGTCGCCTCCCCACCGAAGCGGCCAGGGCAACGAGCGAGGTCGGGCGTTGGTGGGTCATAACGACTCCCCCGCAACAGCTTGCGGGCCGGCACGGCGGCAACAGGTGAGGTCGGGATGGGGGGCGAGGGGCGGGCGTGGGTACCCTGTCGCGGTGTTCATGCGAGCGCCCCGCAGACGGTCCAGCGGTGGCACGCCCGGCAGTGGAGCGACGGTGCTATGGCCGACCCCTCGAACAAGATCCCGGCGAGGGCACCACCGCACCAACCGCACTCCGCAGGAGTAACGGTCGAGCGCTCGGAGAGAAGGCGGAGCAACTCGGGCTTGTGTGCGCGCACCGCGCGGGCCAGTTCTTCGGTCAGAGCGTCGGCCGGGGAGAGCTTGAGCTTCCCGTCGGCGGCGCGGACCCGGATGCCATGCCGGGCCAGGTCGGCGAGCAACTCGGGAGCCGTCACACTTCCACCTCATCCGGCGGGGCGGTATCGGTCTTGTCAGCGCTTGACGCCACCCCCGCTCTAGACGTGAGTAGTACCGGAGTAGTTCCCTCCCTATATAGGGAGGTCGGAACTACTCCACTCGTACCGCTGGAACGACTCGGAACGACTCGGAACGACTGAGGCTCTTGGCCGGGCAGGAAGTGAAGTTGGCTCCTTCGCGGCCCCGCGACGCGCGTCACCCGCCCCGCGTCGGCGGCTGCTTTGGCGGCCCGCCCGACCTCGCTGTGCTGGACGCCCACGCCCCCCTCGCGCAGCATCTCCTCGAGCCTGGCCGTCGTGGCGCCCGGCTCCTTGGTGACGGCCTCGACGATGCCTGCAATAAGCTCCTCAGTGCGGCGGGCGTTGCGGGCGCTCGCGCGGCTGCCCGTCCCGGTGAGCGTGAGGCGTCGCGTCGCCTGGTCGTAGGTGAGCCGGTCCTCCTCCACTTCTACGTCGCGGCCCTTCGCGTGGAAGAAACGCAACCGCTCGTCGTCCCTGTCGCGCACCAGGGTCGCAATCGTGTCGGCCCAATCCTCGAGCGCGGAAGCACCTCGCGTCCGCTCACCCTCCCATCCCGCGTGTGCGGTGAGGATCAGTTCGGAGCATCCGGCGGCGTCGGCGAAGCGGTCCAGCTCCGCGAGAAACGCGCCGACCTCGCCGGGATCGTTCTGGCTCTTGCCCGTGTAGGCGCGGCCGAACGGGTCGACAATTGCCACCTCGACCGAGTGCGACCGTAGCACCTCCGCGAGCCGCGCCGTGTCGTCGGCCGCCGAGAAGGGATTGCCCCGCCCGCGAAGGTGAACGGTCAGCAGTCTGTCGCCGGGGATGCCCGTCTCTCGCGCCCACCGCGCGAGCTGATGCTTTGCCACCTCGAAGTTGAGGAACGCCACCCGGCCGACGATCGGCTCGACGTGGAAGCGCCCGAGGAAGTCGCCGCCCAGGAGCAAGTCGCGGGCGAGATTGAGCGCCGCCGTGGTCTTGCCGGTCTTGCGTTGTGCGGCCAGGAGCAGGCGTCCCTCCGCTGCGAGGAGATCTCGCACACGCCAGCGCACCGGCTCGTCCGCGACCTCTGCGAGCAGCACGGCGTCGAATGGCTGCGGCGGCGTCAGGAGTGCCTTTACGCGCCGCTGAGCTTCCTCCCGCACTCGGATCTTCTGCACCTCGCGGGCAACGTTCTCCTCGAAAACCTCGGGAGGCGACTCATACCGCGCGCGGAAGTCTGCCCACCCCTTGTCAGCGCATCCGTTGTGCTGGCACTTGAAGCCGGGCGTGCCGTCCGCGTCTTGGAAGAGTGCCGTATCGCTTCCCGTGGCGTGCTGGTCGTTGAACGGGCACTTCCCGAGAATCCACCGCCGCCCACCGTTGTATGCCTCGGGTCCGCGCTTCACCTTGATGTTGTGCTTGGCGATCCAATCGGCAACGTCGAGCGAACGCGCGGGTGCATCCGTGGCGACGGTTGTGGACCGCGCTGGCGCGTTTGCGGCAAACACCTCGAGCAGCTCGCGGGGGACGGCACTCAGCACCGACGGCACTCGCGTGAGGCGCGCGCGCCGGTGCGGGCGCTCTGCCGTTGAGTCACCCTTGCACGCTAGTGTGCCCGGCAGCTTCACGATTCGCGCCGCGTTGCCAACCGTGGTGTCAAGGTGAACGCGGGGGGTATCAAAGCGCGCGGCGGCAGCGTTGAGTACGCGCCTCACGAGTTCCTTTGCGTCGGAATCGTTCGGCAGGTCCACGCGGTAGAAGAGATGCGCTCCGTTCCCGGAGTCCGACTCGACGGGGGCGGGCCATCCTTTAGCCGCGAGGTGGGCGCGTAACTCCTCGGCGCACTTGACGGCGAGCGCCTTCTCGGAATCAGTGGCCGAGATCCCGGTCGGTCGCTCCGGGTCAATATCGAACAGGAGTAATCGGCGCTCGGTGATGTCGGGGTCCGCAGTCGTCGCCCTCGCGCGCTCTTGAAGCCGATTGTTCGCGCGGGAGAGGAGATCGCGGCTGACGGGGTTGAGAGTGACGTAGACGCCCGGCGCCTGCCCGTCCCGCGCGACAACCGCATCGGCCGCCTTGTCAGGATCATTGAAGTAGCCCGACACCGTGCCGGCCTTCCCGGCCTCGGGGATGCGGATTTCAAAGACGCCGCCGCGCTTGGTGAGCACTTGGAGGGCGCGCCGGATTTCCTGCTCCGGGTTCACGGCTGAAGGCGGGGCGCCCGGAGCCCAGGCGGGATGCCGGGCGGTCGCGCTCATACCGTCCTCCCTGCCCGCTCTTGAAGCTCAGCGACGAGCGTGTGAGCGGCCTCAGTCCCGACGACAAGCTCGGCGCAGCAATCGGGGCATACGGCGAACGTGACCGGGGCAGACTTCCAGACAAGGGCGCGGTTGCGAGTCGGCGCCCCGCACAGCTCGCACGGTCGCGGATCTTGCCTCGTCGGAAGTTCCGACTTATCGTGTGGGTGAAGGTTGCAGTCGTCTGGCCGCCCCGCTACGGGCGGCCCTTCTTCTCCTTGGCGCATGGGTCACGGCTCCTCGGTGGGATCGCCGCCGAAGGTTCGCGACCGCAGGAACGCGGCGAGATCCTCCCGCCGGTAACGGACGCGGCGCCCCACGCGAACAAAGGGGAGCGGATAGCGGTTCGTACTCCTCCACGTCGACAACGTCGTGGGCGAAATGCTCAGTTCTTCGGCGGCCTCGGTCTCGGTCAACAGTCTTGATGTGGTCTCGGTCATCGCTGCCTCCCGTTGGCGTTTCGCCCGCCAACGAGCTAAGGCTACAGCGGGGCCGGGGGTATGTCTAGCGAATTCAATGGTTTAGTTACGATTCGCGGGTTCTAACTAAACTGCCTACTCTGAGGGGGAGGTCTATGGCTTTGGCGATCTCTCCGACTGCGGCGCTTACGGCGCCCTTGGTCACGCCGTCGCGCGTGGCAATATCTTGTATCCGCTCCCCGGCGACTTGGTAGCGGGCGAGCCAAGTGAAGTGCCGGGCGCTTCGCTTCTGCCGGTCTCGCGTAAGACGGCCGCTCGCTATTTCACCTCGCACCAGTGCCCGCGCCTTGTCGCCGCGCCACTTGAGCAGGCGCTTGGCGAGGTCGGAGGGGCTTAGGCCGGGCGAGGGGTAAAGGAGATCTGCGGGAATCTGCACCCAGACCACTTCTTTCCCGGTAGTCTTTTGCGTCCCCCGGAGTTTGGGGGGGAGTGACCAGAGCGCCACTGTATTCGGTGACAGGCTTAGGAGGTCGAAGGGGGACGTGCCCAACTTCCGCGCAACGTCGCGCCCCTCCTCCGCGACCGTGTGCCACGAAAGCAAGCGATCCCACGCGGCGCGGCGCACCCATTCAACGCTCGCCGTTGTGTGATCCCTGGTCGGGTAACCGTCAAGGTGCAGCGTGCTCAACTCGCCGGCCACTGCGCTCCGAAGATCCGCAACCGCGCGGCCACTCCGAAGCGTCGCGGCGATCTCCCCCTCAAGAGTAGGGGGTGTGTCCCGCACCCCGGCCCCCATAACGGCCCTTCGCCAACCGAAGTCAAACGCTAGGCGGGAGTCACTCTGAGGATTCTCCACCCCGAGGGCGGGGCACGCCCGGGCTAGGCTCCGCACGGCGGCGTCATAGGTCGTGCCAAACATCGGTAGAAGGTGAGCGACAAACCGCTCTAGCACCGTCTCGCCAGAGGGCAGGCGAATCTCGCCGACTGCCTCTAGAAACTGGTCGCGGAGGTCACGCGTTGCGTCGGCCGCCGTGGTGAGCTTCTGAGACTTGGGCGTGTAGTTGGCCACGATGGTCTACGCCCGCTCTCCAGCCTCGAATTGAATCACTTGGGCCTCGTCCGTTACCGGGCGAATCACCGGAGGCGCGGGGAGTCCCCTGGCGAAGTCGTTGGGTTTCAGCCCTGCCGCTTGCAGCATCTTGATCGCCGCCCGGTCAGTTGCGTCGAGTGCCGTGGCAAACGTAACCTTGCGATAGATCCCGGTTACGCTCGGGTCCGTGTGTGCGAGGAGGTACCCCACCACAGCCGAGTCTACGCCCGCCTCAAGCGCCCACGTTGCACATGAGCGCCGGAGGTCGTGCGGGTGAAAGTCGTAGACCTTCGCGGCCGTGGCGATGTGGGCGAGTCCGTTGCGGGGATCGGTCAACGGTGCGTCGCCGTGGGGTCCGGGAAACACCCACCCGCTTTCCGGTTCTCCCCTACGAGCGTGGCGCGCGGCGAGAATAGCGGCGGCAGGGACGGGCAGGGGCGCTAGGTGTTCCCGGTTGCTCTTCATTTCGCCGGCAGGGATGCGCCACGCGCGCGAAGGGAGGTCAATCTGCTCCCACCGTGCAGCCTGCAAATTCCCCCGCCTCACGCCGAGGAGGAGCAACAGAGCCGCCAGTTCGGCCGTATCTTGGTCGTGTTCAGCGAGCGTTGCCGCCCACCAGCGCCGCATTTCGTCGGGGAGCAGATACCGCTCTCGCGGCGTCTCGTCATTCCGCCTGACGCCTCGGCAGGGGTTGGGAATGTCGCGCCCAACGGTGCGGCTCCACCATCCGAAGATGGAGGAGAGCAGCGCGACCGCTCGGTTGGCGGCCACCGCACCGCTGTCCTTGGTGATTGTCGCGTGCAACCGTGCAACCTCGCCACGGGTGATGTTCAACAGCTTCCGTCTTCCCCAGGTGGCAAGGTGGCGGTTGTACCGCCAAGCGTCTGATGCTATGCTCTTTCGCCCCGTAGAGGGTTGTTTGTGATGCGCCTCATAGAGTTCCCATACCTCGGCAAGAGTCGGTTCAGCGCGGCGCCCCCGGCGAGCCTCGGCAGGGTTGCGCCCTTCCCCGATCTCCGCGTTGAGCGCTGTGGCGCGTTTTCGGGCCTGCTCGGGCGCGAGGTTCGCGACGGCCTCAATGCGCATACGCTCGCTGCGCGCACCCACCTTGCGGACGAGGTAGTAGCTCATCGCGCCGTTCGGCGTCACGGTCACACAGAGACCGCGCACGGACTTGGGGCCGGCGTCGTACACGTCGTACCGGATCGGCTCCCCCTTGGGGTTCGTCTTGAGTCCCGGCGCGAGCTGCTCGAGGGCCTCCTTGGTGAAGGGCAAGCGCACCGTGTCGCCCCGTTCGAGGGCGTCCTTGATGGTCTTGATGGTGGAGTTGCCTCGCATCGTGTACCCCCTTCGGTTCAACCGGTTCAACCCGGGTTCAACCTCGCCGAGCAAACTCGGCGGTTGAACCGCAAGGACAAGCTAGGTTCTACCCTAGAGACTGTCAAGGGTTGGAGTACACCAGCTGTCTCGCGCAAACTGGAGAAAAGCAGCCCTAGCGAGACTTAGGATCTCGTGGGCGCTGCCCATGGGGGTTCGAATCCCCCCTTTCGCACCATCAGGAGCAAGCATGGGTTACCAGATCGAACGCGCCACCCCCTGTCGGGTCGTCCTCACCGCAACCGTCGGTCCGGACGAGGTGCGCGCCGAGCGCGAACACATCGTGGGCGAGTGGGTGCACGCCGCGCGCCTCGACGGTTTTCGCAAGGGCAAGGCGCCGCGCGCGCTGGTGGAGCGCCGTTTCGCGGAGTCGATCCGCGAGGACCTCGAGGAGCACCTCACCCGCCGCGTCTGGGATCGCGTCCGGACGGAGGAGGCGCTGCGGCCCGCCTCGCCGCTCGGCGTGCGCGACTCGAAGTGGCTCGACTCGGGCGAGTTTCACGTCAGCGCCGAGTTCGACGTCTACCCGGCGATCGAGCTCCCGGCTCTGGACCGGTTCCGGCCGCCGGAGTTCGACGTGACACCGTCGGAGGAGGAGGTGAGCGGCGCCCTGGACCAACTCCGGGAGCGGCAGGCCGCCTGGGAGCCCGTGGACGGGGAACCCGCCGCGGAGGGGATGCTCGTCGAGGCGGAGGTGAACGGGGAGTTCCCGGACGGGGACGGCGAGCCGTTCCATGAGGAACGATCGCTCTTCCAGATCGCGCGCGACGAGGTGTACCCGGAGATCGACGCGGCCGTCCGCGGACGCTCCACGGGAGAGGAAGTGACCGCCGAGCGCGTCATCGGGGATGAGGGAGGCGAGGAGCGCAGGGGGAAGCGCGTCGCCTACCGCGTCCGGATCAAGAGCCTGCGCCGGAAACGCCTGCCCGACGTGGACGACGGGTTCGCAACCTCGCTCGGCGTCCAGGGCGTCGAGGCGTTGCGCGACCGCGTCCGCGAGCGCGTGCTCGCCGGAAAGGCGGAACATCGGCGCGACGCGTGGCGTGAGGCGCTGGTGACATACCTCGCCGACGGCAAGACGATCGACCTGCCGGAGGGTGTCGTGCGGGACGACACCCGCAAGGAAGTCGTCGAGTTCGCACACGCGCTCGCCCAGCGCGGCATCGACCCGGAGAAGGCGAAGGTCGAGTGGGAGAAGCTCGAGGCGGAGATGCGCGCGCGGGTCGAGACGCGGCTGCGCGGCGAGCTCCTCCTCGACGCGCTGGCCGACACCCTCTCGATCGAGGTCACGGGCGCCGACGTGGACCACGAGGTGGAGGTCCAGGCTCGCAGGATCGGCGTGCCGTTCGCCGAGCTGCGGGGGAACCTCGCGAAGGGCGGCGGACTCGAGCGGGTCGCAGCGGTGCTGCGCCGCGAGCGCGCGGTGGACAAGACCCTCGAGCCGTTCAACGGGAGCGGGACCGGACCGGCCCCGGCGCCCGGGGCGTGAGGGCGCACCGGGCCGTGGGGGAGAGTGAGACATGCTGATACCGATCGTGGTCGAACAGACGAGCCGGGGCGAGCGGGCGTACGACATCTTCTCGCGGCTCCTGAAGGACAACGTGATCTTCCTGGGCGAGGCGATCGACGACCACCAGGCGTCGGTGGTCATCGCGCAGATGCTGTTCCTCGAGGCGGAGAACCCCGAGAAGGACATCTACCTGTACATCAACTCTCCCGGCGGCGAGGTCAGCGCGGGGCTCGCGATCTACGACACGATGCAGTACGTGAAACCCGACGTCGCGACGATCTGCATGGGCCAGGCCGCCTCGATGGCGGCGGTCCTGCTCGCCGGCGGCTCGAAGGGGAAGAGGTTCGCCCTCCCGCATGCGCGGGTGCTCCTCCACCAGCCGCTCCTGTTCGGGCTCGGAGGCCAGGCGACCGACATCGACATCCATGCGAAGGACATCGTCCGACTGCGGCAGCGGCTGAACGAGATTCTGCAGCGTCACACGGGTCAGCCGCTCGAGCGGATCTTCAGCGACACGGAGCGCGACTTCATTCTCGAAGCGCCCGACGCGCTCTCGTACGGTCTGATCGACAAGGTCATCGAGCACAGGGAATAGCGCACTATATGGAGCGTTACGACGGCCGGGTGTAGAATGGCCCTGGAGCCAGCACGATGGTGACGCGCGAGACTTCCTCCGAACTCCTGCGCTGCAGCTTCTGCAACAAGTCGCAGCGCGAGGTGCGGAAGCTCATCGCCGGCCCCAACGTCTACATCTGCGACGAGTGCGTCGACATCTGCCTGGACATCATCGCCGAGGACCGGGCACGCGAGGCGCGCGAGTCCCGCCGGAGCCTCCCGAAACCGGAGGAGATCAAGCAGTTCCTCGACTCGTACGTGATCGGGCAGGAGCCTGCGAAGAAGAAGCTCGCCGTCGCGGTGTACAACCACTACCGCCGGATCGACTACCTGTCGCACTCCGCGCGACCGGACGTCGAGCTCTCGAAGTCGAACATCCTGCTGATCGGGCCGACTGGGACCGGCAAGACGCTCCTCGCGCAGACGCTGGCGCGCATGCTCGAGGTCCCGTTCACGATCGTGGACGCGACGACGCTCACCGAGGCGGGGTACGTCGGCGAGGACGTGGAGAACATCCTGCTGCGCCTCTACCAGGCGGCGGAGGGGGATCGCGAGCGCACGGAGCGCGGGATCGTCTACATCGACGAGATCGACAAGATCGCCCGCAAGCAGGACTCGCCGTCGATCACCCGCGACGTCTCGGGCGAGGGCGTGCAGCAGGCGCTGCTCAAGATCCTCGAGGGGACCGTCGCCAACGTGCCGCCCCAGGGCGGCCGAAAGCACCCCCATCAGGAGTTCCTCCAGATCGACACGACGAACATCCTCTTCATCTGCGGGGGGGCGTTCGTCGGGCTGGAGGACATCGTGGCGCGTCGCCTCAACCAGAAGTCGATGGGGTTCCAGGCGCACATCTTGACGTCGGCGGAGCGCTCGGCGTCCGAGCTGCTCTCGCAGATCCATCCCGAGGACCTGATCAAGTTCGGGATGATCCCCGAGTTCGTGGGGCGCGTGCCGGTCGTGGCGAACCTGCACGAGCTCGACCGCGAGGCGCTCGTGCGCATCCTCACGGAGCCGAAGAACTCCCTCGTCAAGCAGTACGAGACGATGCTCTCGTTCGAGGGGGTCGAGCTGCGCTTCACGGACGACGCGCTCACGGCGATCGCGGAGGACGCGATCTCCCGCAAGGTGGGGGCGCGCGGCCTCAAGATCATCCTCGAGGAACTGATGCTCGAGATCATGTACCAGGTCCCCTCCCGCTCCGATGTCACCGAGATCGTCGTCACGCGCGACGTGGTCGAACGGCGAGTCGCACCGCTCGCCTCGATGCGCAAGGCAGGCTGAAGCCACCTCGGGCAACGCGCGCTGCGCCAGTTTCCGGCTTTGCTCCCGGGTTCTTTCTGAGAGGGCGTCATGAGCGAATCACACAGTCAGGTTCTCCCGGTCGTGCCGCTGCGCGACATGGTGGTCTTCCCGCGGATGAAGTCCGCGTTCGTCGTGGGGAGGCCCGCCTCGGTCGCCTCGCTCGAGCGCGCCCTTGAGGAGACGGGGAAGAAGATCTTCCTGGTGGCGCAGCGCGACCCGCAGCTGGACGAGCCCGGGGAGTCCGACATCTTCTCGGTCGGGGTCGTCGCGACGATCCTGCAGCACGTGACGTTCCCGAACGGCACGATCAAGGTCGGGGTCGAAGGCGTCGTCCGTGCGCGGCTCGTCCGCTTGGACCAGCGCCACGGCGGCGGGTACGAGGCCGAGGTCGAGCTGCTTCCCGCGCCGGCGGTGGCGGACGCGAAGGTGAGCCGGTACCTGTCGAACCTCACGAACCTGTTCCAGCAGTTCGCCCGCCTGTCGCAGCAGATCGGCGTGGAGGGCGTGCTGGCCGAGCTGCGGACCGAGGACCCCGACCTCTTCGCCGACACGCTGGCGGCGGCGCTCCCGCTCCCCACGGCCGAGAAGCAGAAGCTGCTCGAGGTCGTCAACCCCCTCGACCGCCTCCAGCGCCTCAACGACCTCCTCGACATGGAAGTCGAGAAGCTCAACATCGACCGCCGTCTCAACGCCAAGGTCAAGAAACAGATGGAGAAGGCGCAGCGGGAGTATTACCTCTCCGAGAAGATCAAGGCGATCAACGAGGAGCTCGGCCGGGCCGACACGAAGGAGGAGTTCGAGGAGCTGACAAAGAAGATCGAGGCCGCCGGGATGCCACAGGAGGTCAAGGAGAAGGCGCTCTCCGAGCTCAAGCGGCTCGAGGGGATGGCGCCGATGTCGGCCGAGGCCACCGTCTCGCGCAACTACATCGACTGGCTGCTGGCGGTCCCCTGGAAGAAGTCGACGAGGGAGATCCGCGACATCAAGCGCGCGGAGCAGGTGCTCGAGGAGGACCACTACGGCCTGGAGAAGGTCAAGGAGCGCATCCTCGAGTTCCTGGCCGTGCGACAGCTCGTCAAGAAGCCGAAGGGGACGATCCTGTGCTTCGTGGGACCGCCGGGGGTCGGCAAGACCTCGCTGGCGAAGTCGATCGCGCGGGCGACGGGACGGAAGTTCGTGCGGCTCTCGCTCGGCGGCGTGCGCGACGAGGCCGAGATGCGCGGCCATCGTCGCACCTACATCGGGGCGTTCCCCGGCCAGATCATCCAGATGATGAAGAAGGCCACGACCGTGAACCCGGTGTTCCTCCTCGACGAGGTGGACAAGCTGGGCGCGGACTTCCGGGGAGACCCGGCAGCGGCGCTCCTCGAGGTCCTCGATCCCGAGCAGAACCACGCGTTCGTGGACCACTACCTCGACGTGGAGTACGACCTGTCGCGGGTGTTCTTCATCGCCACGGCGAACGTGACCCACACCATTCCGCCGGCGCTCCAGGACCGCATGGAGACGATCCACCTCTCGGGCTACACGCACGTCGAGAAGCTGCAGATCGCCCAGAAGTTCCTGGTCCGCAAGCAGGTGGAGCAGCAGGGACTCTCGAAGTTCGGTTTGACGTTTGGCGACGACGCGATCGCCCTCCTGATCGAGCGCTACACCCGCGAGGCAGGGGTACGGAACCTCGAGCGCGAGATCGCCTCGGTGTGCCGCAAGCTCGCGCGCGAAGTGCTCAAGAAGAAGACCGCTGCCGGCACGGAGATCGTGGTCACCCCCGAGCGGGTCGGCGAGCTGCTCGGCAAACCGCGGTTCCGCATCACGCGCGCGGGCGACCGGAGCGAAGTGGGGGTGGCGACCGGCCTCGCCTGGACCGAGGTCGGAGGGGAGATCCTCCCGACCGAGGTCAGCCTGATGCGGGGCAAGGGGAGCCTCACCCTCACGGGGCAGCTCGGGGACGTGATGCAGGAGTCCGCGCGGGCGGCGCTCTCGTACGTTCGCGCGCGGGCCGTCCAGCTCCCGCTCCCGTCGGAGTTCTTCGACCAGCGCGACATCCACGTCCACGTCCCGGAGGGTGCGATCCCCAAGGACGGGCCGTCGGCCGGGATCACGATGGCGATGGCGCTCCTCTCCGCGGTGGCGGGCGTCCCGGTGCGGCAGGACCTCGCGATGACCGGTGAGATCACCCTGCGCGGGAAGGTGCTGCCGGTCGGCGGGATCAAGGACAAGGTGTTGGCGGCGTTCCGCGCCGGGATCCGCGAGGTGATCCTCCCGGCCGAGAACGAGAAGGACCTCGAGGACATCCCGGAGGACGTCCGCTCCGCGGTGCACTTCCAGCTCGTGAAGGAGATGGACGAGGTGATCGCGATCGCGCTCGACGGTCCCCTCCCGGCGGTGCCCGCGGGCGGGGCCGAGAGGGATTCGGCACCCGCGCAGACGCCGGACGCCGTGCCTCACCAGTGACGGGAATGCGGATCGAACGGGTGACCCTGCGCGCGACCGTTGCGGACCACGAGAAGGGCCCGAGGGACCCGCTCCCCCAGGTCGCGTTCGCGGGCCGCTCGAACGTGGGGAAGTCCAGCCTCCTCAACGCCCTGTTCGGGACCAGGCTGGCCGCCGTGTCCAAGACGCCGGGGAAGACGCGGACGCTCAACTACTACCTGGTCAACGACCGGTGGTACTTCGTGGACCTGCCCGGGTACGGTTACGCCCGCGCGGGCCAGGAGCAGCGCCGGGAGTGGGGGCGGAACATCACGGCGTACCTCTTGGCCGAGGAGCGGCTGCGGCTGGTCGTGGGCCTCGTGGACCCGAGGATCCCGACGTCGCCGCTCGACCTCGATCTCGTCGGGTTCGTCAGGCAGGCCGGCAAGCCTCTCCTGCTCGTGATGACGAAGACCGACCGGATCGGGCGGGGTGCGCTCGCCCAGGCGTCGGCCCGGCTGAGCCGCGAACTCGCTCCGGGAGAGCGTCCGCTCGCGTTCTCGGCGCACACCGGTTCCGGGAGAAGAGAGATTCTCGCTGCCATCGCCGAGAGGCTGGCCGCCTGAGGTAAACATCGCAAGAAGGAGTTCCGTCATGCCAGAGAACAAGTCGCAGCGTGGGCGTGGCCGGGGTGGCCGGCGCAACGCCGACCCCAACGCGGAGGGGCTTCCCGTCGTGCTCGAGGAGGAGGAGGCGGTCGCCACCGAGGCGGCCGACACCGAGGGGAAGCAGCGCCTCGACATCCGAACCCTCAAGGACATGTCGATCTCGGAGCTGACCCACGTCGCCCGCGACCTCGAGGTCGAGAACCCGGCCGGGATGCGCAAGCAGGATCTGATCTTCAAGATCCTCCAGGTGCAGACCGAGCGCGAGGGGCTCATCTTCGGCGAGGGCGTGCTCGAGATCCTCCCCGACGGGTACGGGTTCCTGCGGGCGCCCGAGTACAACTACCTGCCGGGACCGGACGACATCTACGTCTCCCCGTCGCAGATCCGGCGCTTCAACCTGCGCACCGGCGACACGGTGTCGGGGCAGATCCGCCCGCCGCGCGAAGGGGAGCGCTACTTCGCCCTCATCAAGGTGGAGGCGGTCAACTTCGAGCCCCCCGACCAGACGGCGGAGAAGATCCTCTTCGACAACCTGACGCCTCTCTACCCGATGGAGCGGATCAACTTGGAGGTCGAGGGGAACATGACCTCGCGGGTGATGAACCTCCTGACTCCGATCGGGAAGGGGCAGCGCGGCCTGATCGTGGCGCCGCCGCGCACCGGCAAGACGATGATGCTCCAGGCGATCGCCAACTCGATCACGGCCAACCACCCGGAGATCATCCTCATCGTGCTGCTGATCGACGAGCGCCCCGAAGAGGTCACCGACATGCAGCGGTCGGTCAAGGGCGAGGTGATCTCGTCGACGTTCGACGAGCCGGCGTACCGCCACGTGCAGGTGGCGGAGATGGTGCTCGAGAAGGCGAAGCGGCTGGTCGAGCATCGCCGCGACGTCGTGATCCTGCTCGACTCGATCACGCGCCTCGCCCGCGCCTACAACACCGTCGTGCCGCCCTCGGGGAAGGTGCTCTCCGGCGGCGTGGACTCCAATGCCCTCCAGAAGCCGAAGCGGTTCTTCGGAGCGGCGCGCAACATCGAGGAGGGCGGCTCGCTGACCGTGATGGGCACTGCGCTGATCGACACCGGCTCCAGGATGGACGACGTGATCTTCGAGGAGTTCAAGGGGACCGGCAACATGGAGGTCCACCTCGACCGCAAGCTCACCGAGAAGCGCGTCTTCCCCTCGATCGACATCAACAAGTCGGGGACCCGCAAGGAAGAGCTCCTGCTCGACCAGTGGGAGCTCAAGCGCGTGTGGGTGCTGCGGAAGGTGCTGAACCCGCTCTCGACCGTCGAGTCGATGGAGCTTCTCCTCGGCCAGCTCGAGAAGACCCGCAGCAACAAGGAGTTCCTCGAGTCGATGAGCCAGGGATGACGGGGCAGCCGACAGCTCACAGCTCACAGCTGACAGCTTCAACCGCGCTCGGCGTTGGGTGGGAGGGGGTCTGTCAGCTGTTGGCTGTCGGCTGTGAGCCGAGCTGTCTGGCTGTCGTGCCGGGCTGCGCGGTGCGGCTGCGATGAGCGAGCTGATCCGAATCGTGGGGGTCAGGTTCCTCAACGCGCGGCCTCTCCTGGCCGGCGTCGAGGCCGGGATCGACGCCCCGTTCCCGTACCGCTTCGAGGCGGCGGAACCCTCCGTGTGCGCCGATCGGGTGGCGGCGAGGGAAGCCGAGGTCGGGCTCGTGCCCGCCGCGGCGCTTCCCTTGGTCGAGGGGCTCCGTGCCGTGCCCTCGCTCGGCGTGGCGGCGCGCGGGAAGGTGCGGTCGGTCCTGCTCATCTCGCGCGTGCCGCTCGAGCGGGTGCAGACGCTCGCCGCCCACACCGCATCGAGGACGTCGGTGACGCTCGCACGCCTCCTGCTGGCGGAGCGCTGGGGCGCGTCACCGAACGTCGTGCCGTCCCGCCCGCCTCTCGACACGATGCTGGAGACCGCCGACGCGGCGGTGATCATCGGCGACCCGGCGCTCGCCGTTCACGGCCGGAGCGGCCTGCTCGAGGTCGACCTCGCGGGGGCCTGGGCGGAATGGTCCGGGCTACCGTTCGTTTTTGCGGTGTGGGGGGTTGGACCGATGAGACGCCGGGGGCTCGAGTCGCTCCTCGAACGGTCGCTCGAGTACGCCGAGGAGCACTGGCTCGAGCTCGTGCCCACCTGGGCGCGAGCGCACGGCGTCTCGGTCGACCAGACGCGGGAGTACCTCGGGAAGACGCTGACGTTCCGGCTGCAGGAGCCGGAGCGCGCTGGAATGCTCGAGTTCCTGCGGCGTGCCGCCGCCGCTGGGTTGCTGCCACGGTGCGGCGAGGTGTGGCATGCGGCCTGATGCGGCGTTCGACGACCGCCCGGTGCGGCCGTCACGGGCAGAGGTCGAGCGGCCACTCGCCGACGCGGTTGCGGGCCGGCGGTTGGCCGGCGAGGAGCTCGAGCTCCTCTTCGGGCGCGCGACGTTCCACCAGCTCGGCGCGGCCGCGAACGCCGTCCGGCGGAGGATGAACCCGGGCGTCGAGGTCACCTACATAATCGACCGGAACATCAACTACACCAACGTCTGCGTGTACCGGTGCCGGTTCTGCGCGTTCTACCGCAGGCCCGGCGACGGTGACGCGTACGTGCTCCCGTTCGAGGCGATCGCGCGCAAGGTCGAGGAGACCGTGGCGGCCGGCGGGACCGGCATCCTCCTGCAGGGGGGCGTCCACCCCGACCTGCGGATCGACTTCTACGAGGGCCTGCTCCGGCAGCTCAAGGACGCGTTTCCGGCGGTCCACCTCCACGCGTTCTCGGCGCCGGAGATCTGGTACATCGCGAAGGTGGAGAAGCTGCCTCTGTCCGAGGTGATCGCCCGACTGCGAGCCGCGGGTCTCGCGTCGATCCCGGGCGGCGGCGCGGAGGTGCTGGAGGACGAGACGCGCCGGCGGATCTGGTCGCGCGCCAAGGCCTCGACCGCGCAGTGGCTCGACGTCCACCGCGAGGCCCACCGGCAACGGATGCGCACCACCGCGACGATGATGTTCGGGGTCGGCGAGCCGACCGCGGCCCGCGTCGAGCACCTGCTCCGGGTCCGTGAGCTCCAGGACGAGACGGGAGGGTTCACGGCGTTCATCCCGTGGACGTTCCAGGAGGAGAACACCGCGATGGAAGGCGAGGTGCCGGTATCGGGAGGGTTCGACTACCTGCGCACGCTCGCGATCTCCCGCCTGGCGCTCGACAACGTGCGGCACGTCCAGGGATCGTGGGTGACCCAGGGCCCCAAGATCGGTCAGACCTCGCTCTTCTTCGGGGCCGACGACCTCGGGTCCATCATGCTCGAGGAGAACGTGGTCGCCGCCGCCGGAGCGCATCACAGGATGTCGCGCGACGAGATGGAGCGGGTGATCACGGACGCGGGGTTCGTGCCCCGCCAGCGCCGCACGCTGTACGAGCCGCTCTAGCCGGCCCCGGCGGCGGCACGCTCGCCGCTACGTGGCGGCGCGGTCCGGGCCGCTCAGGTCGGGGGCGCCCGCGACGCCGCGCTCCCCGGCCTCTCGCGCGCCCGGCGGGATCGGCTCGAACTGGTCACGCCGCCGGAGCCCGAGGCGGTGGAGCGTGAACCTCGCCAGCATCCGGACGATGCCGAGCCCGTAGACGATCGAGCGCCACACTCCGATCTGGGACGCCTCGGGGAAGTAGCGGGTCGCGATCGGGATCTCGCAGACCGTGAGGCCGGCGATGACCCCCTGGGCGATGATCTCCGAGTCGAAGACGAAGTCGTCCGAGTTTTCCGGGAACCGGACGGTCTCGAGGTACCGCCGCGAGTACGCGCGGAAGCCGGAGTGGAACTCCGTGAGGCGCAGCCCCAGCACCGCGTTCTCGAGCCGGGTGAGCGCCAGGTTGGCGACGTACTTCCAGCGCGGCATGCCGCCCTCACGCGTCCTCCCGCCCAAGATCCGGCTGCCGAACACGGCGTCGGCCTCGCCCGCGGCCAGCGGCTCGACAAGCCTCGGGATGATGCGCGGGTCGTACTGGTGGTCCGGGTGCACCATGACGACGATGTCCGCGCCGCGGGCGAGCGCCTCGCGGTAGCACGTCTTCTGGTTTCCGCCGTACCCCCGGTTGGCGGCGTGGCGGAACACCGTCAGCCCCAACCTGTTCGCGACCTCGACGGTGTCGTCCCGGCTCGCGTCGTCGACCAGGATCACCTCGTCCGCACACCCATCCGGTATGTCGGCAACGCACGCCTCGAGCGTCTTCGCGGCGTTGTACGCCGGCATCACCACGATCACCTTGCCGGTCCGGTTCACAGGACCAACTCTCGGGTCGGAAGCACCGCCTCGTGCGGGCGGGGGACGATCGGAGAGCGGGGGCGGCGGCCTCTCGGGAGCTTCGACACGGCGCAAGGATAGCGCGCCCGAGATCGGCTCCCGAACCCGCTAGACTACCGGCGTGCCCGCGACGCAGATCGTCCTGGGGGTTCTCGGCGCCGGCGCGCTGGCACTGACGCTCCTGGCGTCCGGAGCCCGCGTTCGGCGCGCGCTGAAGGTGCCGACGTGGCCGTCGCTCCGGCTCCCGCTCGACTTCCTCGCGGGGAGCTGGCTCTTCGCGACCGTGTCGCTCGCGCTCGGTCTCTTCCACCTGTGGGGCGTGGCCTCGCTCATCGGCGCAGCGGTGTGCCTCGGGGCGCTCGGCCGATTCCGACGTACCGGGTGGCGATGGGGGCCCGCCCTGCCGTCGGCCATCGCCGGCCTCGTCGTCGTGCCGGTGGCCGTGGTGACGCCGTTCTTCTACGACGCGCTCGTGTACCACCTCGGCCTGCCGTGGCAGGCACTGCAGGAGGGTGGACTCTCCGCCCACCCCGAGGACCTGTTCGCGGCGTTTCCTCCGGTCGCGCAGCTGGTGGACGCTCCGCTCGTGGCGGCCGGGCTCGACCGGTCGCCGGCGCTCCTCCACTGGTTCGGCTTCGTGGCCGCCGGCGCCGCCCTGTGGGGGCTGGCGCGGGCTCTCGGTGCGCCGAAGTGGGCCGCGCTGGCGGCCGGCGCCTGCCTCCCGCTCTTGCCGTGCTCGGCTCTCGTGCCCGGACTACCGGCGGCGGAGGCGTGGTGCCTGGGCGGAGAGATCGCGGCGTTTGCGCTCGTCGCTCACCGTACGTGGCGGCCCGGGACCGAGGCGCTGATAGGTCTCTCGGCAGGGGTTGCGGCGGCGGCCCGCATGCAGGGGGTGCCGTGGGCGCTCGTGGTCCTCGCCGCGGTCCTCGCCCGGACGAGGCGTGTGAGGCCGCTCCTGGTTGCCGCCGGAGGCGTGCTACTCGGATCGGCGCCGTGGTGGGTGAAGAACTTGGTCCTGCTCCGCGATCCGCTCGCGCCGCTGTCGTGGCGGCGAGAGGGCGTGGAGACGCTGTGGCGGGACGCGGGGTCGGCGCTGCACCTCGCCCGCAACATCACCGAGCTGATCCGGATGGCGGCCGTCGCGCTCGTGCCGCACGCGGCGTACCTCGCGGTGCTGCTCCTGGCGGCGTTGCTCGCGACGACGGTGCGCGCCCGGGCGTCGGACCGGATCGTGGCTCTCGCGGCGGTCACGGGGGTCGGCGTGTGGGGTCTGACCGGCAACCTGCCGAGGTTTCTCACCGTCTCGGCCGCGCTGCTGGTCGGCCTGGCGGCCGGCGCTGGCGGCCGTTCGTCCGCGGGAAGGTGGGTCTCCACGGCCGCCCTGGGCGTGACGCTGGCCCTCGGGCTCGCCGTCTCGCTCTCCGAGACCGTGCGCTGGCGGGCGCTCGCCGCGGCGTTCGAACCGACCACCGTCGCCCGGGCCGAGCTCGTCGTGAACGACCCCTTCCCGGCGTTCGGAGCGGCTCGCACGCTCCCCGGCGACGCCCGGGTGCTCTTTGTCGGCGAGCCCCGCGGGTTCGGCTTCCCGCGGCGTTTCGTGGCGCCGTCGCAGCACGACGTGTCGCCGCTCCGCGGCGTCCTCGAGGCGAGCCGCGCGCCGGCCGACGCGTGCGCGGAGCTCCGCAGGCAGGGGTTCACGCACCTCCTGGTCAACTGGGGCGAGCTCGCGCGCCTGACGGGCGGGTACCCCGTCGCGCCGTGGCGCGACCCGGCCGGGTGGCGCCGGTGGACGGTGTTCGTCGCGTCGCTCGGCCCGCCCGTGGTTGACGTGAAGGGGGTGCAGGTCTTTCTCCTGCCTGAACAAACGCGCCCCGGCGTTTGACACTTTCGCGCCGCTGTGCTAGAAATCCCGTTCCCCGATCGGGTCGGGTGGGGGTTTGAATGTACGCAATCGTGGAAGCGGGCGGAAAGCAGCACCGCGTCGAGGTCGGCCAGCGCATCGCGGTCGAGCGCGTGTGGCCGGGCGCGCAGCCTGGGAGCGAGGTCGTGTTCGACCGCGTCCTCCTGGTGCGGGACGAGGGGCACGTAAAGGTCGGGAAGCCGATGGTGGCCGGCGCCTCGGTGAAGGGCACCCTCCTGCGCGAGCTTCGCGCGGACAAGGTCATCATCTTCAAGAAGAAGAAGCGCAAGGGGTACCGCAAGACGACGGGCCACCGGCAGGACCTCCTCGAGGTCCGGATCGACGCCATCAAGGCGTAGGGAGGGACGATGGCGCACAAGAAAGGTCAAGGATCGAGCCGCAACGGGCGTGATTCGAACGCCCAGCGGTTGGGCGTGAAGCGCGGTGACGGCGAACTGGTGACGGCCGGCACGATCATCGTCCGGCAGCGCGGCACCCGCTGGAAGCCCGGCGCCCACGTCGGGCGCGGCGGCGACGACACGCTGTTCGCGATGGTCGACGGCCGCATCCGGTTCCGCGATCGCGGGCGCCTCGGCCGTTTCGTCCAGATCGAGCCCGCAGCCTGACGCGGGCCCCCACGCCTGATGTTCCTGGACGAAGTTCACATCTTCGTGAAGGCCGGCGATGGGGGGCGAGGGTGCATCAGCTTCCGGCGTGAGAAGTTCGTGCCGCGCGGCGGCCCCAACGGCGGCGACGGGGGCAACGGCGGCAGCGTGATCGTCCGGGCGAGTCCGCACTGGGCGACGCTGGCTCACCTCTACAACCGCCATCACGTCAAGGCCGGCCGCGCGGAACACGGGCGCGGCTCCAACCAGAGCGGTGCATCCGGAGCCGATGCGATCATCGAGGTCCCTCCCGGGACCGTGGTGCGCGACTTCGACGACGGCGGTGAGCTCGCCGACCTGGTGGAGCCGGGCCAGGAGGCCGTCGTCGCTCACGGTGGCCGGGGCGGCCGCGGCAACCAGCACTTCGCGACGCCGACGCGCCAGGCGCCCCGGTTCGCGGAGCCGGGAACGCCCGGGGAAGAGCGCCACATCAGGCTCGAGCTCAAGCTGCTGGCGGACGTCGGCCTGGTCGGACTTCCGAACGCCGGCAAGTCGACGCTCCTCTCGCGGATCTCGGCGGCGCGCCCCAAGATCGCGGACTACCCGTTCACGACGCTGGAGCCCCACCTTGGGGTCGTGAGCCGCGACGGCGGGGCACGCTCCCTCGTCTTCGCCGACATCCCCGGGCTGATCGAGGGTGCGCACGCCGGGGCCGGGCTCGGCCACCGGTTCCTCCGCCACATCGAGCGCTGCCGCGTTCTCCTGCACCTGGTGGACCTGGCGAGTGGGGAGCCGGTGCGGCGGCAGGTCGAGGTGCTGCGCCAGGAGCTGGCGCTCCACGACCCGGCGCTCGCGGAGCGTCCGTCGATGCTGGTCGGTACCAAGGCCGACGCCATGAGCGACCCGGGTCGCCGCGAGGAGCTGGAGCGCGTCGCTGCGGAGATGGACGTCCCGTGGGCCGTGATATCGGCGGTGAGCGGAGAGGGCGTTGAGGGTATGCTTGACCTGGTGTTCGCCCTGGCAGGCCGATCGTGAGGAGGGTCGGGTTCTTCGGAGGAACGTTCGATCCCGTGCACCTCGGGCACCTGGTGCCGGCGGTCCGGGCCTTCGAGACGTTTCGCTTCGACGCGCTCGTGTTCGTGCCGGCGGCGCACCCGCCGCACAAGGTCGGCGAACCGCTGACGCCGTTCTCGCACAGGTTCGCGATGCTCGCCCTGGCGACGCAGCCGTACGACCGGTTCCTCGTCTCGCCGATCGAGTCCGAGCGGGCCGGACCCACGTACACCGTCGACACCCTGCGCCTCCTGCGCGCCCGGTTTGCCGCCGAGCAGTCGTTCTTCCTGATGGGGAGCGACTCGTTCTCCCAGATCGGCACGTGGAGCCGGTGGGAGGAGCTCGTGGACCTCGCGCACCTGGTCGTCCTGCACAGGGACACGTCGTGGGGCGAAGACCTCGCGGCGAAGGTCCCCGCCATCCTCAGGCCGCGGATGCGGACCGTGGAGCCGTTCGTCGGCGTGGCCGACCCCGAGGGCTCGTCGCCTTCGATCTACCTGCTGGCCCACGAGCCGTTCCCGATCTCGGCGACGCACCTCAGGGAGCGGCTGCGCCTCGGGTTGACGATCCACGAACTGGTCCCGCCGGAGGTCCACCGCTACATCGTCAAGCACCGGCTCTACCACCAGGGGGATGCGCCCGGCGATGGACGCTGACCTGCGGGCGCGCCTCCGGGCCGCCGTCTCCGCTGTCGAGGCGAAGAAGGGGTACCACATACTGGCGCTCGACGTCTCGGAGCGCACCTCGATCGCGGACGTGTTCCTGATCTGCTCGGTCGGCTCGCAGCGCCAGGCGCAGGCGGTCGCGGACGAGGTGGACCGCGCCCTGACCGCCCGGGGCGCGCGGCCGCTGGCAGTCGAGGGGTACTCGCAGGCCGGGTGGATCCTGATGGACTTCGGAGATTTCGTGTTCCACATCTTCCTCGAGGAGCGGCGCGAGTTCTTCGCGCTCGAGCGCCTCTGGGGCGACGCGCCCGAGGTCACCGCTGGGCTGCGGGACGGTGCGCGGTGAAAGCTCTGTTCGCGACCCGGAATCGCGTCGCCGCGGACCTCGCGCGCACCCTCGGCCGCCTGGCCGCCTCCGAGCTCCCCCTCCTCCTCGAGGGGGAGACGGGGGTCGGCAAGAGCTACGTGGCCGCACGCATCCACAGGAGCGGCCGGCGCGGGCGGCCGCTGGTGGTGGTCGACTGCGGCGCGGTGCCCGCAACGCTCGTGGCGTCCGCGCTGTTCGGCCACCGGGCCGGAGCGTTCACCGACGCGACCCGGCCGCACACGGGATTGCTCGAGAAGGCGGGCGACGGCACGCTCGTGCTCGATCGCGTGGACGTGCTCCCGCAGGAGGGGCAGACTGCGCTGCTGCGCGCGCTCGAGGAGCGCTCGTTCTTCCCCGTCGGAACCGCGACGCCTCGGCCGTTCCGGGCCCGGGTGATCGCGCTGGCCGGGACCGGCTCTCGCGAGCGCGTGGACGACGGGGAGTTCCGAGCAGACCTGTACCACCGGCTCGCCGGGTTTCACGCCGCGCTCCCGCCGCTCCGCCGGCGCCCCGAGGACATCCTCCCGTTCGCGACGGCGTTCCTCCGCCGGGAAGAGCGCCGCGGCCGCACCCACCGGGACCTCGACCCCGAGAGCACGGAGCTGCTCCAGGCGTACCCATGGCCCGGGAACTTCAGAGAGCTCGAGACCGTGCTGACCCGCGCGCTCCTGCGGGGCGACGGCCCGGCGGTACGCCCTGCCGATCTCGGGCTCCCTCCGGCGGCGTGGCCGACGGTGGCGGAGCTCGCCGCCGAGCGGGCTCGGCCGCTCGCGGACGTCGAGCGGCTGTACGCCCTGTGGGTCCTCGGGCTTGAGGGCGGCAACGTGACACGGGCCGCCCGTTCGCTCGGGGTCTCGCGACGGACCCTGATCCGATGGCGCCGCGGGACGTGAACGGAGTCGTGCTCGTCTGGGTCGGACGCCGGGGAGGCGCCCACCTGGAGGCACTCGCCGACGAGTACTCGAAGCGGCTCGCCCGGTACCTGCCGCTCACCCAGATCCGCGTCCCGCCGGCGGAGGGGCGGGGCGGCGACCCTCGCCGTGCCCTGGCCAGAGAGAAGGACGCGATCGTGAGACACCTGGCGCCAGGCGACACCGTGGTCGTGCTCGACGAGCGCGGCCGTGAGCGCACGACGCCGGAGCTCGCGGAGTGGCTTCGGGAGCGGACGCGGGTGAGCCGGACGGCGTTCGTGGTCGGGTCGGACCTCGGGGTGGACCGGGAGCTCAAGGCCGCCTCGGAGACCATGGCGCTCTCCCGCCTGACCCTCCCGCACCACCTGGCCCGCCTCGTCCTCCTGGAGCAGCTCTACCGCGCGTGCGACCTCCTCGCCGGCGGGCAATATCACCGTGGCTGCTTGGGTTAGACATTCGGGTATAATGGCCGTTCGGGAGGTGCAGTGACGCGAGCAACTGATCTCAAGGCAATACGGAAGCAGCTGCAGACGAAGCGCAAGGAGGTTCTGGAGGGCGTCTCCCGCGCTCGGGAGATGGGGTCTGTCGAGACGGAGTCCGGGGCGCCCGACATCGCCGATCGCGCCACGAGTGCCTTCCAGCGAGAGTTCTCCTTCTCGCTCTCGGAGAACGAAGGGAAGATGCTGCGCCTGATCGACGAGGCGCTTGCGCGTCTCGAGAACGGGCGCTTCGGGCTGTGCGTCCACTGCGAGCAGCCGATCGAGAAGCAGCGCCTCCAGGCGCTCCCGTGGGCGCGCCACTGTGTCGCCTGTCAAGAGCTCCAGGACCGCGGCGAGATCTAGACGCCCCCCGCCGGGGCAGGAGACCGCTCCGCGAAGCGAACGTTCTGATCGCCCGTGACAACGGCCGCTCCCCCTCCCTCGAGCCTCCCGACGATCCTCCTGCTCGCCTCGCCTGACGACTACCTCCTCGAGGTCGAGCGCCGCGCCGTCGAGACGGCGTGGCGGGCCGCGAACCCCGACGGGGAGGTCGTCCCGTTCGCACCGGCCCCGCCGCCCGCACACCTGGTCCGGGAGCTCGCGAGTCCCTCGCTGTTCGCCTCGGAGCGGCTGCTCGTGGTCCCGGACGCGGCCGCCTACTTCGCCACCGGCCGGCGCGCCGAGGCCGAAGACCTCGCCAAGGGCCTCACGTCGCTCCCTTTCTCCGGTGTGTGGTTGCTCCTCGGCGTCGTGTCCGCCGCCGCCCCCAAGGGCGCGCTCGCGGAGGTGGCGGCGGCCCGCGGCGAGGCCCGCTTCCTCGCGCTCCCCGAGGCTCCGAAGCCGTGGGACGAGGTGCGGGTCTCGACGGCCCAACGCCGCTCGCTCGCGTCGCTCGTCGCGCGGGTGGCGCCCGCGCTGGAGGGGAACGACGAGGTGGTGGACGCGCTGTGCGAGGTGTACGGGTTCCGGCCCAGGGAACTCGCACAGGCGGCGGAGCGCCTCGCGCTCGCCGGAGCGGCAACCGCCGCCGCGGTGCGGGCGCAGGCCGGCGCAGGCGAACGCCAGCTTCGCGAGCTCGACGACGCGCTGCAGCGGCGGGACCCCGCGCGGTTTGCCGTCTTCGTCGGCGCGCTGGAGGCGGGTGCCACCCTCACCGACTGGCGCGGCGACGCAGTTGCGCCCGACGGCTTCGGCCGGGTGCTGGCCTCGACCGTCGGTCGGCTGCTCCGGCAGGCCCTGGCGGTGCGCGGTCACGCGTCCCGCGCCGGTCTGGCCGCCGAGCTCGACCCCGACCGCTGCTCCGGCAAGGACTGGTACCCGCGCGTCTTCAGGCCCCGCATCCACGAGCGTCTCGCGCGGGACATCGAGGCGACGCCGAACTCGCCGGTCCAGGAGATGACGCCGTGGCAGCTGCACCGCGCGTTCCGCCTGGCGGCCGTCTACAGGGACGACGAGCTGATCACGGGCCTCGCCCGCTTGGCAGGCGCTCAGGTCGAGAGGGCGCGAGGTCCCGCCGTGCTCTCCGCGATCTCCTCGGTGGTGCTCCGCCTCATGTCGAAGAGCCCCGCATGAGCAGGGCGTAGAGCTCCCGGTGCGGGATCCCGAGGGCCCGTGCCGCCTCGCGGCGGGCGTCGCCGAGCTCGAGCCCCAACGCAAGGGCGTGGTCCACCGCGGCGCGCGCCGATCCCGGTGTGATCGGGCCGGCGGACACGGCAGCCGGCGGTCCGACGACGAGCGTGAACTCCCCGCGGGGATCGGCGTCCGTCCCCCACGCGGCGAGCTCTGCGAGCGTCCCACGCTGACACCGCTCGTGCACCTTCGTGAGCTCGGCGAGGAGCGCTCCCTCGCGCAGGGGGCCGAGCGACGCGGCGCACGCCTGCAGCTCGGCGCGGAGGCGGTGGGGGGAGACGAAGACGACGAGGGTGTGCGGGAGGCGTGCCAGCTCGGCGAGCATCCGGTCGCGGGCGGCCGCTCTCGGGGGCAGGAACCCGGCGAACGTGAATGGCACGGGGGGCAACCCCGAGACCGCGAGCGCCGCCCCGACGGCGCTCGGCCCCGCCACCGCCAGGACAGGGATTCCGCGCTCCCGACACCCACGGACGAGCCGGTACCCGGGGTCGGCCAGGAGCGGCGTGCCCGCGTCGGAGACGAGCGCCAGGTCGGCGCCGCCCGCGAGATCGGCGAGCAGGCGGGGCACCTCGCGCGTCTCGTTGTGCTCGTGGAGCGCCCGGGTGGGCGTCCTGATCGAGAAGTGGTTGAGCAGCTTCCGGACCCTGCGCGTGTCTTCCGCGAGGATGAGGCGGACCGCGGCGAGGACCTCCCGGGCGCGGGGCGACAGCTCGCCGAGGTTGCCGATCGGCGTCGCCACGACGAAGAGCTTCCCCCGAACGGTGTCGGGCTCGGTGGTCCGCGAGCCGGGGCCCGGAGGAGGTTCCTGTGCCCGGTGCCCTTCCGGCTGTGCCCTGCGCCTCATCGCTCGGGGTTTCGCGGGAGGATCCGGTCCACGTTGATGCAGCTGGCGGAAACGCGCGCGACAACCGTCGGACGCCACTTGAACCGGTTCCGCCGGTACGCGGCGAGGGCACCGTCGACGAGCGCGGGAGGGAACCCCTCGGCCACGAGCTCCTCGCGTCCCATCCCCCCCTCGTGGTGCCAGTAGAGGATCGGGTCCACGGTCGGATAGTCGAACCCCAGCTCGCCGGCGTCGGTCTGGCCCGGCCACAGGTCCGCCGTCGGCGGCTTGGCGACCACCGACTCCGGCACGCCGAGCGCACGCGCGAGGGCGAACACGTGCGTCTTCCAGACGTCGCCGAGAGGTTGAACCGACGCCGCCGAGTCGCCGAAGAGCGTCGAGTACCCCAGCAGGATCTCGGACTTGTTGCTGGTGCCGAGGACGAGCGCCGGGACGGGGCGGGCCCGGTCGAACAGCGTCACCATCCGCAACCGCGCCATCAGATTCCCGAACCTCACCCGATCCGTCCGGGCGCCGAGCGTCTCCGCCAGCACCTCTGCGGGGCGCGCGAGGTCGACGACCTCGAGCTGGAGCCCGAACCTCGCGGCAACGGCCCTGGCGTCGCGCAGGCTCTCGGGCGAGCTCGTGGGGCCGGGGAGCGCGAGAGCGCGGACTCGAGCCGGACCGACCGCGGCCGCCGCCAGGGCGGCGGAGACCGCCGAGTCCACGCCGCCGGAGAGGCCGACGAGGTAGCCGGCGAGGCCGGACGCGCGGAGTTCCTCCGCGAGGAACGCCTCGAGCGCCTTCGCGAGGAGATCGACGTTGACGGGGGGGAGTTCACGCATCGCCGGACTCCATGGCCGCGCGCCACAGCTCGACCCTCTCCGCGTGCGGTATCGGCATCAGCGTCCGTGCGCGGGTCGCCGCCGCCCGCGACATCCTCGCCACGAGGAGCGACTCCTCGAGCGCCGGCGCCGGTCCCGCCAGCGTCGTACCGCGGGGGTCCACGGCCCACGAGGCGCCCCCGAAGAGAACCCCCTCCTCCCACCCGCAGCGGTTCGTGAAGAACACCGGCGTGACGGTCGTGACCGCGACCGCCCCGAGGATCCAGTGCCACCGGCGCCCCCCCGCGGGCTCGCCGCCGAGATCCAGCTCGGATGGGCCGCCGGAGATCACGACGAAGGCGTCGAGACGCGCGCGCGAGAGGATCGCCGCGGACGACAGGTGCCAGGCGTCCTCGCAGATCAGGACGCCGAAGCGTCCGAGCGAGCAGGCGAGCGGTTCGAGCACGGCTCCCGGGATGAAGTACCGCCCCTCGTCGAACATCCCGTACGTCGGGAGGTACAGCTTCCGGTGGACTCCGCGAACCTCGCCGCCTTCGAGCAGCACGGCGGCGTTGGAGATGCCGCCGTGCGGCTCCCGCAGCGGCACGCCGACGAGAAGCGCGATGCGCCTGCTCGCTTCTACCAGCGGCGCGAGCCGGGGATCGTCGAGCCCCATCGCGTGCTCCAGGACACCGTGCGCCAGCAGGTAGCCGGAGACCGAGAGCTCGGGGAACGCGACGAGGTGCGCGCCGGCGGCGGCCGCCCTCTCCGCCACTTCGAGGTGCTTCTCGAGGTTGCGCCGGAGCTGGCCCGGGCAGGTCGAGATCTGCGCCAGGGCAACCGTCAAATCGCCAGTCGGCGGCGCGCTCCTCCCCACGTAGCCCTCCGGCGCGAGTGTAACATGATGACGTGATGGTGCTTTTCCTCCCTCTCCTGATGGCCACGGCGGTCGAGGTGGAGAGGGTGCTCGCGGTCGTCAACGGAGTGCCGATCCTGGCCTCCGACGCCGAGCTCGCCGAGATCGCGGCGCTCGTCCCCCGGCAGTCCGACCAGGGCGACGTCGAGTATCGGCGCGCGGTCGTCGAGGCGCTCGTGGACCTGGAGCTGCGGTGGCAGGATCTCACCGCCGCGGGGATCACGGCGCGCGCGAACCCCGACATGACCTCGGCGTGGCGCGCCACGGTCCAGAAGGCCGGTGGGGAGGAGGCGCTGCACCAGCACCTCGCGGCGGTGGGCCTCGGAGAGCGCGAGCTCCGGGAGCTGGTGCGCCACGCGGCCGTGGTCCAGGCGTACGTCGCGACGCGGTTCGCCCCGTTCGCGCGGCCGACGGCACGCGAGGTCGAGAGCGCCTGGAACGACGAGCTCGCCCCGCAGCTCGCCAGGGCCGGGAAACCGGTGCCGCCGCTCGCGGAGGTTCGCGGTGAGGTCGAGGCTCTCCTCCGCGAGCGGAAGATCTCGAGCGAGGTCGAGCGGTGGACGGGCGAGCTCGCGAAGCGGGCCGAGATCGTCCGCTACGTGCCCGGAGCGGCGCAGCCGGCGGCGCCGGCGCCCGCGAGCACGCCGACGCCTCTGGCGCCTCCGGGGTGAGCGGCCTCAGCGACCTGCCGGCCGCGCCGCACCGCTCGGCGCCGCGGCGGGGCCGCGGTGAACGACGTCGGCGGCCGCACTGTCGCGGGGCTCGGAGCCGCCCGCCAGCTCGGCGCCCTCGCACACCGCGAGCACGTATCCGGCCGTCTCCCGGTAGGGGATGGCGGCGGCGAAGACCGCGTCGGCCGGGTTGTCGCCCATCTCGGTCAGCCAGCTGGTCACGACGTTCTCGCCCGCGTTGTACGCCGCCGCCACGATCGGCAGGCGCGCGCCGTAGCGAGCGCGCAGGCGGCACACCTCTCGAGCGGCCAGTCGGAGGGCGATGTCGGGGTCACGCAGCTCCTCCCGCGACACGCCCATCTGGGAGGCGACGTCCGGCACGAACTGGCTGATCCCCACCGCCCCCGCAGAGGAGAACGCGCCGCTGTCGAAGCGGGACTCCTGCCTGATGATCCCCACCAGCCATCCCGCGGACGCTCCCTCCGCACGCGCCGCAGCGTGACACCCCGCGATCAGCTGCTCGGGGAGGATGCGACGGAGCAGCGCCGCGGGGAGGAGCACCGCCGGAAATGCGCCCACGTCCGTCCACAGCTGCTCGCCCGCCGTGAGTGCGGCCGGTCGGTTGCCCCACGCCGCGAGGCGAGCCGCACTCCACGCGGTCTCCTCGGGCGTGCGGCGGGGGAACGACCCGGGGAACACGGAGGCCGCATCGCTGTCCATTCCCACGGCGACCAGCCGCTGCGCGGCCCCGACCCACGCCGCCGGCTCGGCGGGCTCGCGCTGGAACAGCGGCGCCCACGCGGGATCGGCGAGGAGAGCCGCGGCGAGCGAGGCCCTCGCCGCCGGCGCCCCGCGCGTCGCCGCGAGACGCGCGAGCTGCGTCGGCTCGCGCATGGGCGCGGCGGTCCCCTCGGGCGGCTGGTTCGCGGCGGGCAGGAGGCCGAGCACGGTCTCGCGCCACCCGCCCGAGCGCGGATCCGCGAGCACGTCGGCCGTTCGCGTCCGGGCACCCTCGACGTCGCCGGACGCGACCTGCGATGCGATCGAGAGCACGCGCACGACGGGGAGCCGGTCGGGCAGGCGTGCGAGGGCCGCGTTCGCCGCCGCGAGTTCGCCGCGCGCCAGCAAGATCGCCGCGAGCCGGGGCCCCGCCACGCGCGCGACAGGTACGGGGCACGACTGCAGGAGCGCCGCGGCGTCGCTCGCGCGCCCCGCGACGGCGCGGGTGCGCGCGCCTCCGTCCCACCCCTCGACCTCCCGAGGGGCGGCGGCGCGCGCCGCGTCCCAGAGCGGCATTGCGGCTGCCACGTCCCCGGCGACCTCCGCGGTCCGGGCGCGCTGGACCGCCGCGGCGAAGCGGTCGGCGTCCGACGACGCGGCCGCCAGCGCTTCGTCGTACGCCTTCGCCGCCCGGTCGAGGTCGCCCAGACGGTACGCCGCACGGCCCCGCAGGAACGCCCACCTGAACCGGAGCTGCGCGTCGAGCGGCCGGCTCTGCGTCGCGAGCAGAGCGTCGGCGTCGTGCCACGCGCCGCCCGCCAGGAGCGCCTCGGCGACGGCGAGTGTCCCCGCCGGGGACACCCCGGGCGCTCCGGCGAGCCAGCGCGCAGCCCGCAACGCTGCCCTGTCGCCGACGCGCTCCTCGAGGACGCGGAGGGCAGCCTCCCGGTCGCCGGCGCGCTCCGCGAGGAGAGCCGAATGCTCCCGCCACAGCTCACGCGGGACGGTGCCCCGCCGCACCCGGCGAACCGTCTCGATGGGGAGCGTCTCCCACGCAGCCCGGAGACACCTCTCCGCCTCCCGGCGCGGGGCCGGCGGCGCCGAGCGCGCAAGGAGAGGCGCGAGGAATGGGAACGGATCGCGGCCGAGCGACGCGGCCGCCGCCGCCGCCTCGAGCCGGAGCGCGGGCGCGAGCTCGCCCCCGCGCGCGATTGCGCCGCGCGCCAGGTCGAGCGCCCTGGCTGCGTCCCCTGTGAAACGTGCGGCGCGGGCGGCCGCGAGGGCCACCTCGGGGGCGAGCGGCCGCGGCAGCGAGTCGGCCGCCGCGCGCACCTCGGCCCACCGACCTCCGCGCACCGCGTCGGCAAGCGCCGGGGCGGGCGGCGGACCCCCGATCACCCCGGCGGCCATCCCAGCCGGCGGCCGCCCAGCACGTGCAGGTGGAGGTGCGGCACGGTCTGCCCGGCCTCCGCCCCAGCATTGGTCACGACCCTGTATCCGGTTTCGGCGATCCCGGTGCGCCTCGCCACCTCCGCCGCGGCGACGAGCAGCGTCGCCAGCAGCTCCCTGTCGGTGTCGTTCGTCTCGGCGAGCGACTCGATGTGACGCCGGGGGATCACCAGGACGTGCACCGGCGCCCGCGGCGAGATGTCGTGGAACGCCACGACGTGGTCGTCCTCGAAGAGGATCCGCGCCGGCACCGTTCCCGCGGCCACCTTGCAGAAGACGCAGCCGTCCATCGGCGAAGGATAGCAAGCACCGTGCGCCCGCGGGGAGAGACGCGGAGCGCTAGAGGTACGGCCCCGGGTTGAACCGCTCGACCCGCGCTCCCAGCGCGGTGAGCTTAGCTTCCATCGCCTCGTAGCCTCGGTCGAGGTGGTAGATGCGGTCCACCACCGTCACGCCCTTCGCGACCAGGCCCGCGAGGACGAGCGAGGCCGACGCCCTGAGGTCGGAGGCCATCACGGTCGTGCCGTCGAGGGGCCGAGGCCCGGTGACGTGCGCGGTGCGACCTTCGACCGTGATCGCGGCGCCCAGCCGCTTGAGCTCGAGCACGTGCTGGAAGCGGTTCTCGAAGATCGCCTCGGTGACCGAGCTGGGGCCGTCCACCTGGGTCGCGAGCGTGAGGAACTGCGCCTGCAGGTCCGTCGCGAACCCCGGATACTCGGCCGTCGACAGCGCCGCCCCGCGAGGGCGCGCCGGTTGCTCCGGCACCGTGATCGAGTCGGCCGCCGTGGTGAACCGGACGCCCATCTCGCCGAGGACGGAGAGAAGTGCCTCGAGGTGATCCGGCCGGCACCGCCCGACGGTCACCCCGGAGCCCGCCAGCACCGCCGCGATGACGTACGTCCCCGCCTCGATCCGGTCGGGGATCACGGAGTGGTCGGCTCCCCGCAGCGACTCGACGCCCTCGACCTCGAGCGTGGGCGTCCCGACGCCGTCGATCCTCGCACCCATGGCGGTCAGAAGGTGCGCCAGGTCCTCGACCTCGGGCTCGAGCGCGCAGTTGTGCAGGACGGTGCGGCCGCGCGCGAGCGACGCCGCCATCAGGACGTTCTCGGTCCCCGTCACGGTGATCCGCGGGAACGCGATCTCGCCGCCGTGGAGTCCGCGCGGGGCCTCGGCCACCACGTCCCCGCTCTCGATCGTGAGCTCGGCGCCGAGCCGGGCAAGCGCCTCGAGGTGGTAGTCGACCGGGCGCGCGCCGATCGCGCATCCGCCCGGGAGGGCCACGCGCGCCCGGCGCCGCCGCGCGAGCAGCGGCCCGAGCACCAGCACCGAGGCGCGCATCGTGCGGACGAGCTCGTACGGCGCGTGGAAGGCGCCGCCGCGCCCCGCGACGGCGCGCGTCACGCCGTTGCCGTGCTCGCACGACTCGCCGAGCGAGGCCAGGACCTTCTCCATCGTGACGATGTCACGCACGCGGGGTACGCCGTGCAGGCTCACCGGCTCCGAGGTCAGCAGCGTCGCCGCCAGGCACGGCAGCGCGGCGTTCTTGGAGCCGGAGACCCGCACCTCGCCGGCGAGCCTGGCGCCGCCCCGGATCCGGAACTTCTCCATGGCGCGGGGAGTGTCGTCCTCTCGTCGGGGTTCGTCAAGGCTCGACCGCGGGCGGGGTGCGAGGGCGGTCCCGTACAATCCGGACGTGGCGACCCTCCGCGACCTGCTCAACCGCCTGCGCTGGGACGCCGCCGCGGAGCGAGGCGACGTGGTCGTCGAGGTGCGCACGCGCGAGGGCTGCGTGGATCGGCTCGAGGAGATCGAGTTCGATTCGGTGGTGTCGATTCTGCCGCACGGTGTCGAGGTGGCGGGCGGGACGTACCTGCCCTACCATCGGGTCGCAGGGGTGAGGCGAGGCGCGGAGATCCTCTGGCCGCCCTCCGGGGAGCGAGCGCGTGAGACGTAGCACGGCGTTGCGGAGGCTTCAGAGGGCTCTCGGGTACGAGTTCGAGCACCCCGAGATCCTGGAGCAGGCGCTGCGTCACCGCTCGGCCGCGAACGAGCGGGGCGCGCCCTCGTTCGAGCGCCTGGAGTTCCTCGGCGACGCCGCGCTGTCGCACGCGGTGGCCGCCCTGCTGTTCGCGCGCTGGCCGGATTCACCCGAGGGAGAGCTGACGCGCGCACGCGCCGCTCTGGTCCGGGAAGCATCGCTCGCGCAGCTCGCGGAACGACTCGGCGTCGGCTCGGCGCTGGAGCTCGGCGGCGGTCTGGAGGGGACGCCTCCCGGTGCCGCCGTGCTCGCCGACGCGCTCGAGGCCGTGCTGGGCGCGCTCCTCCTCGACGGAGGGTGGCGCTCGTTCAAGTCCGCCGTGGCGAGGTCGTTCGCGCCGATCGTCGCCTCGCTCGACCGATCCCACCTCCCGCTCGAGGAGCCGAAGTCGACGCTCCAGGAGCTCGCGCAGCGACGCGGCCTGCCGCTCCCCGCCTACCGGCAGGTCGAGGTTCGAGGTCCCGCGCACCGGCAGGTGTTCGTGTTCGAGGTCGAGCTCGGCGGAGCCGTGCTCGCGTGCGGCGAGGGCTCCTCGAAGAAGGCGGCTCAGCAGGAGGCGGCACGTCACGCACTCGAGAGCCTGCACGCCGCGGGACGACCCGAGGACCTCGGCTGACGGCGGCGGCGCGTCTCCCGACCGCCTGCGAGCGCTAGCGCGCGGCGGTGACCTTCGCGGGGCCCAGGCCGGGGATGCGGAGCTGCGCCAGCTCCTGCACGAGCCGGAGCTCGAGGGGGCGGGTGGCGTACAGCCGCGACGGGGTGCCGTCCCAACGGGAGCGGAACTCGGCGACGAACTGCTCGCACCACGTGAGGAACGGCGTTGGCTCGAACAGGAGATCGCGCTGTGCGGCCGACGTGTCGAGGACGATGTCGTGGTCGTGCGTGTACGGCGAGAAGGAGACGCCCAGGTTGAGGCGGTTGAGCCACTCGAGCGGCACCGAGGCGAGGGTGGGGCGCAGGCCGAGGCTCCCCGCGGCGGTCTCGACGAACTGCTTGAGTGAAACGACCTCCCGCTGGGCGAGGTTGTAGGCGCGGCCGAACGCATTCGCGTTCATGAGGTTCGCGGCGATCGTCTCGGCCACGTCGGCGACCCAGAGGAACCCCCACGAGTTGAGCCCGCCGTCGGGGAGGATGAGCGGTCCGCCGTCGAGGAGGCGCTCGAGGTACGTCTGCGCCCGCTCCGTGTAGTCCCCGGGCCCCACCACCATCGGCAGCCGCAGGGTGGTGAACGGGAACTGGTCGCTCTCCCACGCGTGCGCGAGCGCGAGCTCGCAGCGCCGCTTGTGGTACGCGTAGGTCCACGACGAGCCGGTGGACTCCGTCTTGGGGGCGAGACGCCCTGCGAAGTCCTCCTCCCGGAACGGGGCGAGGAGCCGGTCACGGATCAGGTACACCGAGGCCGTGGAGATGTGGATGAAGTGGCCGATGCGGCCGGCGAGCCTCTCGACCGCGGCCCTGGTGTCGTCCTCGCGAAACGCGATCACGTCGATGACGACGTCGAAGTCGCGCCGCGCCACGGCACGCTGCAGCACGTCGGGGTCGGAGCGGTCCCCGATGACCCGGCTGACGCGAGTGCCGAACGGGTCGGGGGTCTGGCCGCGGTTGAGCAGCGTGATCCGGTGGCCGTCCATGAGGAGCCGCTGCACGACCGCCAGCCCGATGAACCGGCTGCCCCCGATGACCAGCACCTGCATGCCAGGATTCTACCTTTGTTCCGGCTTCGCCTTCGCCGCGCGAGCGGCCGCCTTGCGGGCCGAGGCGAGTGCGGCCGTCACGGCCGGGTCCGCGCCGGGCGCGAACTCCTCGTCGGCGTCGCCGGTCTCGATCAGCTCCCCGGCGGCGAGGCCGACGAGCCGCGTGAGGCGTGCGCCGGGGTGGCGGGCGGGCGAGGAGCTGAGCGCGGACAGCACGACCTCGGGCATCCCCGCGGCCATCCCGGACGCTTGGCCGACGAGCGGCAGCAGGTGGCGGACGGCGCAGCGCTGCAGGGCGGGACCGCCCATCGACGCGGTCCCGAGCCCCGTTGCGACAAGCTCGAGCAGAACCATCGGCAACGCCCCGCACGTGGTCGCCACGTCCTCGGACAGACCCACGCTGCCCGCGAGCTTCCTGGCTGCCGCCACGCGCGCGAGCGTGGCGCGCCGGATCGCCGCGTCGGTGCCCACGCGACCCTCGCGCCGCCAGCGCGGGTTGCCGAGGATGAGCCCGACCCACTTCGTGGCGTCTCGTCCGGCGAGCGCCCAGGCCTCGCCGGCGCCGGCGGCGCGCTCGACGCCGGGCGAGTCGAGGCCGTTGACGAGGCAGAGGAAGTTCCACGCGAGCGTCGGCGAGTCCTCGAGCCGGACCGGTTTGCCGCCGTCGATCCGGCGCTGCACCCTTTCGGCATCGTCCGGGCCGACCGGCAGCAGAGGGGGGCCCTGCACGACCCAGCGGCTCAGCAGCTCGCCCACCGCGGCGAACGTGCGGTGGGCCTCGGCGAGAGCGGTCGCATCGACGAGCTCGCCCTCGAGCTCCGCCACGATGTGCCAGAACAGGAGCTCGATCGTGTTGGGGTCGAGGGTCGTGTAGGCACCCGCCCCACTCCGTTCGGACGGCGGGTGCGTGTCGGCGCGGTACGCCGCCTGCATCACCAGGTTGCGGCAGTCCATCTCGAGGTCCACGTGCTTCCGCTCGGCGATCGGCTGCGTTGGGTCGAACCGGAAGTAGACCTGGTCCTCGCGCAGCACGCGGCTCACCAGCGCCGTCGCCAGGACCCTCCCGGCCTCGACGAGGGTGTCGTGCGTGAGCCCCGCCTCGCGCTCGAGCATCACCGTGAAGAGGTCGCCGCGCGTCTGAGAGAGGACGAGAGCCCGGAGCAGCGACTCGCGGGAGGCGATCCCTCGGCTGAGGAGCCACGAACCGAGCCGCTCCGAAGCGCGCGACGACGACGCGAACGCCACCCGCCCGCAGTACAGGTCGAACGCACGCGTGACGTCGCCGGCGGTCAGGAACAGCCGGCCGGTGGCGTGCGTGAGGTGAAGCCACTCGAGCAGGTCGCCGAGGTACAGGCGGCCGAGCGTCCCCGAGATGCTGAGCACGTCTGAAGTATGAACGATTCCTGCGCCACTTGGAACAGAGCGCGCGCCCAGGGGTGCCGGCGTGTCCGGCGACCAGAAGGGCAGTGGGGCAGTGGAGCGGAGGGGGAGCGACGCGGCGGCCCGCCGGCGGGCGGCTCTCCTCGGATCCCCAGCTCCTCCGCTCCTCTTATGTCTGGTGTCGGGCGGTATACTCTCGCGTCCTGGCGGTCGGAGGGCCTGCGATGGACTCGAAGGCGTTCCAGTCGTGGAAGGAAGACGTCTACCGCTCCGCCACCCCGAGGGAGCGCGCCGAGTTCGCGACGTCGTCCGGCTTTCCCGTGGAGCCCGTGTACGGTCCCTGGGACGTTCGGGCGGACGCCGCAGACGCCGAGGTTCCCGGCCGGTACCCGTTCACCCGTGGGATCTACCCCTCGATGTACCGGGGCCGACTTTGGACGATGCGGCAGTACGCCGGGTTCTCGACCGCCGAGGAGTCGAACCGGCGCTACCGCTACCTCCTCGAGCAGGGACAGACCGGACTCTCCGTGGCGTTCGACCTTCCGACGCAGATCGGCTACGACTCCGACGACCCGGTGGCGGTCGGCGAGGTGGGGAAGGTCGGAGTGGCGATCGACACGCTCGCCGACATGGAGACGCTGCTTGAGGGAATCCCACTCGACAAGGTGTCGGTCTCGATGACGATCAATGCGACGGCCTCGACGCTGCTCGCGATGGTGCTCGCGGTGGCACGTCGCCAGGGCGTCGCGTGGGACGCCCTCTCGGGCACAGTCCAGAACGACATCCTCAAAGAGTACATCGCACGCGGCACCTACCGCTTCCCCCCGCGCCCCTCGCTGCGCCTGATCACCGACCTGTTCGCGTTCTGCGCCCGGCGGGTCCCGAAGTGGAACACCATCTCGATCTCCGGGTACCACATCCGCGAGGCGGGCTCGACGGCGGTGCAGGAGGTCGCGTTCACGCTCGCCAACGCCCGCGAGTACGTCCGTGCGGCGCTCGCCGCCGGCCTCGGGATCGACGACTTCGGTCCGCGACTGTCGTTCTTCTTCAACTCCCACAACAACTTTCTCGAGGAGGTCGCCAAGTTCCGCGCGGCCCGTCGGATGTGGGCGCGCATGATGCGGGAGGAGTTCGGGGCGGCCGACCCGCGCTCCTGGTTGCTGCGGTTCCACACGCAGACCGCCGGGTCCACGCTGACGGCCCGGCAGCCCGAGACCAACGTGGTGCGGGTCGCGATCCAGGCGATGGCGGCCGTGGCCGGCGGCACGCAGTCGCTCCACACCAACGCCATGGACGAGGCGCTCGCCCTCCCGACCGAGTCCTCCGCGCTGCTGGCGTTGCGCACGCAGCAGGTGATCGCCCACGAGTCGGGGATCGCCGACCTGGCCGACCCGCTCGGAGGCGCCTACGTGGTGGAGGCGTGGACCGACCGCATCGAGGAGGCGGCGCGCGCCTACATCGACAGGATCGAGGCGATGGGCGGAGCGCTGGCCGCGATTGAGCGCGGCTTCCAGCAGCGCGAGATCCACGAGGCGGCGTACCGGGCGCAGCGGGCCGTCGAGTCGGGGTCCACTGTCGTCGTGGGGGTCAACACCTTCACGCGCGAGGGTGAGAAGGCGATACCGACGTTCCGCGTGGATCCGGCAGTCCAGGAGGCCCAGGCGAAGCGGCTGGCGGCGGTCCGGCGGCGGCGCGACGCGTCCGGCGTCCGCCGCACGCTGGCTGCCCTCGGCGCGGCGGCGCGCGGGGACGAGAACCTCATGCCTCTGATCGTCGACGCCGTGGATGCGTACGCCACCCTCGGCGAGATTGCGGCCACGCTCGTCGAGGTGTTCGGCGAGCACCGCGAGGGGGTGGCGCTGTGAGAGGCCTGCTCCGTGGCCGGGGGCCGGTGGCCGGTTGGTTCGCGTGCCTCGCGTTGCTCACGGTCGTCGTCACGCCGAGCCCGGGGGCGGAGCGGAAGACCCTGACGGTGCTGTTCACCTCCGACATGCACGCGCACGTGCTTCCGACCGACGACGCGCGCGGCCGCCCGACGCGAGGTTCCGTCGCACAGGTGGCGTCCCTGGTCGGCCGCGTTCGGGGCTCGGGTGCCGCGGTGGTCGTGCTGGACGGCGGCGACGCGATCGAGGGCACGCCGCTCGGGTACTACGCGATCGCGGCCGCCAGAGCGCCGGGCGACGACCCGACGATCGCCGCGATGAACCGCATCGGGTACGACGCCGCCGTGGTGGGGAACCACGAGTTCAACTTCGGCCTCCGGGTGCTGCGCCACTCGCTCGCACAGTCGCGTTTCCCGTGGCTCGCGGCCAACCTCGCCGGCGCCAAGGAGGCCGGGGTTCCGACGCGCGACGAGGTGCTCCTGGAGCGCAGCGGCGTCAGGGTCGCCGTCCTCGGGCTGACCAACCCCAACGTCCCGCACTGGGACCCGCGCGAGCACTGGGCCGGGCTCTCCTTCGAAGACCCGGTCGCGGCGGCGTCCGCGCGCGTGCCGGAGCTGCGCAGGCGCGCCGACGTGGTGATCATCGTGGTGCACAGCGGGTTCGAGCGCGACCTCGACACCGGCGCGCCGAACGGCACCGACGACGAGAACTACGCCTGGCGGCTGGCTCAGCTCCCCGGCATCGATCTGCTGCTCACCGGGCACACCCACCGCGACATCCCGCCGCGCGCGCTCGGGCGGACGATCGTGGCGCAACCCGGGCGATGGGCGGAGTTCGTCACGCGCGTGGACCTTACCCTCGTGCGCACCGCAGGGTCGTGGACGGTCGCCGGGTGGCACGGCGAGAACCTCCCCACGGCGGACGAGCCTCCCGACCCGGCCGTCGTTGCGGATGTGGCGCCGGAGGAGACCCGGACGAGGACCGAGCTGGCCCGACGCCTGGGGGAGCTCACCGCGCCGTTGGAAGTCGTGTCTCTGCCGACCGGCGACGACCCGAGCGTCGACCTCATCCACGCGGTGCAGCTCGAGGCCAGCGGAGCACAGCTCTCGCTCGCGGCTCCTCTCGGCGGGCGCGCCGACTTCCCGGCAGGCCCGGTGACGCCTCGGATCGCGCACGCCCTCTACCCGTACCCGAACACGCTCCTGGTCGTGAGGTTGACGGGGAGTCAGGTGAAGGACGTGCTCGAGCACGCCGTCCGGGGATGGGTGGGCGTCGAGTGCGCCGGGAGCGGGTGCGCACTCCGCCGCGACCCTTCCGTTCCGGCGTACAACTTCGACACGCTCGAGGGCGCGACCTACCTCGTGGACCCGACCGCACCCGTCGGTGAGCGGATCCGCGGCCTGCGTGTGGCGGGTAAGCTAGTCGCTCCCGACGAGACGTTCACCGTGGCGATCAACTCGTACCGCGCCGCCGGAGGAGGGGGCTTCCCTCACCTCGCCGACGCGCCCCGCGTGAAGGAGATCGACCGCCCGATGGCGGACCTCATCTGCGACTACATCGCGCGCCACGGGCGCGTGACGCCGGCCGCCGACGACAACTGGGCGTTCACCATCCCCGTGCGCGAGGTCGCCGCGTCGCGGCCGGCGGCGGCGCCGCCCGGGTGAAGGGATCGGGCGGCGTCTCGATCACGGCACGACACGACCGTGCCTGCTCCTGAGAAGGCACCGCGCCGTTGACGCGCCAGCTGCGACTCGGTAGACTGGACACGTTCGACGCAGCGGCTTCGCTCTTCCTGGAGGGACTCTCATGCAGGTCAAGGGCAACATCCTCAGGGCGCGGATCGCCTTCGTGAAGGAGCGTTTCGGCGAGGCGGCGTGGGACCGGGTGGTCCGGACGATGACGCCGTCGGACCAGGAGCAGCTGAGCGGCGTCGTGAACGTGGGCTGGTACCCGTTCGATCTCGGCCGCCGGCTGGACGACGCGATCGTGGGCATTGTCGGCGGCGGCAGGACGACGGTGTTCGAGGAGATGGGCCGCGCCTCGGCGCGCGAGAACCTCACCTCGGTCCACAGCAGCTTCCTCGAACCCCGCGACCCGGCCGTCTTCATGCAGAAGGCGGCGATGATCTACCGCTTCTACTACGACACCGGGCGCCGCACGTGGGAGGCGACCGGACCCTCCTCGGGGATGCTCACGACGTACGACGCCGACACGCATTCGGTGGCGGACTGCGCGACGGTGGTGGGTTGGTACAAGGAGGCGCTCGCGATGCTCGGGGCGCGGGACGTCGTCATCGTCGAGGAAGCGTGCCGCGCGCGCGGGAACGAGTTCTGCCGCTACGTCGTGAGCTGGAGCTGAACCGTCACCGCCTCCACGCTCGCGCCCTCCGCGGCGCCTCGACGCCCGCCAGCTCGGAGACGAACGACGCGACCTCGGTGAGCGACTCCTCTCGGACGCGGCGCGGAGGAACGCCAGCGCCACGGGCCAGCCACACCGCCGCCACCTCGGGGTGCGAATCCAGATACCCGTGCTGGCCGCAGATCTCGGCCGGGCCGTGCCAGGCGGCGCCGGGCGCGCCGATCCGGGACGAGGCGGCCATGCCGGGGCGCAGGAAGACGACGAGGTCGCCGGAGTTCGCCGACTCGAGCCCGACCTGTGAGAGCTCCCCGCGGCGGTACATCGCCTCGACGACGTCCTCGCCGTCGACCTGAGCCTTCGCCAGAGCGACCGCGGCCGCGCGCAGCACGTCCTCCTCCCGGCCGGGCTCGACGACGCCCCCGGGCTCGCGCCCCTTGAGGTTGACGTAGAGGTGCGCGCAGCCCCCGCTCGCGTACGCCACGATCTTCGACGACGGAGCGACGCGCCACCTTCCGTCGACGTTCTCGGCCGTTGCGAGCCCGGCGTGCTGGAGGAGCTGGTTGAGGTAGACGTCCTCCCAGACCGCCGCCATGCCGTGGTCGGAGACGACCACGAGCGCGTCGCGGGTGAGATCGAGCTCGCGCGCGAGCTCACCCACGGCCCGGTCGCAGACTCGGAACGTCTCGGTGACCATCTCGCCAGCCGCCGCGGCCCGCGCCGGCGAGTACGCACGCTGGCGGGGATCCGTGAGCAGGTACTGGTGCTCGACCTCGTCGGGGATCGGCTGGTACAGCATCAGCAGGTCGAACCGCTCGCGCTCGATCGCGGTCCGCGCGCACGCGTTGAAGAACGCCGAGACGTGCCGCACCTGCGCGAGAAGGTCGTCTCCCGTGATCCCCTCCTTGCCCGCGTCGTGCTGCTCGACGGCGCGCTCGTCGGGCGCGCCCGGCCAGAACCCGGCGGCCTGTTCCAGCTCCTCCCGGAACGCGCGCGGGTACGCCTCGGTTGCGTGGAACGCTCCGCGGTAGATCGTCACGCGGGAGAGGTCGGGAGACATCCCCTCCAGGAGGCACCACGCGCCGAGCGTCCGGAGGCCGCCGTCCGGGTGTGGGACGTGGATCGCGATCGGGAACCACTCCCCGGTTCGGGCCAGGACCGGGGTGCCGCCGTCGGCGCCCCCACCGCCCTCGACCTCGAGCGTGTCGTAGTTCGTCGCGCCGTCGTCGGTCGTGTCGAGCGCGGTCACGGTGAACGTCGTGCTCCTCGGGACGCCGGGGCCCGTCATCTCGACCTCGAACGCGGCGCGGCGCGCGGGCGAGTGGGTGACCGTTCCGGCCGGGGCCGCCGCGGGTGCGAACCTGGATGCATC
>DATKLI010000113.1:0-15708 GCA_035542455.1 Thermoanaerobaculaceae bacterium
ATACGTGATCCACATGTAGCCGCCGATCCCCCAACCGGTGCCCCACGAGTTCTTGAGCAGCCAGGCGCCCTTGGCGTCGTCCCAGCCGACGAGCTGGATCTCGTGGTTGGTGGAGCGGTACTTCTTGGCGTTGTTGTAGACGCCGCCCGTGTACGCCTGGAACAGGTTGTCGGCGTAGACGTACGCGGTGACGCCGCCGTAGGTGTAGATCGCCTGCTTGATCGCGGTCACGGTCGGTATCGTGGTGTCGCTCGTGAGATACCCCCACCCGGTGAGGAGCGTCCACGCCGGGCTCTTGCAGTAGCTGCACGCGACCTTCGAGGCGACGTACTGGAAGCACGAGTTGTTGAGCGCGCCCTTGTTCGGGGCGACAAGGAAACCGAGCGCGCAGTTGCCGCCGTTGCAGCTGTACCCGTACTTGTTGCACGAGAGGACGTACTGCTCGGAGAGGTCCGGGTCCGAGCCGCTGGCCGTGATCGAGCCGTTGGAGTTGACCTTCCCGAGCGCCGTGTTGTTGTGGGTCAGCACCGCGGTCTCCGCCTCGTCGATCGTGCCGAACGCCCAGCAGCTGCCGCAGTTCCCCTGATCCTTCGGGGGCGTGAACCGGCCGACGTACGACGCCGGAAGCGTCGCCTGCGCCGTGGCGACCAGACCCTCCACGGCGTACTCGTTCTCGTACGCGTCGGGGGGCAGCAGCTCCTCCCGGCGGCCGCACAACGTCGCCAGGTCGTACTGCATCGCCGGGTTGACGCCGACCTCGAACGTCCACCGGTTGGCCCTGATCTCGGTCTGCATGGCCTCGATCTCGTGCGCGAGCACCGGCGAGCTGAGGTCCACGAGGCCGTTCTCGTCGATCGGGCGCAGCTGCCCGTTGCGCACCTGGGCCGATGCGGGCACGAAGCACAGCGCCGCCAGGACGACCGCCAGAATCGCGACTCTCCTCATAGACACATCCTCCTCGTTGAAATCTGCGGCGAAGATAGGAGGGCAAATCGGCGCGCGACAGTATCCGGAGATAGGGATGGTCCGGCGACGACCATGGCGCGGCCCGCGGGCTCCTCGGACGAAACAACGACCGGGCGGCTTCGAGGCCGCCCGGTCGGATCGCAACCCGCCCGTGCGTCAGGCGAGCTCTTTGAGCGTGGCCTTCAGGAGCGTGTAGAACCGCCCCACCGTCGAGATCTGCACGCGCTCGTCGGGCGAGTGCGGCGACTCGATCTGCGGCCCCATCGAGACCATGTCCATACCGGGGTACCTCTCGCCGATCAGGCCGCACTCGAGGCCGGCGTGGATCGCCTTGACGGCCGGCTTCTTGCCGAACTCGCGCTCGAACACCTTGAGCGCGACGTTGAGCACCTGCGAGTTGGGGTTGGGCTTCCACCCCGGGTAGCCGTCGTGGTGCTCGACCTGCGCCCCGCCGAGGCGGAACGCCGCCCCGACCTGCTCGGTCGTCGCCTTGAGCGACGGCATCACCGAGGAGCGGCTCGACGTCACGACCTTGACGGAGTTCCCTTCGGTGGCGACGACCGCGAGGTTGTTCGACGTCTCGACCAGACCCGGCACGGCGCGGCTCATCGCGAGGACGCCGTGCGGGCACGCGAGCAGGGCGTCGAGGACGCGGTCGTTGTCGAAGCGGATCCAGACCCTGCGGTTGCTCTCCTGGTCCTTGACGGTCACGCACTCGAGGCGGCCGTTCGGATCGATCTCGCCGAACTCCTCCTTGAGTAGGCGCCCGCTCTCCGCGACCACCCCCTGAACCGCGCCCTCGCTGGCGGCCGCGATCCGGATCTCGGCGTCGGCCTCGCGCGGGATCGCGTTGTGTTTGCTTCCGCCGGCGATCGAGACGACCCCGAACTCGATCCCCTTTTGGCGGATCGCGTTCAACGTCCGGAGCAGGAACTTGAGCGCGTTGCCCCGGTTCTCGTGGATGTCCACGCCGGAGTGGCCCCCGCGCAGCCCGCGTACCGAGATCCGGAGCGCCACGGTGCCCGGGAGCGCGTCCTCGCGCGTCACCTTGAACGTGGCGTGCGTGTCGGCTCCACCGGCGCACCCGATGTAGAGCGCCGCGTCCTCCTCGGTGTCGAGGTTGAGCATCGTGCGGCCCGTGAGGAGCTTGGGGTCGAGCTGCATCGCGCCGGTCAACCCGGTCTCCTCGTCAACGGTGAACAGCAGCTCGAGAGGACCGTGAACCGCGTCCTTGTCTTCCGCGATCGCCATCGCGGCCGCGACGCCGATGCCGTTGTCCGACCCCAGCGTCGTCCCGGTCGCGTAGACGTGGTCGCCCACGACCCGGACCTGGATGGCGTCTTCCTCGAAATCGAACTCGACGTCCGAGTTCTTCTCCGGAACCATGTCGAGGTGGCCCTGCAGCACCACGGTCTTCGCCTTCTCGTGCCCCGGAGTCGCCGGCACCTTCACGAGCACGTTGCCGACGCCGTCGCGCTTGGTCTCGAACCCGAGGGACTTGCCCCAGCCCACCACGTGCTCCGCGATCCGCTCCTCGTGCTTGGAGGGACGCGGGACCTGCCTGATCGCGTCGAAGTTCTTCCAGACCAGTCGCGGCTCAAGCTTGCTCAGCGGACTCGACACCTTTCACCTCCCCTGGCTGTTCGCCGCCGGCCAGCCGGCACGGCGACGGGGCATTCTACTACCGGATACGCGCGGGCCCGGACCCCCTCGCCGGCGATGCGGTCCGGTCAGCGCATCACCTCGAGGATGCCGTTCTCCTCCATGTACACGGAGTCGATGAAGCGCACCGTGTGCGTGTTCAGCGACATGATCACCGAGGAGACACGCACGCCGCCTCCGAACAGGCGGACGCCCTCGAGCAGGTCGCCCTTCGTGACGCCGGACGCGACGAACAGCGCGTCCTCGCCCGAGGCGAGCTCCTTCTCGCTGTAGACGTGGTGATGGTCCCTGATGCCGATTTCGTCGAGGCGCCGCTTGTGCCACTCCTCGAGGACCACGAGGCGCCCCTGCATCTCGCCGTGCAGGCACCGGATCGCCGCGGCCGTCAGGACCCCTTCCGGCGCGCCGCCGATCCCCATCAGGGCGTGGATCCCGGTGCCGCGGATGGCGGTCGACATCCCTGCCGAGAGGTCGCCGTCCGAGATCAGCTTGATGCGCGCCCCGGCGGCGCGGATCTCCGACATCAGCTGCTCGTGCCGGGCGCGGTCGAGCACGACCACGGTGAGGTCCTCGACGTCGCGGTCGAACGCCTTCGCGATCCGCCCGAGGTTCTCCTTCACCGGCGCGTCGATGTCCACGCAGCCGCGGGCCGTCGGCCCGACCACGATCTTCTGCATGTAGATGTCGGGCGCGTAGAGCAGCCCGCCCTTGCTCGCGGCCGCGAGCACCGCGATCGCGTTGTTCGACCCCGTGGCGCAGAGGTTCGTGCCCTCGAGGGGGTCCACGGCGATGTCGATCTCGGGATAGCCGAGTTTGCCATCCTTGTCGGCGCCGACCTTCTCTCCGACGTACAGCATCGGCGCCTTGTCCCGCTCCCCCTCCCCGATCACGATCGTGCCGTTGATGGCGAGCGTGTCCATCTCCTTCCGCATCGCCTCGACCGCGATCTTGTCGGAGTGCTTCCGGTCGCCGTACCCCATCGTGCGTGCGGACGCGATTGCCGCCTTCTCGGTCACGCGCAGGAAATCTGGCTCGAGATTGACATCCATCGGGGGGTCCTCCCTTGGGGCGTCGTCGCCGGCCGCATTCTACGCCCCGGTGACCTGGTAGAGAAGCCAGGGGCAGAGGGCAGAGGCTACCTGGGAGGAAACGCAACCGCTCCGCTCGTCCTCTAATCCCGGCCATCGTCGGCGGTGGGGCTACCGCTCGGCGTGAATGCCGGAGGCTCGGAGTCGCGTTGCGCTCCTCCGCTCCCCGGCTCCCCTGCTCCTCCGCTCGTCGGCTCCCTCGCTGCTCGGGGGTCGGAGCGGCCGGCCGCTACTGGATCGTGAGGTGATCGAGGAGTTCCTTCACGCCCGAGGTCTCGCGCGCCACCCGGACCGCGACCCTGCGGCGGTCCGCGTCCGGCACCGTGCCGGAGAGCGTCACGACGCCTCCCGTGGCGTCCACCCCGACCTTGAACGCCACCTTCCCCATCTCGCCGAGGAGCCGCGCCTTCACCCGCGCCTCGAGGAGCGCGTCCGCGACGGTGTGCTCGACCTTCCCGAGCGCGTGGGCGACTGGCGGCTCCGAGGCCTGACCTTCAGGGACGACCAAGACCCGGTTCGTCACGCTCTTGACGCCGTCCACCGATGCGGCGATCCGCCCAGCCAGCTCGACGTTCTCTCTCTTCTCGACCTGTCCGGTCAGCTCGACGGCCCCTTCGTGGGCGTTGATCGTCACCCGCATCCCGTCCTCGCCGAGCCGCTCGAGGAGAGCGACGCGGAGGCGGACGATCAGGAGCGCCTCGGCCACGCTGCCGCTGACGTGGCTCCACCCGTGATCGATCGCCCCCCCGACCCGGGCGGCGGGCCCCGGGGTCGGCGTCGGCGAGGCGGCGACGCCGGCGCGCGGCCACGTGAGCGCGAGAGCGCATGCCACCGCCGCCGGTACCGCGCCGGCCATCCGCAGAGAGGCCCGGCCGGCCGCGGGCGGTCTCACTTGAGCTCCGGGTGCACGGCCGACCGCGCGAGGGCATACCCGGCCTGGTTGGTCAACTCGTCGCGCACTCCGACCGAGATCCGGTACGTCCCCGGCTCGATCAGGAGCGAGGTCGAGATCGTGAGCTGGTCCCGTCGCATCGACTGGTAGTCGCTCGACGGGATCCTGATCGGGTGCTCGGTGTGCTGGAGGTCGGACTGCTTCCCCTCGTCGTCGCGGGCCACGTAGTAGACCATCAGGAACCCGATCAGGTCACCCCCGTCGGGAATCAGCGCGATCTTGTCGATCGGCACCTTCACCTCGATCGGCAGCGTCCAACGGTCGTTGTCGGCGGGCGCCGGGTTCCCGGCGCTGAGCTCGATCCCGAGGGGGTTGTCCTGCAGGTCGAAGGCGAGGCCGCTCACCACGCGGTCCGCGATCCGCGTCGGGAGCGTCTTCTCGATGAACGAGGTCTTGTAGACCAGCTTGTAATCCGGATGCCCCTTGACCTTCACCTCGACCCGGTGCATGCGGTCCTCGCCGCTCGGGACCAGCCGGTATCCGAGGGAGTAGTACGTCTCGAAGTCCGCGGCGATCTTCTCGAGCCCGGGCGTCGGGTCGTTGGCGTTCAGGATCGCGAGTCCGCCGGTGCGGCTCGCCATGTAGACGAGCGAGTCCTGGTAGTTGCTGGCGGCGATCGTCGCCGCGAGCGGAGACCGGGCCTGCCGGTTCTCCGCCTCGATGCCGGACTCGTCCTGGAGTCCGCGGGCGTCGATCGAGTACAGCGTGACCCCCGCAGAGATGGCCGTCCGCACGAGGCTGTCGTAGAGGTCGGTCGAGTCGAACTCGCGCGACTCCGACAGGACGCTCGGCGCCTGGTAGGCGTCCTGGATCGCATAGAACAGCTCGGCGCCGGGCGTCATCGGGAGGCCGTCCGAGAGGTAGATGAGCGCCTTCTTGCCCGGCAGGCCGCTCATCGTCCCCACGAAGTCCTGGAGCGACCGCACGGCGAACTGGAGGTTGTTGCGCACCTCCCGCGAGAAGCTCCGGGCCTCGTCGAGCGCCTGGGCGTAGTTGCTCCCGGACGAGCCCGAGTTGGAGCTCTGGCCGATCGTGTCCTCGACGCGCTGACGCGAGCTGATGAGGTCCGACCGGCCGCCCACGAACTTCTTGACCGACCTCAGGGCGGTCGCGATCTCCTCCGGGTCGGACGTGAACGGCTGGAGGATCTTCAGGCTGCGCTGGTACGAGGCCACCATCGCCTGGTCCGGCGGGGCGAGGTTCGTCTCGATCCAGTCCACCATCTTGTTGATCACGCGGTTGCGGTCGAACGGGAGGAGGTTCTCGTTGTCGACGTAGAACGCGATGAACCGGGGCTCTCGCTTCGGTGCCGGGGCGGGCTCGGGCGTGGGCGTCGGCGGCGCGGCGGTCGCGACCGGGGCCGGCGCGGGCGTCGGTGCGGTCCCCGTGTGCCGGCGGAACGCCGCGAAGTTGGTGAGGGGCACCGGCTTGCGGTCCTGGAACACCTCGAAGTCGTCGGCCGTCAGGCCCAGGACCGGCCCTTTCTTGTCCGCGACCGACACGTCGACGTTGACGATCGTCAGCTCGGACACATCGAGGAAGCGCAGGCCTCCGATCTGCTTCATCGGGGCCTTCGCGGCCGCCGGCTTGTCCTCCAGCGTCGGCGCCGGTGTCGGGGGCATCTGCTGGGCGAACACCATCACGGCCGCGAGCGCGAACGGAACGGCCACTCGGAGCGTCACACGGGTTCTCACGCCGCTACCCTCCGCCCGGAGTCTATCAAAGCGGTGGGCGCCCGCGCCCCGACGCCGCGCGGCGCGCCGGGCCGATCACAGGTCGAGGTCGGCCACGATCGCGGAGGTGGTGTGGGCGAGCACGTCGTCCACGCCGATCCGCATCGACTGCTTGCCGCCCTCCATCTCAAGGGTCATGCGGTACGCGAAGTAGCCTCTCTGCCGGGCCTCGTCGAGCTTCTCCGCCGGGACCTCAATCGGCACGCGCCGGTGCGCGAGGTCGGACAGGTTGCCCTTCCCGTCGGTCACGACGATCACGACCTGGACCTGGCCCCAGGCGACCGGGCCGCGCGGCAGCATCGTTAGGTGGGCGTACGGGATGCGGAGTTCGGCGCCGATCTTGTACACCTTCATCCCCGCGGCGCCGAAGCGGAACTTGCCGCTCGGCTTGTCGAGCACGAGCTCGAGGCCGAGCGGGTTCTCCGTCTGCCCGGTGAGAAGCGCCGCGCGCGTCCGTTCGGCTTCGCGCTGCTCGGCAGGACGGTCCACGTAGCTCTGGCGGAACGTCAGCTTGTACTCCGGGTGGCCGTTGACCTCGACCTTGAGCTTGTGCTCCTTTCCGTCGCCGGCGTGGTCGGGCTGGAACGCGAGCGAGTAGAAGCTCGCGGTGAGGCGCTCGACGTCTGCGAGGGCGGCTCCGCCGTCGGCGGTGAACACCGCCTCGCCTCCGGTCAGCCGCGCAGCCTGGATCAGGTTGTCCTTGCGGTCCGCCTCGCGCCAGAACTTGACGTTCGCGACGTCCGTGAAGCCTATCGGCCGGCTCCGGCTCGCGTCCACGTCGAGGTTCGAGAGCCCGGAGGGGTCGACCGCATACAGCGTGTACTCCAACTCGCTCGCGAGCTGGGCCGCGCGCTCGAGCAGCCCGACGTTGCGGTACTCGGACGCGGGCGTGTCGCGGAAGAAGTCGTAGGTCCGGTAGATCGGGACGTTCTCGGCGCGCGGGAAACCCGGCGACACCAGCACGACGACCTTGCGCGCCCCCGGCGCCAGCGCGAAGCGGTCGAGCGCCGCGGCGAACGCGCTCTGCACGGAGCCCACGATCCGCCGCATCTCGTTCCAGTACTCCTCGTTCTGGGTGTGCCGGTACTCGTACCCGCCGTAGCTCCGCCCCGTCCGCAGGTCGTCCGTCCGGAACGTGGAGAGCTTGATCTGGCGCTGGAGCCCGGTGGCCGGGAGCCGGTCCACCTCCTTGAGCGCCTCGACCAGCTTGGCCACGCTCGCCGTGGGCGGCGTGTGGACCCTCAAGGTGCCGTCGTAGCTCACGACCGCCATCGTCTCCGCCGGCGGCAGACCGGAGGCGACCTGGTCCCTGATCGACTGAAGCACGGCCTTCTTGTCCGACTCCACGAGCTCGTAGAGATCGAAGAACAGCACGATCTGACGGGGCTCCGCCTGGCCGACGACGGAGGCGTCAGGGGATTCGGTCACCTGCCCGCCCGTGACGACCAGGAAATTCGTCAGCGCCTGCTCCTTGCCGTCCTCGAAGATGCGGAAGTCGGGCTTCTTGAGGGTCGTGACCGGGACGCCCTGGGCATCCACGACCTTGACGTCGACCGTCACGTTGTTGACCGTGACCTCGCTCACGAACGCCGGGGGCGTCGCCTTCTCCTGCGCGATGACGCTCGTGGCGGCAAGCACGACACCCGACACGATGAGGGTCTTTGCGTTCACTGGCGACATCCTCCCTGTCAAACGCAGAATAGCAAGGCACGTGCCAGCTTTCGCAACCGTCGGCAACCCGGGCGCCTCGCTCCCGGCGCTTCGCCGGAGGACGGCCGTCCAACCGCGACGACACCACTCCCCCCACCGGGAGGTCCTTCGACCTGACCACCCGCCGGTTCGCCGTCGGCGGAGGGTGCGAGGACCGGAGAGGCGAAGGCCTCTTTCCGCCCCGGTGAGCAGTTGCTCCTCTGCCCCTCCGCTCCTCTGCCCCTCTGCTCCTCCGTTCCTCTGCTCGTCCGCTCCTCTGCCCATCTGCTCCCCTGCCCCACCACGTCCCCGCCGCTCCCGCGCCATCGACCCCGACGCGCCGGGGCCCGGTTCGCCGAGCGCCCCCATGGGCATACAATCCCTCCGCCGCGACCGCGGCGCGAGGTGCACCGTGGAGTTCGAGTACCGGTACTCGGAGCGGGCGACAGCGATGCGCCCCTCACCGATCCGCGAGCTGTTCAAGATGATCCAGCGCCCCGGGATGATCTCGTTCGCCGGGGGCCTCCCGGACCCGGCGATCTTCCCGGTGAGCGAGTTCGCCCAGTGCAGCGAGGTCCTGCTGGCCAAAGGCGAGGAGGCGCTCCAGTACGGCGCGACCGAAGGGTACAGGCCGCTCGTGCTGGAGATCGCGAGGCGAATGGAGCCGCTGCTCGGGCGCCCGATTGCCCCCGAGGAGATCGTGGTGTCGTCGGGGTCGCAGCAGGTGATGGACATGCTCGCGCGCGTGCTGCTCGACCCGGGGGACGTCGTCGTGGCGGAGGCGCCGACCTACCCCGGCGCGCTCCACACGTTCCGCGCGGCCGGCGCGAGGTTCGTGCTGGTCCCGTGCGACGACGACGGGATGCGCACCGAGCGCCTGGCCGACGCGATCGAGGGCGCGCGCGCCGCGACGGGCCGACTGCCGAAGCTCATCTACACGATCATCAACTACTCGAACCCCTCCGGCGCCTGTCTCGCCAAGCGGAGGCGGCGACAGCTCGCGGAGGTCTCCGACCGTTTCGGGGTTCCAGTCCTGGAGGACGACCCGTACGGCGAGCTTCGCTACGCCGGCGAGCGCATCCCCACCCTCTTCTCGATGGCACCGGGCGGGGTCGTCTATGCCTCGTCGTTTTCCAAGGTCCTCGCCCCGGGCGTGCGTGTTGCCTGGGCGGTCGGAGACGCCGGGCTGATCCGGAAGATGGTGATCGCGAAGCAGGGGATGGACCTTTGCACGTCGGTGGTGGCCCAGGTCCTCGTCGCCGAGTACTGCCGGCGCGGGCACCTCGACGGCCATCTCGGCAAGATCCGGGCTCACTACTCGGCGAAGGCGGCGGCGATGGGCTCGGCGCTGCGCGCGCACCTCCCGGCAGGGGAGGTCTCGTTCGCCGAGCCCACGGGGGGGTTCTTCTTCTGGGTCCGCCTCACCGGCGACGGACAGGAGCTGTTCCGCCGCGCAGTCGAGGAGGGCGTGGCGTTCCTCCCGGGGGACACGTGCTTCCCCGAGGCCGCCGAGACCGTCGGCGAGCCCCACGACGGGCGGCGGTTCGCGCGCCTGTGCTTCACGTTCGCACAGCCGCCCGAGATCGTGGAAGGCGCAAAGCGCCTCGCCCGCGCGTTGCAGCGCGACTAGCGCACGACTGTTCGAAGGTTCGAAGGTTCAGCGAGGGTGGCACACGACCCTCGCCGACCCGCGCTATTCCCCGGGGCCCAGTCTCACTGCCTCGGGCGTCCCGCAGTTGAACTCTCGAACATTCGAACGTGTGAACCTGGGAACGGTTTCTGCTCCTCTGCGCCTCTGCTCCTCTGCCCCTCTGCCGCCTTCTCACACAGTGCTCTGCGGGTCCACGTCGATGACGCGGTGCACCGCGCGCGGGACCTGGAGCGCGGCGACGGCCGCGAGCGCGGCCCGCAGCGGCGGCCTCGCGGGAGCCGTGAGGAGGATCTGCACGCGCCACCTGCCGCGCAGCCGCTCGAGCGGAGCCGGCGCCGGCCCGATGACGCGAAGCCCCGGCGGCGCCGGCTCGAGCGCGCGCGCAGCCGCCTGCGCCGCCGCCACGGCCGCGCTCTCGCCCGCAGCCTCGAAGCGGACGAGCGCCAGCCGCGTCGCGGGCGGGTAGCGGAACGCGCGGCGGAAGCGGAGCTCCTCCTCCGCGAACCCCTTGATGTCGTGGGCCAGAGCCGAGCGCACCGCGTGATGGTCCGGGTGGTAGCTCTGGATGACGACCAGCCCGGGCCGCTCGCCGCGTCCCGCCCGGCCCGCCACCTGTGTGAGCATCTGGAACGTGCGCTCGGCTCCGCGAAAGTCGGGGAACCCCAGGAGGTTGTCCGCGTTGACGACGCCGGTCAGAGTGACCGACGGGAAGTGGTGACCCTTCGACACCATCTGGGTGCCGACGAGGACGCTGCTCTCGCGCGCGGCGAAGCGCTCCAGCGTCGCGAGAAGCTGCGCTGGCGAGCGCGCCGTGTCGCGGTCCAGGATGTCGACGACTGCATCCGGGTGGAGCTGGCGAACGAGCGCGGCAATCTTCTCGGTCCCCGCGCCGACGTGGTCGAGGACCTCGCCGCCGCAGCGCGGGCACCTCTCCGGGATCTCGGAGCGGAACCCGCAGTAGTGGCAGACGAGCGCGGCGCGGCGGCGGTGGACCGTGAGCGGGATCGAGCAGTCGCGGCATGCCGCCTGGTGGCCGCACTCGCGGCAGAGAAGGACCGGCGCCCACCCTCGCCGGTTGACGAGCAGGATCGTCTGCTCGCCGCGCGCGAGCGTGTCCGCGAGCGCCCCGCGGAGGCGCCGCGAGAGGAAGCGCTGCCCGTGCTCCCCGGGCTCGGGCGGCTCGCCCTTGAGGTCCACGACCTCGACCTCCGGCAGACGCCCGCCCGCCACCCTCTCCGGAAGATCGAGGATCTCCACCTTGCCCTGCTCCGCCAGGGAGAGCACCTCGAGCGAGGGCGTCGCCGAGGCGAGCACGACGGGGACGCGAAGCCGCTGCCCGAGCGCGAGAGCTAGGTCGCGCGCGTTGTAGCGCGGCTCCTCCTCCTGCTTGTACGAGGAGTCCTGCTCCTCGTCGACGACCACGACACCGAGGCGGGCGAGCGGAGCCCAAAGCGCCGAGCGGGGGCCCGCGACGACGTCGACCTGCCCCCGGCGCGCCCGCTCCCACGCCGCGAGGCGCTCCCCCTCCGCCATCGAGGAGTGCAGAACCGCGACGCGGCCGGCGAAGCCGCGCGCGAGCTGGCCCGCCAGCGCGGGCGTGAGCGCGATCTCCGGGACCAGCACCAGCGCCTGTGCGCCGCGCTCGACCGCGGCCGCAGCGGCGCGCAGGTACACCTCGGTCTTGCCGGACCCCGTCACGCCCTGGAGCAGGAACGCGCTGAACTCGCGGCGGTCGAGAGCCGCCGACAGAGCGCCGACGGCGCGGAGCTGCGACGCCGTCAGCTCCTCCGGGGGAGGGCCGGGCTTCAGCTCCCAGCGCCGGGCCTCGCGCTGCCTGGCCTGCTGGAAGCGCCTCACGATCCCCTTCCGGACGAGGGCGCCGACCACCCCCGCGGTGCAGCCGCACGCCGCGAGGAGTTCGCCCTCCAGCACCGGCCGGCCGGTCTCGGCCAGCCATGCGACCGCCCTCGCCTGGGCCCGCGCCGCTCCAACCCGCTGCGCACGCTCCTCGGGCGACATCTCGGAGAGCACGACGGCCCAGACGGTGGACCCGGCCGGACCCGCGACGCTCCTCTCCACCACCCGGAGCGCGTGCTTCTCGGCGAGAGCCGGGAGGAGCTCGTCGAGCTCCCGCTTCGACCACCCTTCCGCCCGCAGGCGCACGACCGAGATCCGCCTCGCTTCGAGCACGCGCTCGAGCAGCCGGCGGGCGGCGGGGTCCGCCGACGCCGCCATCTCGGCGGCGCGCGCGCCGGCCTGGACGATCGGAGGAGGTACGCGGAGAAGCGCGGCCGGGATCGCGGCCCTGACGACGCTCCCGAGCGGTGCCGCGTAGTAGTCCGCGGCGAACCGGATCAGCTCGAGGACGTGCGGAGGGAGGAGCGGCTCGGGATCGAGCACCTCCTCGAGCGGCAGCACCCTCTCCGGCGGACACCCGGGGTCCGCGACGACCTCCGCGACGACCCCGACCCGCGCCTGCCCCCGCACGCGCACCCGGACACGCACCCCCGGCACCGCGAGGGACGCGAGCTCGTCGGGAACCCGGTAGGAGAGCGCCTCGGGGAGTGCGGTCGGCAGTGCTGTCCGGGCGTACACCGGGCGCGATGATACACTCGGCGCGTGACCGACCCGGAGCAGATCGAGCGCTGGCGCGGCGTCCTCGCGCGTCTGCGGCGCGGTCCGGCTCCGAGGGGCGAAGAGTTCGACCTCTGCCGCGAGGTACTCGCGGTCGCGCCCGCGACCACGCACCGCCGCACGGCGGCGCGCCGCCTCCTCGAAGGCGCGATGGCCGACGCAGGCACGAGCATCGCCGATGCGCAGGAGGTCATGGCGCTGCTGAAGGCGCTGGACACGGGCGACCTCGAGATCGGCCGTCTTCTGACAGAGCGATGACCGTGTGGCTCGCGACCCTTCTCGTGCCTCTCGGGCTCTGGGCTCTCGGCCGCGGCCTCGCCGAGCGTGAGGCGCCGGCACCGTCGGTCGCCGTGCACGGCCTGTTCGGGTTCGCCGGAGCGGCCGGGCTCCTGTGCTGGCGGGGGCGGCCGTTCGTCGAACAGGCGGCGGCATGGGTCGTGGGCGTCCTCGCGTGGGGCGGCCTGTTCCTCATCCGGGATCTCCAGGTGTTCGCGGCGTTCGGTCTGGTCGGCGCCGCGTGGGGCGCGGGCCTCGGGATGATGGCCGGGAAACCACCGGCGGCGGCGCCCGCCCAGAGCGTCACCCCTCCGCAGCGCGCGCCCGTTGCCCCGCACCAGGAGGTACCGCCGGCCGAGCGGTGCGGCTTCGCACTGGAGCTCCGATGCCCGACGTGCGGGGCGCTGCTCGCAGTCCCCGTCTACCACCGGATGGCCCACTGTCAGTTCTGCTCGAGCGATCACGTCGTGACCGGAGATCCCGGCACTCTCACCGTCGTGATCCCCGACGCGGTCACGGACGAGGGCGGGCTCGCCCAGTCGGTCGTGAGGCACCTGCGAGACCGCCGCTACCTCGAGCTGTACGACGCCAGGGTGCGGCCGATGGCAAGCGACGCGGGGTTCGTCGCGAGCCCGAGGGCCGGGGAGCCGCCCCTGCTCGGGCCCGGGCCGGACGTGGCCCTCGTGAACGCGCTCGAAGCAGAGGTCTCGAAGGCCGCGGACGAGTGGGCGTCCCGGTTGGCGCCCAAGGTCCACGTGCGCGCCTGGCGACGCTTCCTCACCCCGTACTGGCACCGCCTCGGCACGCTCTACCAGGCGGCGTTCGGCCGCGACCGGGACGCCAACAAGAGGATGGAGTTCGCCGTCGTGACGATCGAAGCCTCGGTGAGCGCGAACCGGTTCCCCGTGCCGGAGATGGGGAAGCTCTCATACCTCCGGGCGCTCCGGCCCCTCCTCGGTTCTCCAGAGTCCGCCTACCCCGCCCTCGCCGGGGAGTTCGGGCCGGAGGAGCTCGACCACAAGGCCCAGCCGCTCTCGCGGCGCTCCACCGAGCTGACGATCACCCCGATCGCCATGCACTCGACGCTCGTACCCGAGGTCGTCGCCCTGGTCTATCGGCCTTGGCACCTGGCCGACGTCGACGTCGACGGCGAAGCGCTCTCCGTCCTTGTCGACGGCGGGAGCGGGCGCGTCGAGGGCGACGCCCCGGCCGAGAGGCTGCCGGACGCGCCGCTCCCGGAGGTGACCGCCCAGCCGCCGCAGCTGGCACCCAGCCGGTGCCCCGAATGCGGGGCGGACCTGCCGTTCGCGCCGGACTCCGTGGCGTTCCTCTGCCGCTCCTGCTTCCGCCTCGTCGAGCTGCGAGGAGCCCGGTGGGTTTCGGTTCCCTACCTGCGCGAGGAGCCGTCGGCAGGCGGCCGCCAGGTCCCGTTCTGGCGGTTCCCGCTCAGGATCCGCACCGCTGGAGGCGCGGTCATCACGGACCTTCCCCACCTCACCGACGGTATCGACGGCACGTTCGACCAGATCGGTGACCGCCCACAGGTCGTGCAGAGCTTCTTCGTCCCAGCGTTCCGCATCCGGGTCACCAAGGCGGGGGTGCAGCTCTACCGGCGGCTGTGGCCGGAGGTGCAGGAGAGACCGCGGCGGCTCCGCCCGGAGCGGTTCGGCCCGGCCGACGCTCCGTCCCGGACGGTGGAGGTCACGATGACCGCGGCCGAAGCGAGGGTGTTCGGGCGCGTGTACCTGGCGCTCGCGTTCACGCCGCGCGACCTCGCCCGAGCCGAGGTGAAGGGCGTTCGCGAGCGCTTCCTTTCGGCCGAATTCGAGGGTGATGCGGAGCTTGCGTTCCTCGACCTCCCCGAGGAGCTGGTCGGCCCGCTCGACGGGGTGGCCGGTCGCCCTCGCCTTGCCGCGCTCGTAAACCTCGAAGAAAAATCGACTTAGACCCTCCTCCTGCGAGCGCCTGGACCGTCTTGTTAGTGAGTCAAGTTCTTGTTACTCATTTCTGACGTGTTGCAACCTGACTCACCAAAATGTATGATTACTGCAATGCATGATCACCTTGCGCGCGAGGAGGCCATCGTCACCGCCGCGATCGACCTGGCCGAGGCCCACGGCGTCGTCGGCGTGACCACGGCCGCGCTCGCCCGCCGGCTCGAGTTCACCGAGGCGGCGCTGTACCGTTACTTCCCCGGCAAGTCCGCGATCATCGCCGCGGCGTTGCGACACCAGAGCGAGCGGCTGTTCGCGACGATGCTGCTGGAGCTGATGCCCGAGGCCGTTAAGCACGGCCAGGGCGTCCGGGACCAGCTCGAGCGCCACCTCCGCCGCTTTACGAACCACAACGGCCTCCTGGCGGAGCTCCTCGTGTCGGCAGCGGGCGGACGCGACGAGACGCTCCAGGCGGCCGGCGCCGAGGTGCTCCGGGACTACAGCCAGCGCATCGCCGAGTACTTCGAACGTCTGGGGGGCCTCGGGCTCGCGGTCACGGGCGTGGCGCCGTCAGAGCTCGCACGCCTCTGGATCTGCCAGCTCTTCGGGGGGTTCGTCCGTTGCCGCCTCGCGCGCGAGGGGTGGGACCCGATCGACCAGGACGGGTTCCGCGCGTTCGTCGCGCAGCTGCGGTTGTCCCCCGCCCCCGCACGCAACTGAGGTCGGCCGACAGCTCTCCACCGCCCACCCGACCAGCCGACAGTCGACAGCTCCCCCACCCACCCATGGAAAGTCACGGCAGGGGTGGGATCACCTTGCGCTGTGCGCTGTGAGCTGTGAGCTGTGAGCTGTGAGCTGTGAGCTGCCTACTGTCGTCCTATGCGGCAGAGCGTTCGACCCAGACCTGGAGGAGGTGGAGCGTCACCTCGGACGCTTTCGCCATCCACTCGAGCGACACCCACTCCTGCACGGAGTGGAAGCTCTGGCCTCCAGCCCAGATGTTGGGCGTGAGGAGCCCCATGAAGGAGAGCCTCGACCCGTCCGTGCCGCCGCGGATGGCGCGACGGACGGGTTCCACGCCGAGCCGCCGCACCGCCTCGAACGCGTACTCGAGCACCTTCGG
>DATKLI010000114.1:0-24597 GCA_035542455.1 Thermoanaerobaculaceae bacterium
GGCGGCCTGAACGAGCTCCGCGAACCCCTCGATGTCGCGCACCGCCATGTCGGCGAGCGCCTTCCGGTCGAGAGCGCACCCCGCAGCCTTGAGCCCCGCGATCAGCTGCGAGTACGAGATCTCGAACTGGCGCGCCGCCGCGTTGATGCGGACGATCCAGAGCGCGCGCATGGAGCGCTTGCGCTGCCGGCGGTCGCGGTACGCGAACAGCAGCGACCGCTCGACCTGCAGCTTCGCCATGCGGTAGGCGTTGTGCCTGGTGAGGTAGTACCCCTTGGCGAGCTTGAGGACCCGCTTGCGACGGGCAACCCGGTTGTGACCACGCTTGACGCGCATGTCGGCCTCCTACTTCGCGTACGGGAGCATGCGCTCCACGACCTTGGCGTCGGCCTTGGTGAGGACGGTGTCCTTCTGCAGGTGCCGCTTCCGCTTGGCCGACTTCTTCGACAGGATGTGTGAGTGGAACGCGTGGTGGCGCTTGATCTTGCCGGTCCCCGTCTTCTTGAACCGCTTCGCCGCCGCGCGCAACGTCTTGATCTTCGGCATTGGAACCTCCGTTCCCTTGTAGGGGCGGCCCTTGCGGCCGCCCCTCGCATTCAGTCCAGAGGACGGGGGCAAGCCCCGCCCCTACGACCTTTCCCCACCGGGCCGCCCAGGTGAGGGTCGAAAGTCGAAAGTTGAAAGTCGAAAGTGAGAGGCCGGAGGGTCATGACGCCTCCGGCCACGGGTTCAGCGACCTCTGCTTGGTGGTCGTCCTCATCGCGGCCACGATCTCGTCCAGGCTCTTAGAGCCGAGGTCGCCCCGGTGCCGCACCCGGACCGACGCCCCGCCCGACTCGGCCTCGCGGGCCCCGACGATCAGCAGCACCGGCACCTTCGCGAGCTCGCCGTCGCGGATCTTGGCGCCCAGCTTCTCCGAGCGCTCGTCCACCTCGGTGCGGAGGTCCGCGCCGGCCAGGCTCGCCTGCACCGCCCGCGCGGCGTCGAGGAACCTGTCCGAGACCGGCAGCACGCGCGCCTGCTCGGGCGCCAGCCACAGCGGCAGGTCGCCGGCGAAGTGCTCGAGCATCACGCCGAAGAACCGCTCGATCGAACCGAGCACGGCGCGGTGGATCATCACCGGCCGCTGCTCGGCGCCGTCCTCCCCGACGTACGCGAGCTCGAACCGGATCGGCAGGTTGAAGTCGAGCTGGATCGTGCCGAGCTGCCACTCGCGCCCGATCGCGTCGTGGACCACGAAGTCGATCTTCGGTCCGTAGAACGCGCCCTCGCCGGGGCTGAGGACGAACGGGGCGCCCCGCTCCTTTAGGCACCGCCCGAGCGTCGCCTCTGCGTCCTCCCACAGCTTGGCCTCGCCGATCGCCTTCGGCGGCCGGGTCGAGAAGTAGATCACCGGCTCGTGGAAGCCGAAGATCCCGTAGACGCGGAACATGAGGTCGAACAGCGACGCGACCTCCTGACCGATCTGCGCCGGCGTGCAGAAGATGTGCGCGTCGTCCTGGGCGAACGTCCGCACCCGCGTCAGCCCCTGGACGACGCCGGAGCGCTCGTACCGGTGCAGGCGTCCGAAGTCCGCGATCCGCAGCGGCAGCTCGCGGTAGGAGTGGGCGTGCACGCCGTAGATCAGGCAGTGCGAGGGGCAGTTCATCGGCTTCATCGAGAACTCGCGCCCCTCGACGTCGGAGAAGAACATGTTCTCGCGGTACGCCTCGTAGTGCCCCGAACGCTTCCATAGCTCGACGTCGAACAGCTGCGGCGTGACGACCTCCTGGTAGCGGTACTCGCGGTACAGGTCGCGCATCAGCCCTACGAGCTGGTTGTAGACGATCGCGCCCTTCGGGTGGAAGAACGGCGACGCCGGCGCGAGCGGCGAGAACGAGAAGAGGTCGAGGTCCTTCCCGAGCCGGCGGTGGTCGCGGCGGCGGGCCTCTTCGATCTTGGCGAAGTACTCGTCGAGCTGCTCCTTCGTCGCGAACGCCGTGCCGTAGATGCGCTGCAGCATCTCGTTGCGCTCGTCGCCCTTGAAGTAGGCGCCGGAGGTCTCGATCAGCTTGAACGCGCCGATCTGGTCGGTGCGCTGGACGTGCGGCCCGCGGCACAGGTCCACGAACTCGCCGTGCTTGAACACCGTGATCTCGTCGCCCTCGGGGATGTCCTCGAGGCGCACGAGCTTGATCTCTTCCTTCCGGTTCTTGAAGATCTCCGCGGCCTGGGCGCGGGTCACGACCTTGCGCTCGAACGGCCGCGCCTCCTTGACGATCCGGCCCATCTCCTGCTCGATCCTCTCGAGGTCCTCGGAGGTGAACCCGCGCGGGAACCGGAAGTCGTACTGGAACTTCTCGGAGTGGTCCTGGCGGCCGGCGTCGATGATCGTTCCGGGGAACAGGCGCTCGACCGCGTCGGCGAGGACGTGCTCGGCCGAGTGGCGGATCACGGCCCCGGCCTCGGGGTCCTTCGGCGTCAGGACGCGGAACTTCCCCGAGCGCCGGATCGGCGCCCGCAGGTCCACGATCGCCCCGTCGAGCTCGCCGGCGACGGCCGCCTTCGCGAGGCGCTCCCCGACCGTCCGCGCCACCTCGAGCGGTGTCGCGCCCGCGGGGTACTCCCGCGAGCTGCCGTCCGGCAAGGTCAATGTGATCTTCTCTGAGCTCATCGCCGGGTCTCCCGACCCCAACCGCCGCGCCGCCCCGGGCCGATCCCGGGCCGACAAACAAGAAAGCCGTCCTCCGAAACGGGGACGGCAGTCACGAGCGCTACCTCGGGCCACGCTCGATGCGTGGTAGGCGCGTGCGGGCTCGAACCGCAGACCTCATCCGTGTGAGGGATGCGCTCTACCAACTGAGCTACGCGCCTGTAGCTTGCTCATCAGCGGAGCCGACACTTGAATGGTAGGCGCGAGCGGACTCGAACCGCTGACCTCTACCGTGTCAAGGTAGCGCTCTAACCAAGCTGAGCTACGCGCCTGCTCCGCGGGCTGCCGGCGGGCGTCCTGCGGAACCCACGGCTCCGCGAGGCTCTTGTGGCCCGCCCTCGTCCCAACTTCGCTGCCAAAGAACACGAGCCCGGAAAAACCGGGATCGGCACTCTATCCCAAGGGCCCACAACCGTCAAGCGCGGATGGGTGCGCTCCCGCCGCGGTTCTCGGCCCACGGGTGACCGAGGAGCGCGCACGCGTCTGTGCGATCGCGCCCCGCACGGTGTCGCTCGGGTACAATTTGCCCGACTGCGGCTTTCGGAACTTGGGAGAGACGGGAGCGCGGCCGTGACCTCGCGGGAAGCGGTCGGGAGACGATGCTTACCGCCGAACGTGTTGGTCCACATCGGTTTGCGACGCGAACCAACGGCGGGAGCGTGTCCCGCGCCGCGGCCTGCCGCGGACACACCCCGGAAGGTCGTTCTGCGATGATGCGCGCATGGGACGACCGATGAGCGCGGGACCGGCGATCGCTCACGCCCCGGTGAGGGTCAAGATCGAGCCCAGCCACGGTTGGCTTGACCTCGGCCTGGCGGAGGTGTGGGAGTACCGCGATCTGCTCGGGTTCCTGGTCTGGCGCGACGTCAAGGTGCGGTACAAGCAGACGCTGCTCGGGGTCGCCTGGGTTGCGATTCAGCCCGCCTTCACCGCGGTCCTCTTTGCCATCCTGCTCGGCAGGATCGCGAACCTCCCGTCCGAGGGGGTGCCGTACGTGGCGTTCGTGTTCGGCGCGCTGCTGCCGTGGCAGCTGTTCGCGACGGCGCTCCTGCGCGCCGGGACGAGCCTCGTCGGCAACGCGGCCCTGCTGACCAAGGTGTACTTCCCCCGCCTCATCATCCCCCTCGCGGCCGTCCTCGGTGGGGTGGTCGACTTCGTGGTCTCGCTCGCCGTCATGGCGGTCCTGATGGCGCACTACCGCATCGCGCCCGGCTGGCCGGTCGCGCTGCTCCCGGTGTTCGCGCTGATGGCCCTCGTCACGGCGCTCGCGGTCGGAGTGTGGCTCGCCGCGCTGAACGTGCGGTTCCGCGATGTCCAGCAGGTGATCCCGTTCCTGGTGCAGGTCTGGATGTTCGCGTCGCCGGTCGTGTACTCGGCGGGCGTCGTCCCGAACGGCCCATGGCGGATCGTCTACGGCCTGAACCCTCTCACCGGAGTGATCCAGGGGTTCCGCTGGGCGCTGTTCGGCACCGCGCCTCCGGGCGGCCTGATGGCGGTCTCGTTCGCGGCCGTGGTGATCCTCCTCGTCCTGGGTGTCGCGTTCTTCCGGCGCCTCGAGGACACGTTCGCGGACGTGGTGTGACGGCGATGAGCGGGCCGGCGATCCGGGCGCACGGGCTCTCGAAGCGGTACCGGATCGGCGCCGCGCGCTACCGCGCCACCACGCTGAAGGACGCGATCCCGCACGCCCTCACGGCCCCCTACCGCGTCCTCTCCCGGCTGGCCGGCCGGGGTCCCGGCAGGCGGGCCGCGAGCGAGCTGATCTGGGCGCTGGAGGACGTCTCGTTCGAGGTCGGCCACGGCGAGGCGGTGGGGATCATCGGCCGCAACGGCGCCGGCAAGAGCACGCTCCTCAAGATCCTGTCGCGGATCACGAGGCCGACGAGTGGGTGGGCGCAGATCGACGGGCGGGTGGGGTCGCTGCTCGAGGTGGGGACCGGTTTCCACCCGGAACTGACGGGGCGCGACAACATCTTCCTCAACGGTGCGATCCTCGGGATGAGGAGGGTCGAGATCGAGCGGCGCTTCGACGAGATCGTCGCGTTCTCGGAGATCGAGAAGTTCCTCGACACGCCGGTCAAGCACTACTCGAGCGGGATGTACGTTCGGCTCGCGTTCGCGGTCGCGGCGCACCTCGAGCACGAGATCCTGATCGTGGACGAGGTGCTCGCAGTCGGCGACGCCGCATTCCAGAAGAAGTGCCTGGGGAAGATGGGCGAGGTCGGCAGGCAGGGCCGCACCGTCCTCTTCGTCAGCCACAACATGGCTGCCGTGGAGTCGCTCTGCCCGCGGGCGATCCTGCTCGAGGGCGGCCGGATCGGGTCGTCCGGCGACAGCAGGAGCGTCGTCACGCGCTACCTTTCGACCGGCGTCGTGAAGGACGTCAACCCCCTGTTGGACTGCGAACGCACCGGGAACGGGAAGGTGAGGATCACCGAGATCGCGGTGGAGGACCGGTCGGCGAGCCGCCAGACGTTCGCACGAAGCGGTGAGCCTCTCACCGTGACGCTGAGGTTCGAGAACCACGGATGCGCTCCGACCGATCGCGTCTCGTGCGGGTTCAGCGTCCACACCGACAGGGGCGTCGCCGTGTTCCATTACTACAGCCACTTCTCAGGCGTCTCCTTTGCCAACCTGCCGCCACGAGGGGAGTTCAGGTGTCGCGTGCCCGGCCTGCCGCTGGCGCCCGGGCAGTACCTCCTGATGACTCGGGTGGTGCTCAACGGCGATCACGTCACCGGGGTCGAGGCCGACTTCCCGGCCGCCCAGGTACCGCTCTCGGTCGTGGGCGCCGACTTTTACGGCACCGGCAGCTCCCAGCTCTCGGAGTGGGGCCCGGTGCTGGTCAAGGGGGAATGGACCCTCTCCGAGAGGTAGAGAAGAACCCGCGGTCAGCCGGTCCGCCGGTCGCGCTTTTCGTCTACAACCGGCCCGAATCGACTGCTCGGGTGCTGGACGCGTTGGGGCGGCAGTCCGTCCGCCCCGCATCCGTCCACGTGTTCTCCGACGGGCCAAGGGACGGGCACGACCGGGGCCGCGTCGAGGCTGTCCGCAGGCTTGTCGGGTCGGTCACGTGGGCCCCCGTCCGGCTAACCGCTCGCCCCGGCAACGTCGGGGCCGCCGTCAACATCGTGCGCGGACTCGACGACGTGTTCGCCTCGCACGATCGGGCGATCGTCGTCGAAGACGACGTGCTTCCCGCCTCCCGTTTCGTCGAGACCCTGCAGCTCCTGCTCGGCCGTTACCACGACGAACCGAGCGTATTCTCCGTCGGAGCGTACCCCAGCCTCCTCGCCGGCGCGCTGAGCGACTACCCCTTCGACGCCGTTGTCTCACCACGCTTCAGCGTCTGGGGGTGGGCGACGTGGGGCGACCGCTGGAAGGCGATCTCGCCTCAGCTTCTCGATTTCCGGAACCCGTTCGCGAGTGCCGATGAGGTCCCGGAAACCGCGGGGGCAGACCTCCGCCGCGCCGTGACCTTGATCGAGGCGCGGCCCGGCTTCTACTGGGACTACCCGGTCGCCCTGCTCTGCCTCCACCGGCACCTGGTCCACGTCCTGACACGAGGGTACCTCGTCGCCAACATAGGCCGCAGCACGGGCACGCATGGTGGCGGCACGCCTGCGGACGACGAGTTCTGCGAGCGCCACACGGCCATTCAGGACACAGTTCCGGTCCGCCTCCCCCCGCCGCATCTCCGAGCCGACGTCTGCGCCGCAATCCACGAATATCTCGACGCCGCCTGGGCGGCGACGGCGCCGACTGCGAAACGCGCGAGCGCCTCGGGAACACGGCTCGGCCGATTCGTTGGCCGCCTTTTCGGTCGAGGGGGGCGATGAGTTGCGCGATCTCCTGACGTTCCGGCTCGAGCACTTCGGCGTCACGATATGAGCCTCAAGTCGTTGATCCCGTCGTTCGCCAAGCGGATCTACTGGACGCTCCGGCTGAACCTGCTGCCGCCGCCCCCGGAACGCTACTCGGCCGTCGACACCAAGGACACGGTCGTCCCCTGCCAGATCGAGGCGTACTTCCTCGCCCTCAACCGGTGGGTGGACGAGGGGGCGCGCGTTCTCGACGTCGGCTTCGGGCTCGGGTACGGGCTCAACATCCTCGCCATCAAGGCGAGCGAGGTGAGCGGCGTCGACGTGGACGCCAGGGCGCTGGAGCACTGCCGAGCCACCGTGGAGGGCCGCAACCCGCGCCTCCGTCGCCTCGCCCTCTACGACGGCCACACCCTGGAGTTCCCGGACGAGGCGTTCGACGTGGTGACGTGCGTGGACGTCCTCGAGCACGTCCCGGATTACGACCGCCTTCTCGACGAGTTGCTCCGTGTTTCCCGGAAGGGCGTCTTCATCAGCACCCCCAACCGGCGCCCCGAGTACACCAGGCGCGACGGGAGGCCGCGTAACCCGTGGCACCTGCGCGAGTGGAGTCGCGATGAGCTCGACGTGATCCTGCGGCACCACGGCACGCCGGAGTGGCACGTCCTGGACGGCCCGTTCGAGGGGCCGTTCACGCACGGCAGCGAGGCCGGCCCGGCCACGCTCACGCTCTCGCCGTTCCTCTGGAAGACCGCGCCGGCGACCCCCTCCAGGCACTGATGGCGCACCTCCCTTCCCTGCGGCGTCGTCCCGGGCGTGCCGAGCGCAGCTCGCTCGCGCGGCCGTACCCGGTCACGCTCGCGCCCCCCGGCGGTGCCGCGCGCGGCAGGGCGCTCTTCAGCTACCTCGAGCAGCCGTTGCTGTGGCCGGACGACGCCCCGCAGTTCCACCTTCACAGCAACTGGTGGGAGAGCCGCGAGATCGCGCGGATCCTCGCGGACGAGGGGTTCGCGGTCGACGCGATCAACTGGGCCGACGAAGATTTCGTCCCGACGCAACGGTACGACGTGCTCTTCGACATCAGCCGCAACCTCGCACGTCTCGCCCCCTCCATGCAGCGGGACACGCTGAAGATCCTCCACTGCACCGGGAGCGACGCCGAGTATCAGAACGCGGCCGAGGCGCGCCGCGTCGAGGCGCTCCGGCGGCGCCGCGGCGGGAGGTACGCGGCGCAGAGGACGGTCGCGGATCCCGAGCTGCAGGCCCGCTCGCTCGATCTCGCCAACGCCTGCTCGCTGCTCGGGAACGAGACCACGCTCGCGACCTACCCCGAGCGCATCCGCGGGAAGATGCGGAGCGTGCCCGTGTCCGCGTCGGACCTCGGGCCGAACCGCAAGCGCCCGGAGGAGTTCGTCCCCGCCGAGCGCGAGTTCCTCTGGTTCTTCGGTTGGGGGGCGGTCCACAAGGGGCTCGACCTCCTCCTTGAGGTGTTTGCCGAGAGGCCGCAGTGGACGCTCAACATCGTCGGCCACGCCCTCGAGGAACCCGAGTTCGTGCGACTGTACGAGCGCGAGCTGACGCGGCTCCCCAACATCCGCGCGCACGGCTTCCTCAGGCCCGGCGGTCCGGAGTTCGGAGCGATCGTCCGGCGCTGCTTCAGTTTCGTGGCGCCGACGTGCAGCGAAGGTGCGTCGGCTGCCGTCGTGACGTGCATGCAGTCGGGTCTGTTCCCGATCGTGAGCCGCGACGCCGGCGTGTCGCTCCCCGCCGGGTGCGGGATGTACCTGGAGAACTGCAGCCTGGAGGAGATCGAAGCGGCGGTCTGGATGGCGTACCGGCTCGACGCGGAGTCCGTGGCCGCGCAGATCGCCGGCGTCCAGGCGGACGCCCTCTCTCGGTTCTCGCGCGAGGCGTTCCGCGCCGGGATGACGGGGTTCCTCCGCGACACCATCGGCGCGCGGAGCGGATCGCGGCCATGACGGGGACCGTCACCGTCTTCTGCCTCGACTGGCACGTGACCGCAAGCTCGGCGTTCGAGGAGCTCGTGGTGAGGCCGCTCGCGGAGCACGCGGTCGTGTCGATGCGGCAGTGGGACCGCACGGCCGCGTCGCTCGGCGACCCGCGGCTCCTCACCAGGGGGGCCGTCGTCTTCTGCCAGGCGCCCCCGCCTCCCGAGCTCACCGGGCTGGCCGGCGCGCGGGTCACGTGGGTGCCGATGTGGGACGAGCTCCGCACCTACACGGACGAGGTTTGGGCGGCGATCCCCCGCACCGTCCGCGTGGTGGCGTACTCGCGCGCGGTCGCCGAGCGGACGGCGCCGAGGGGATTCGAGACGCTCGTGCTGCAGTACTTCCTCGATCCGGCCGGCGTCGAGCCGGCGACGTTCTCCGACGGCACCGTCGTGTACTACTGGAACCGGACCGGTTTGTTCAGCCGGCGCTTCCTCGCCCGGTTGTGCCGCTCGCTCAAGGCGAGGACGCTGCTGTTCCGGGGTCGGGTCGACCCCCGCGTCTCGCCGGAGGCCGAGCTTCACCCGCCCCGCACGCTCGGCGGCGCCGAGGTGCGGGAGCTGCCGGCGTCGCTGCCGCGCGAGGAGTACCTGCGCGCCGTCTCGTCCGCCAACGTGTTCCTCGCGCCGCGCGCGTGCGAGGGCGTCGGCCTCATGATGCTCGAGGCGCTGGTGCGCGGGCAGGCGGTGATCGCGTGCGACGCCCCGGCGATGAACGAGTACGTCACGGACGGAGCGAACGGGGTGCTGCTCCGGCTGGCGGGCTCCGTGGAGGATGCCGACCGCCGCCGGAAGTTCCTCGGCCGTTTCGGGCCGCGTGTCGCCGTCAGGCGCCCCAATGCGGACCTCGCGCCCGCGTCACGCCAGGACTGGCGCGGCCTCGCCGCGCTCGACCTCGAGGCGATCGGCAGGCGCGCGAGGCAGCGGCACGAGCACGGATTCGAGGTGTGGCGGTCGCGTGTTCAGGAGCTCGCCGGTGTCGTGCTCGACTGGTAGGCCCGGAGATCGTAGCGCGCCGGCGGCGCCGCGGCGCCGGCCGCCGGGCGCACAGGCACGCCGGCCCGTGTCGCGCCGCCCGGCCGGGACGGAGCCGGGAGGGGTGAGATGAAGACGCCGGCGGAGCTCGCCGAGGAGCTGCGGTCGTTCCATTCGCTCTGGGAGGGCGGCTTCTTCCAGGGGGATCCGGCCGATCCGCTGTTCGGGTTGTACGGGCTCCACTCGTACATGGGCGTGTCGCACGCCATCCTGCTCGCGTGCGTGAAGCCGTACATCAGGCCGGACGTCACGGCTCTCGAGATCGGCTGCGGACGGGGGGCGTGGACCCGACACATGCTCGGCGCGAAGGCCGTCTACTGCCTGGACGCCCTCTCCGCCGAGCACAACGGCTTCTGGGAGTACGTCGGCCGCCGCGACCACGTCCGCTACTTCCAGGTCACAGACTTCTCGATGGAGATGATCCCGGAGGGGTCGGTCGACTACGTGTTCTCGTACGACGCGCTGTGCCACGTCTCGTTCGACGGACTCTCCGAGTACGCGAGGAACCTCTACCCGCGCATGCGGCCGGGGGCCGTCGCCTTCTGGATGGTCGCCGACTACGCCAAGTACAACGCGTTCGTCGCCAGCCTGGACCGCACGAGCGTGCTCAACGTCGTCCGCGGCTGGTCCACCGGCCGGCTCTACCGCCTCGCCTCCCGCATCATTATCGGCCGCATGAACCGCTGGAGCGCCAGGAAGTACGGGCTCCGGCGACTCGCGCCGGATCTGGACGACGCCGCCCGGCCCGGCCGCTGGTTCGACGCCGGGAAGGACCGGACCGTCGCGATGCTCCGCAACCTCGGCTACGAGGTGGTCGCGGAGGACATGGGTCTCGACTTCCGCAGCCCGATCGTCCAGTTCCGGAGGCCCGTCGGCCCCTGACGGGCGCGGCCTGCGCGCGTGCCGAGGACACCCGCCCGCTTCACGGAAGGAGCTCCGATGACGAGTGAGCCCAACCAGCCCCGGCTCTCGATCGTCACGCCGTCGTTCAATCAGGCGGCGTTCCTCGAGCGCACGATCCGGTCTGTGCTCGACCAGCGCTACCCGAACCTCGAGTACGTGGTGGTGGACGGCGGCTCGACCGACGGCAGCGTGGAGATCATCCGCCGGTACGCCGACCGGCTCGCCTGGTGGGTCAGCGAGCCGGACCACGGCCAGTACGACGCCGTCAACAAGGGGTTCGCGCGCACCTCCGGCGAGATCATGGCGTGGATCAACTCGGACGACATGTACCTGCCGTGGGCGTTCTCGATCGTCGTCGAGCTGTTCACGACGTTCCCCGAGGTCGAGTGGCTCACGACGCTCGCTCCGATCTGGCTGGACGAGCACGACCGCGCGATCACCATCTCTCCGGTCGGAGGGTTCGGCTTCACGAAAAAAGGATTCCTCAAGGGCGAGTTCCTTGGAGAGCCCGGACGGTTCGGCAAGTTCTTCATCCAGCAGGAATCCACCTTCTGGAGGCGCTCGCTCTGGGAGCGCGCGGGGTCCCACGTCTCGACCGCCTACTCGCTCGCAGGTGACTTCGAGCTGTGGGCGAGGTTCTACGAGCACGCCGAGCTGTACGCGGTCACGGCGCCGCTGTCCGGGTACCGCAGCCACGAGAGCCAGAAGACCCACACGAACATGAAGGCGTACGTCGAGCAGGGGAAAGAGATCATCCGCAACCACGGCGGGCGGCTCCACGGTCGGTTCTCCTCGCTCCTCCGGGAGCTCGGCGTCCGCCTCCCGCAGCGGATCTCCGTCCCGCTCGGACTCCACTACCGCCCGCTCCACATCCTGCACAACGAGAGGCGCCCGGGCTGGACGATCCAGGGGCGGTAGCTCGACCGGTGCCGACCGTCGTCTCGGGGATACCTGCTGTGCACCGCTTCGCCAAGGTACTCTCGCTCGCGACCGGGGTGGCGCTCGGGCTTGCGCTCCTGCCGATCTGGCGCCTTGCGCTCGACACGCCGTTCCGCCTGATCGACGACTATCTGAGCTGGAGGGACGCCGTCGCCCTTCACCCCCTCCATTACCTCCGAAGCCTCGCCTTCGACTTCTCCGGCCAGCGCTACCGCCCCGTCAGCGACCTGGGGAACCTGGTCTGCTGGTCTCTGCTCTCGACCCACTATCGCCTCCACCACGCCGTGCGACTCGTGCTCAAGGTGGTGGCGTTCTGGTTCTTCTGGCGTACGGTCGCGGCGGTGGCACGGCCGCTCGTGACCCGATGGGCCGAAGTCGGAGCGCCGCTTTTCGCGTGGGCGCTCGCGCTCTTCTTCTACTTCCCCAACAACCCGGAGGCCCGCCTCATCCCGCAGGAGCTCGCGACCGCACTCGCGCTGTGCTGGTTCACGTGGGCACTCACGGGGCCGAGCGTCGCCTCCCGGTTCGGGTACCTGAATGCCCTCGCCTCGTTCATCGTCTTCTGCCTCGCGAAGGAACCGAACGCGATCGCGGCTGTCGGCTTGCTGCTCTGGCTGGGCTGGGAGCTCGCGCGCACGCGGAGCCGGCACCGGTTCCTGACGTTCGTGCCGTTCCTTGTGGTCCTCGTGCACACCGCCGTGAAGGTGGCGCTCGCTTCGCGGGTCGCCGAGTACGGCAACGCGCCGATCTCCGTCGGGCTCGTGATGGCCAACCTGAGGTTCGCCGGGCGTGTGATCTTGCTGCCGTTCGCGAGCCCTTGGCTCACCGTGGCGCTCGCCGCTCCCCTGATCGCGCTCATGCGCCCGGCAGTCGCACAGGCGCGGGCCCTCGTGACGAGGGAGCGTGAGCGCGCCGGCCCGTGTGGGGTGCTCTTTCTCGCCCTGTCCACCTGCCTCCTCTTGGTCGCCTTCCTGACGTCCTGGATCCCGGTCCTGCGCTACGCATACCCGGCGACCGTGGGCTGCCTGGCGCTCAACTGCGTAGGTGTCGCTGTGATCGCGGACCGCGCAGCGGCGCGGTGGCAGGGGTCGACGGTCGCCTGCACCGTCTCGGTGCTCGCGCTCGCCCTTGCCGGCGCGAGCTACCACAACGTCGCGTGCCAGTTCGCGAGTCAATCGGTGGCTGGCCGCTCGGAGCGCCGCGTGCTCGATCGGGCGGGGCAGCTCCTCGCAGCCGGAAGTGCGGTCGGCGTCGGACAGGGGACGGAGTTCGAGTGGTCGCTCGCCACCTACTTCAACGATTTCCTGCCGCACTTCGGCGGCGGCCGCCAGAGAGTTGCAACCGACCCTGATGCGCTCGCGGCGGCGACGTACCTCGTGTCGCGGACCCCCAGCGTCGAGGGATGGTCGGCAGCCGAGACGATACCGCCGGCGCCTCTGCCGCGGCTCCTCTCCCTGGCGCGCCCCGTTTCGTCGATTCTGCAGCTGCGGCGGCGCGAACCGTACGTCTTCCTCGACACCGGCGCTCAGCCGATCGCGTACTTCCCCTGGTACATCCTCCGCAACGTTCGGGGAGACCGGGGCTACCCGGGCGCCGCACCGCCCGTCGGCGCGGAACCTCCGACCGCAGGGTGATCGCCGTGGTGACATGGGCCCGATGAGCGCGTTTCCTCGGCTCGGCGAGCTGCTTCCGCCCGAGCAGGGCCCGACTTCGTGGACGCACGCCAACCCGCCCACGCGCCCGACGGCGCCCGGCGGGCCGGCGTGGCCATCGATGACGGTCATCACCCCGTCGCTCAACCAGGGCATCCTCATCCGGGAGACGATCGCGAGCGTCGCCGGCCAGCGGTACCCCGGCCTCGAGCACCTGGTCGTGGACGGCGGCTCGACCGACGGCACGCTGGACGTGCTCCGGGCTTGCGCAGGTTCGGTCCGTTGGGTCTCGGAGGCCGACGCCGGGCAGGCCGACGCGATCAACAAGGGGCTCGACCGCACGGCCGGAGAGATCGTCGCCTGGCTCAACGCCGACGACCTGTGGGCACCCGGTGCCGCCGCGGCTGCCGCCGGGTTCCTGGCGGCCCACCCCGAGGTGGACGTCGTGTACGGAGACTGCATCTACCTGTTCCAGGACGTCCCGCCCGAGGAGGCGAGGCTCGTCCGCGCGCGCCCGTTCGACCTCGACACGCTGCTCAACGTGGGCTGCTACGTCCCGCAGCCGGCCACGTTCCTCCGCCGGGCGGCGATCGAGGGCGTGAGGCTCGACACGGGCCTGCGGTTCGCGCTCGACTACGACCTCTGGATCCGCCTCGCACGGGCAGGCCGCACGTTCGCGTACCTGCCGCAGACCCTTGCCGCGTTCAGGGTCACGTGCGACTCGAAGAGCGGACGGCTGCTGGACGAGTTTTGGCGCGAGGTTCGGGAGGTGAGCCTCCGGAACGGGGGCAGGGCGTTCTCGCCGATGCTCCTCGCGCACTTCAAGGAACGCGCGGCGCGGCGCTGGCCGCGCGCCTGGGGTGTCCTCAAGCGGCTCGCGCGTCGCGCGCCGCGCGGGGCGTGAGCGTGCGCCGGTCCCCGATCCACGAGCCGCCGGGGTGCCAGGAGCGCAGATGCGCGTAGCGTTCGTCCTTCACCTGGCGGAGCGCGACGGGGCCGGGAAGGCGTTCCTCGAGCTCCTCGACGCCCTGCGCGGCGGCACGGTCGCGCCGGTCGCGCTCGTCCCCTCGGGCGGCCCGCTGGTCGCGGAGCTCGAGCGCAGGGGCGTCGAGGTCGTCACGGTGCCGTACCGCTGGTGGGCCGAGCGCCGCACCCCGCTCTGGAAGCGTCCCGCCCGTGCGGTGTGGAACCTCCTCACGGTCCCGCTCGTCGCGGCGGTAGTGCGCTCGCGCCGGTGCGAGGCCATCGTCACGAACACCATCATGGTCGCGTCGGGGGCCGTCGCGGCGCGGCTGCTCGGCCTCCCCCACGTCTGGTACGTCCACGAGCTCTGGGGCGGCGACACGGGGATCCGGTTCGACCTCGGCGAGGCGCTCTCGATGCGCCTGATCGACCGGCTGTCGGCGGCGTGCCTCGCCACCTCGAAGACCGTCGCGGCGACGCTCGCCGCGGCGCTCCAAAGGACACCGGTGACGATCCTCGAGCAGTCGGTGACCCTCGGCCCCGACACCGGCCCACGATCGGTCCACCGGCCGGGGCCGGAGACGCTGGTCTGCATCTGCGTCGGGACGCTCCATCCGATCAAGCGGCAGGACGACGCCGTCCGCGCCCTGGGGGCGTTGCATCGCCGCGGAGTCCCGGCGCGGCTCTGGCTCGTGGGCGACGGCGAGGAGCAGCACGTCGCGGCGCTCCGGCGGCTGGCCGAGTCCGAGGGCGTCGGTGAGGCGACGACGTTCTTCGGGTTCCAGGAGGACCCTTCGCCGCTCGAGCGCGCGGCGGACGTCGTCCTCAGCTGCTGTCCGTTCGAGGGGTTCGGGCGGGCGACGGTGGAGGGGATGCTGGCCGGCCGCCCCGTCGTGGCGGCGCGCGGCGGAGGCAACGACGAGCTCGTGCGCGAGGGTGTCAACGGCCTCCTCTACCGCGGCGGCGACCCCGCCGATCTCGCCGACGCGCTCGCGCGGTTGGCCGGCGATCCCGCGCTGCGCGCACGCCTGGGTGAGGAGGGCCGGCGGTCGGCCTCGTTCGAGTTCACGCAGAGCCGGTACGGGACACGTATGACCCAGATACTCCTCGGCGTGACGGGCCGCGCGGAGACGCCGTGACCGAGGGCGCGCTCGCGGCCGCCCGCGCGACGGGCGAGGTGCTCGCGTTCACCCTCGTCACCCTCGCCGTGTGCTGGGGCCTCGGGCAGCTCCTCCTCCGGATCTGGCGCGCCGAGCGCCGCCGGGACCTCGCGCCCGACACGACCGCCTGGATCGGCTGGGGCGCGGCCGTCGCGGTGATCCAGATCTGGCACCTCGCCCTGCGGCCGGGGTGGGTTCTTGCGCTTCTCCTGTGTTGCGCAGGCGCCGTCGGGTTGCTGCTCGCGCGCGAAGAGGCCCGCGCACTCGCTTCCTCGGCGTGGCGCTCGCACGCCGGAGTGGTGGTGACCGTGGCGCTCGCCGCCGTGTGGCTCGCCAACACGAGCCTCGCTGCGCCGCGCAACGGCGACAGCGGCCTCTACCACTTCCAGGCGGTGCGGTGGGCCGCCGCGTTCCCCGACGTCCCCGGCCTCGCGAACCTCCTCGGGAGGCTTGGGTTCACGAGCTCGTACACGCTCTACCTCGCGCTCCCGGAAGCGCTCGCCGGCATCGGGCGCGCCTGTCACCTCGCGAACGCGGCGCTCTTCCTCCTTCCCATCGCGCGCGGCGCGTGGGCGCTGGCGCGCCTCGCCGACCGACGCCGGCCGTGGCGGGCCGGCACCGTGTTCGACGCGCTCGCGGTGCTCCCGCTCGTCGAGCGGGTGTGGTCGGAGCAGGTTCTGACGAGCGCCACGCCCGACCTGCCGGTGTTCGTCCTCGGCATCGTGGCGACCTCGCTGCTCCTCCGCACCTTCGAGGAGCCGCACGAAGGCGCCGCGGGCGCACGCGCGGCCGCCGTGGTGTGGCTCGCCGCTGTGGGCGTGACCGTCAAGCTCAGCTTCGCGGGGTTCGCCGCCGCCGCGGCGGCGCTGGCGGTCGTCGCTCAGCGGAGGGCCGCCCGGCGGGAGCGGGCCGGAGCCGAGGCGAGCGTAGCGCTCGTGCCCCTCGCCCTCTCGTGCGCTGCGGTCCTCGTCCCATGGCTCGCACGCAGCATGGTCCTCAGCGGGTACCCGCTCTACCCGTTCCCCGGCATCAGCGTCCCCGTTGACTGGCGCCTCCCGCGGGCGGCGGCGCTCGAGGACTACAACTGGGTACGGAGCTGGGCGCGGCACCCCGGCGCCGACTGGCACGCGGTGCTGGGGAGCTCGACGTGGTTCCCCGGTTGGTTGCGCCGGGTTACCGGCTCGACCCACACTTTGCTCACGTTCTGTCTCCCTCTCGGCCTCGCTGCGGGAGCGGCGATCGCCTCTCCGCTCGTGGCTCGCAAACGCCCTGGCGCGCTGCGTCTCGCCGTGGCGGCGGCCCCGGCCGTCGTGTCGCTCGTGCTCTGGTTTCTGGCAGCACCCGAGCCGAGGCTCGCGGGGAGCGCCGCGTGGTGCCTCGGCCTCGGGCTGGCGGCAATAGCCGTCGCGTCGGCGTTCCCTGACGGTCCGATGCGTGCTTTCAGGACGCTCGCGCTGCTCGCCGGCGGGATTGTCCTGGCGACGTTCGTCGTCGAGCTTCGGCAGCGTGGGCTGCTTCCGGTGGCTGCCGGCCCCGACGCCGGTTTCCACCCCGCCAGGGCGGTCGAAACCGCGACGGTACCCACGGCATGGGGGCTCGAAGTCCACGTGCCCATCGGAACCGCGGAATGCTGGAACGCTCCGCTCCCCTGCACGCCCTGGCTGGACCCCGCTCTCCGCTTGCGCCGCGACGGTGACCTCGCCTCCGGGTTCACCGTGGCCTCCGCCCAGGGCGGGAATCCTCGATGAGAGATCCCAAGGGGAACCTGCGCCTCGCCTTCGTCACGGCGTACGACGCCTCGGACCCGGCGGGGTGGTCCGGCGTGGCGCTGCACATGGCAAGGGCCCTCGAGGCGGCGGGGATCGAGCTCGAGTACGTCGGCTCGCTCCGCGAGCGCCGCCCCGCGCTGGCGGCCGCGAAGCGGCGGATGTACCGCCTTGCCGGAAGGCGGTACATGCACGACCGAGACCCGGCGACGCTGCGCGCCTACGCCGAGCAGGTCGCGCACCGCCTCGCGGGGCGCCCGGTCGACGCCGTCCTCAGCCCGGGCACGCTCCCGGTCGCGTACCTCGAGTGCGCGCTTCCCCTCGTGGTGTGGACGGACGCCACGTTCGGCTCCCTCGTGGGGTTCTACCCGGAGTACTCCCGCCTGTGCCGCGAGACGCTGCGAGGCGGCGAGGACGCCGAGCGCGCCGCGCTCCACCGTTGCGCGCTCGCGATCTACACGTCGGAGTGGGCGGCCGCCGGCGCGGTCGAGCAGTACGGCGCTGACCCTGCCCGGGTGCGCGTCGTCCCGTTCGGAGCCAACCTCGCGGATGCGCCGGACGAGGCCGGGGTCGCGGCGGCGGTCCGCGCGCGGAGCACCGGCGAGTGCCGGCTGCTCTTCCTCGGGCGCGACTGGGAGCGCAAGGGCGGGCCGACGGCGCTCGCGGTGACGGACGCCCTCACCCGCCGGGGCGTGCCCGCGCGCCTTGCGATCGTGGGGTGCGCGCCGAGGCTCGGCGCGAGGGCCGCGACGTACTGCGAGGTCGTCGGCCCGATCGACGCGGGAAGCGCAGCGGGGCGCGCCCGGCTCGCCGGCGAGCTTCGCGCGGCGCACTTCCTGATCCTCCCGACGCGCGCCGACTGCACGCCGCACGCGGTTGCCGAGGCCAACGCGTTCGGCGTACCCTGCCTGGCGACCGCGGTCGGAGGTCTCCCGACGATCGTTCGCGAGGGCGTCAACGGCACGCTGTTCGCCGCGGGCGCCGCGCCCGCGGAGTGGAGCGAGGTCGTCGCGCGCACCACGGGGGACAGGAAGGGATACGAGTCTCTGGCTCTCTCATCGTACGCCGAGTACCGCACGAGGCTGAACTGGCACGCGGCGGCGGAGGCCGTGCGCTCGCTCGTCGAAGGAGCGATCCGGTGACGCCTGCCCGACGTTGCGGTCCGACGACCCTGACGTTCCGCCGGGCGGCGGCGGACGCCGATGCGGCTCTTCAGCGGAGGTGCCGGCCGTGACGGCAGGTCCCGCCCCGCGGGTCGCGGTGGTGGTGCTGAACTGGAACGGCGGCGCCGCCCTGCTCGACTGCCTCGAGTCGGTGCGGTGGTCGGACTACGGCGAGTTCGTCACGATCCTGGCGGACAACGGCTCCGACGACGGGTCGCCCTCGCTCGCCCTCTCGTGGGCCAACGCGCGGCGCGCCGGCGGTGAGGACGTCCGCGTGGTCCGGTACGACAGGGACAGCGCCGAGGCCGGCGGAGACCCCGACGCCGAGGCGCGGCTGGCGGTGGGGCCTTCTCCGGGGCGGTTCGTCATGATCGAGATCGGCGCCAACCTGGGGTACGCCGCCGGGAACAATGTCGCCCTGAGGTACGCGCTGGCCCGCGGCTTCGAGTACGTGATGCTGCTCAACAACGACGCCGCCGTGGAGCCGGCCACGCTGAGCGCACTGGTCGCGTGCCTCGAGAGCCACGCCGGGTGGGCGGGAGCCGCGCCGAAGGTCGTGGCCGCGCCCGATCCGCGGCGGATCCTCTACGCGGGGGGCGCGGTCCGGCTGTGGCAGGCGCGAGGCGTGCACATCGGGCGGAACCGCCGCGACGGACCGAGGTGGTCCGGGACGCGAGCCACGCGCCACATGTCGGGGTGCTGCGCTCTCTACAGGTGCGGGCTCTTCCGCGATGTCGGCCTGCTGGACGAGGACTTCTTCTTCGGCCACGAGGACGTCGCGCTCTCGCACATCGCCGGCAAGCGCGGCCTCACGTTCGGCGTCGACCTCGACGTCAGGGCCCGCCACGCCGAGGGGTGGAGCCTCCGCCACGCCTCGCCCAGGTCGGCGTACTACTACAACAAGTACCGGCTCCTGCTCGTACGGAAGTACGCGACCGCGTGGCAACTCGCCGCGGCGGCGTGCTTCCTGCTCACGACGCGCGTCGTCAAGTTCGCCGGCCTCCTGATCGCCGGCGAGCCGCGCCTCGTCGCCGCCGAGGTCCGATCGTACGTCGACTTCTTCGCGGGCAAGCTCGCGGAGCACGACCGCTCGATGTCCGCCGCGGCGAGGCCCCGGCCGTGACGAGTGCGGGCTCGCCGCCGGAGCCGCAGGGGGCGCTCGCCTCAGCACGGGACCGCCTGCTCCTCGTCGGCGGCGCGGCGGTGCTCGCCACGCTGGGTTTCGAGACGGTCCCGCTGCCGGTGCGGGCCCAGATCACCCCGCTCGCGACGCTGATCGCCGTCCTCGTGCTGCCGGCCGCCCTCGGGGCGGCGTTCTCGCTCCCGCGCTCGCCCCTCCTCGTGATCGTGCTCGCGTTCGGCGCGTTCGCGGCCGTCCACTCCGTCGTGGCACTCGGGATCGACGCGCTCGTGTCCGGCCCGAATCCGATCAGGACGGCCGCGTGGCTGCGCCAGCTCGCGGCGCTCGCAGGCGGCGTCGCGGTGTTCGCCGTCGCGCGCGTCACCCTCACCCGGCTGTCCGATGGCGCCGTCGCCCGCACCGTGGCGCTGGGCGCTCTCCCGGGGGTCGTGCTCGCGCTGCTCGACGTGGCGTGGGGCGCACTGCGGTTCAAGCCGGCGGCTCACGTCGTGACGGTCGTACGGTACACGATGATCCCGCCTGGCCTCGCGGTGCCCGGCAACTTCTCGGACCCACGACGGGCGGCGGGGTTCTGCTTCGAGCCGTCCCACTTCTCGATCTTCCTCGCGACCGTCGCCATCCCCGCGACGGTCGTCTGGCTCTCGCGCGCGCGGCGTCGCTGGGTGCCGGCCGCCCTGGTCGCTCTCGAGGCCGTCGCTCTGCAGTGGGCGTTCAGCATCACCGGCGTGGCCGTGGTCGCGGGGATCCTCCTCGCGCTCGCGTTCGCGAGCCGGTTCCGTCGCCCCGCGCTCGCCGCGCTCGCGGGCGGCGCCCTCACGCTCGCAGTGCTCACCGTGGCGTTCCCGAAGAACTACATCGCGCACCAGGCCGCGAGGGTCGTCTCGATGCTCGTCCGGGGCGACTACGCGGACCTGCCCCCGTCCGTGACCGTCGTGGTGTTCGGCACGCTCGGTCCGTTCGCACGCGTGTTCTCGTCGCTCAACCTCCTCGGGTACGGGCTCGGGGGCACCGCGACGCACGCCGCAGCGGTCCTCCCCGCCGCCGCGCTTCGCGACGTCGGCCTGGCGAGCTGGCCGGAGATGCCGAACCTGACAACCTCGCTCGGTCGCGTTTTCGCCGAGACTGGTCTCGTGGGCCTCGTCCTCTTCGCCGGCATGTGGGTGGTCGCATTCCGCCGCCTAGTTCGCGAGGGGGACGCGGTCACCGGGGCGAGCCGCGTCGCCGCCCTCGCGGGTCTTGCCGGCCTCGCGATCGCCCACGTGATCAAGGTGGGATCGTTCGCCGTCCCGTTCGTGTGGTTCTGGCTCGCATACGTCGACGCGCGGACGGCCGTTCCGGAGGGCCGCGACCGGCCGGTGTGATCCGCCTCGCCGCCGGCGGCCGAACGGACCGAGCACGCCTCCCGGCGTGCTCTTCGCGTCTCCGCGCTCGCCGTGCCGCGCCGCTTCGACGGGCGGAAAGCGGCAGAAAGGAGAGGGAAGACCACGGGTGGTCCGAACCGTCTCGGGTCTTCCCTCTACGCTCTCCCGTCGGCCCTCTGCACTCGCCCCAGGAACTCCACCACGACGGCGGCGAGGGCTGCGGGCTGCTCGAGCGGCACGAGGTGCCCGCTGTCGCGCACAACGGCCGAATCCGCCCGCCGCACGCTGCCGGCCAGCTCCTCCGCCATCGCGGCGAACTCCGTCACCTCGCCGTCGCCGCGGACGACGAGTGCCGGCACCGCGATCTCCGCCAGGCGGTCGACCACCTTCCACTCGCGGTCCGGGACGTCCCTCGTCGCGGCCAGGTACTCGCCGGCGGGAAACGCGAGGACCATCGCCTCGAGGCGCTCCCGGGCGCCCGGACGGGCCGTGGCCCGCTCGATCAGCTGATGCCGCAGCCACACCTCGCGCATCGCGGGCTGCACGCCCCGCGTGCGGATCGCGTGCGCGACCTCGCGGAACGACGCCCGCATCGCCTCCGAGAGCGACCGGTCGGGGACGAGCGGCCCGACGAGCCCGAGCGAGCGCACGAGCTCCGGGCGGCGGAGCGCGCACTCGAGCGCGATCCCCGCACCCTTCGACAGACCGACCACGTGCGCCGCCGGACCCGCCGACCGGACGATCACCTCCGCCAGGTCCGCCGCGTGGTCGCCCCAGCGGTACCCGCTCGCGGGCGAGCCGCTGCGCCCGTGTCCCCTCTGGTCGTAGCGCACCACCCGGAGGCCGGCCCGCACGAGCGGCGGGACAACCTCGTCCCAGACGCGGAGGTCCATCGCGTGCCCGTGGAGCAGCACGACGGGGTCCCCCTCGCCCTCGACGACGACGTGGAGCGCCACCCCATCACGCTCGAGGATCATGAAACTCCGGAGAGAGGGGAGAAGGACGAAGGGAGACGAAAGACGAAGCGGCGACCGGCGAGAGGTATCCGCGTTCTGCGCCTTCCCTCTCCCCTTTCACCTCTTCCCTCTTCCTGGCTCACTTCGCGGTCTTGAACGTGAACGTCACGGCCTGCGACATCTCCCTGCCGGCGAAGCTCTCGACGCCGTCGCCGGCGAGCGTGACGTGGTACGTGTCTCCGGGCGGGAGGTCGGCCCTCGGTTCCCACACGACCCACCAGTGCTCGGCGTCGTAGCTCACCTGGCCCGCGACGAGGCCGCTCGACTCCCCGAGGACGCTGACGGCGTCGCCCTTCACGTCGTCGGGCCGCAGCGGCTCCGACATCGCGAAGATGACCCTCGGCCGCCGCGCCGCCACCAGCGCGCCCCGGCCGGGGAACGTCGAGGTCACCCCCGGCGGCGACGCGGGCTGCGCCCCCGCGGCGCCCGCGGTGAACGCCAGGTCCACGGCGACGTGGAACACGATGTCGGCGATCCACGGCGGCGGCGGCGGTGGGGCTGGGATGCCGTGGTCGTGGCTCTCCTTCGCGAGGAGGTAGACGACCACCACCACGGTGACCGCAGCGAGGATGACGAGTCCGGTGGAGACGTGGTCCAGGACCGCCTGCACCTCGGTGACCGCGCCGTCCTTGACGGTGACTCCGGTGGCGTTGTCGCCGAGGCGGACGACGTTCCCCGAGTCGTCGAGGTGGGCGGGGAAGCGCACCCGGTACACGCCGGGGGGGAGACCGACCACGGTCCACGTCGGGTTGAGCGACCGGAACACCGTCCGCCACGTCCTACCGTCCTGCCGCTCCAGCTCCCCGAGGATCCCCGCCGGGCCCGGGCGCCGCTCGTTCCGCGCGGAGTCGTCCTGGAACACCGCGACCGACACGCCGCCGCCGGGGCCGGGGGTCGTGTGCGACCCCGTCGCCCTGACGGAGAGGCACCCGGACAGCGCGAGCGTGACCTGTCCGACGACCAGGATCAGCGCGATCGATCGCCGCACCATGCGACGAGTGTGGCACTCGCCCGTTTGGCGCGCAAGCGCCGGCGAGAGAGGTAGAAGGTAGACGGGAAACGGGAGAGGAACGACGAGACACAGGAAGGAGCGAATTCCCTACCTGCGGATCTCCGCCTGCCCTCTTCCCTCTTCCTTCTTACTTCCTTCGGGTCGCGGAGGCGAACGAGCGCGCCAGCGCCTCGACCTCGCCCGGCAGCTCGGCCGCGTCGCCGAGCTCTCCGATCCGCTCGACGATCGCGGAGCCGATCACGACGCCGTCTGCGAACTGTGCGATCGTTCCGACCTGTTCGGGTGTGGAGATGCCGAAACCCACCGCCACCCTGCTCCTTGTCAGATTGCGCACAAGCCGCACCTGCTCCTCGAGCCCTTCCTCGAGCGTGGCCCGGGCCCCGGTGACGCCGGCGCGGGCGATGAAGTAGACGAACGTGCCGGCGAGACGCTTCACCGCCTTCACGCGCGCCCTGGTCGAGGTGGGTGCCACCAGGGGCACGAGCTCGATCCCGGCACGCCCGAGCGCCTCGTGCGCCGGTGCGGCCTCCTCGGCGGGGACGTCGGTGAACAGCACGCCGTCCACGCCCGCCGACGCCGCATCGACCGCGAACCGTGCCAGCCCGTACGCGTGCACGGGGTTGAAGTAGGTGAAGAGGACGACCGGGAGTTCGGTCGAGAACCGGAGCTCGCGCACCGTCGCGAGGACGGTCGTCAGCGTCGTGCCGCGCGCCAGCGCCCGCTCGGCGGCGCGCTGGTTCGTCGGGCCGTCCGCGATCGGATCGGTGAACGGGACCCCGAGCTCGAGGATGTCCGCTCCGGCTCGCTCGAGCGCGCGGGCGAGCACGACCGTGCGGCCCGGGTGCGGGTCGCCCGCGGTGATGTAGGGGATGAAGGCGGCGCGGCGCGCCCTGCGGGCCCGCGCGAACGCGCGTTCGACTCGGCTGCTCATACCGTCACCCCTTCGAGGCGCGCGACCTCGGCGACGTCCTTGTCGCCCCGCCCCGAGAGGCCCACCAGGATCGCCTGGCCGCCCCCCATGCGCGGCGCAACCCGCGCCACGTAGGCGAGGGCGTGCGCCGTCTCGAGCGCCGGGACGATGCCCTCGAGCTCGGAGAGCAGGTGGAACGCGTCGAGCGCCTCGGAGTCCTCGACGCGGACGTACGACACCCTCCGCGAGTCGTGCCACCAGGCGTGCTCCGGCCCGACCGCGGGGTAGTCCAGCCCGGCCGACACCGAGTGCGTCGCGGCGATCAGCCCGTCCTGGTCCTGGAGCACGTAGCTGCGCGTGCCGTGCAGGACGCCGGGACCGCCGCCCGCGAAGCGCGCCGCGTGCTCGCCGAGGCGGGTGCCGCGGCCACCGGCCTCCACGCCGACGAGCTCCACCTGCCGGTACGGCACGAACGCGGTGAAGATCCCCGCGGCGTTGGAGCCGCCGCCGACGCACGCGACCACCAGCCTCGGCAGCGAGCGGTGCCGCTTCCGGATCTGGAGCAGCGCCTCGCTCCCGATCACCGACTGGAACTCCCGCACCATCGCCGGGTACGGGTGCGGTCCCAGCACCGAGCCGAGGACGTAGTGGGTGCTCGCAACGTTCGTGACCCAGTCGCGCAGGGACTCGTTGATCGCGTCCTTGAGCGTGCGGGCGCCCGCGTCCACCCCGACCACCTCGGCACCGAGCAGCCTCATGCGGTAGACGTTGAGCGCCTGCCTGCGCTCGTCCTCGGTCCCCATGTAGACCCTGCAGCGCAACCCCAGCAGCGCAGCTGCGGTCGCGACCGCGACGCCGTGCTGCCCGGCGCCGGTCTCGGCTATCACCCTCGACTTCCCCATCCGCCGCGCGAGCAGGCACTGGCCGACCGCGTTGTTGATCTTGTGCGCTCCGGTGTGGCACAGGTCCTCGCGCTTGAGGTAGACGGCCGCGCCTCCGAGGTGGCGCGTGAGGCGGGCGGCGTGCGAGATCGGCGTCGGGCGCCCGCAGTACGT
>DATKLI010000115.1:0-56205 GCA_035542455.1 Thermoanaerobaculaceae bacterium
GTAGCACACCACGAGGAGCAGCGGCGGCGTGTCGGGCGGCCGCATCAGCTCGCGCAGGAGCAGCCCGCTGTCGCGGTCGCCCCACTGGAGGTCGTCGATCGAGATCACCACCGTGCGCTGGTCCGCGAGACGCGCGAGCAGCTCGCGAAGCGCGGCGAACCCGCGCCGCCGCAGCTCCTGCGCGTCCGACACCTCGAGCGGCGGCCTGCGCCCGACCGCGGCGCTGCTGACCTCGTTGAGCACGGGGAACAGCCGGGTGAGCGCCTGCCAGTCGCGCGGCAGGAAGCGACCGGCCTCCGCGGGCTCGAGGCGCGTGAGGTAGCGCCCGAGGCCGTCCACGACCCTGTCGAGCGCCTTGTACGGCACCGACTCGCGCTCGTAGCACCGGCCCGAGAAGATCAGCGCGTCGACCTCGCCCTCGCCCACCTCGGCCAGGAACCGCGCCGCGAGCGCGGTCTTCCCCATCCCCGACCGGCCCGCAACGGCCACCGTCGCCGCCCGCCCGGCTCTCGCCTCGGCGAGCGACTCGCGCAGCGTCGCCAGCTCGCGCTCGCGTCCGACGAACGGAGCGCTCGGCTTCGCCGGCGCCCGCGCGGGCGCGGCGCCGCCCGGGCGCAGCCGCCGGACGACCGCATCGCCGGCGGGACGCGCGGCCGGGTCGCGCCGCAGGAGCTCGTCGCACATCTCGTCGAGGTCGCGCGGCACGTCGGCGGCGAGCCGGCTCGGCCTCGGCGCGTCGCTGCTCCTGCGCTCGAGCATCACCTGGTGCGCCGTGCCGCGGAACGGGAGGTAGCCCGTCAGCGCCTCGAACAGCATCACGCCGACGCTGTACCAGTCGCTCGCCTTCGAGACGACGGCGCCGCCCGCCTGCTCGGGCGACATGTACGCCGGGGTGCCGACGACGTTGATCGAGTCGTGCGCCCCCGAGGCGCCGAGGTTGGCGACCAGGCCGAAGTCGAGCACGACCAGCCTGCCGCGGCGGGTGACCAGGACGTTCGAGGGCTTGAGGTCGCGGTGCACCATCCCGAACGAGTGCAGCGCCGTGACCGCCTCGGCGAGCTGGGCGAACCCCTCGCGTAGGCGGTCCTCGTCGAACCGACGGTGCCGCGGGCCGGCGCCGACCTCGCCGGCGACCGTCACGTCCGGAGGCGACGTGACGCCCTGCGGGGGCGGACTGGTATCCGGAAAGCGCGGCGTGTCCATCGCGCCCGCCGGCGAGGGCGCCCCGCACACCCACGTGAGCAGGTCGCTGCCGTCGATCAGCTCCATCGTGAAGAACCACTCGTCGCCCTGCGAGACGAGCTCGCCGAGGCGCACGAGGTTCGGGTGGCGCACGTCGGCGAGCGACCGGAACTCCTGCTTGAACCGCACCAGCGCCGACGGGTCGACCCGGTGCAGCATCTTGATCGCGACCTGCTCGTCGCGCTTGCGGTCGTACGCCTGGTACACCGTCCCAAACCCGCCCTGACCCAGACGGCGCTGGATCGCGAAGCGTCCTCCGGCGACGAGGGCGGACTCGCGCACCGGCCCGCTACCCCCCCGCTCCCACGGCAACGGCGTTGCGCCGCGGGCGCGCGGCGCGGAGCGCCTCGACGTCGGCCGCGATCTGCGGCGAGACGCTCCCGTCCGCGCAGGTGAGCAGCGTGGGCTCGAGCAGGTGCGCGAGCCTCGCGTCCACCGGGAGCGCGGGCGCGTACGTGGGGTCGAGCGGCTCGGTGGTGCTCACGTGGGTGCGCGCGGCGGACCGGGCGCCCCACCGGGTCGGGAGCGTCGCGAGCAGCGGCGCCGAGATCAGCGCCGCGTTGGAGAGCGCGACGGCCATCCGCTCCCAGCCGAGGGTGCCCGCGTAGTTGCGCGCGAAGCGCACCGAGTGCGCGATCGCTTTCGTGCGGTAGCCGCGCATCGTCTGCAGGTCGCGCAGGAAGCGGGCGACCTCGCGCACGGGGTCGAGCGGCCGGAGCGAGAGCGTCGTGCCGTCGAGGTCGCGGACCCTCGTCGAGGGGAGGATGAGCCCGTCGTCGAGGCACTCGTAGAAGAACGGCGTGCCGAGGATCGGGATCGGGACGCAGACGTACGCCGGCAGCGTGATCTCGGGGCACGAGAGGACGAACTCGAGCTCGCGCCGCAGCTCGGCGAGCGGCCGCGTGGTGACGTCGAGGATCAGCCCGTACAGGAAGACGACCCCCGCCCGCAGGCACTCGCGGATGACCTCGGCCTGCGGGCGCACTCCGTTCTGCAGCTTGTCGTGGCTCTTCGTCCACGACGTGTCGAACGACTCGACGCCCGTGAACAGGGCGACGCACCCCGCCTCGCGGGCGAGCGCGAGGTTGTCCGGCCGGGCGAAGAAGTCGGCGGTCACCAGCGCCGCCCACCCCTCGAACAGCCCCGCGTCGCGCGCCTCCGCCGCGCACGCGACGCGCTCGAGGAAGCTCCTCCGATTGTTCCCGTAGAAGTTGTTGTCGAGGAACGTGACGATCTTCTTGCGGCCGGCGGCCTCGAGCTGCCGGCGCAGCTCGGCGCGCCCGTACGGACGGAACTTCCTCCCCTCGCCGGTGAGGGTGCAGAACGAGCACCGGAAGTTGCAGTACCGGCTCGACTCGGCGTACCCGAGCCGCCCGATCCAGTCGGCGAGGTCGAAGCGCGGCGTCATCTCGTCGGCGGCGTACTCCGCTCCGAACGCGTCCGCGACGACGTCGCGGAGCTCCTCGACGTCGCCCCGGCACGCGTAGTCGAGGAACCCGGCGCAGTACGACGGGAGGGCGCGCACGGCGTGCCCGCCCGCGGCGACCACGACCCGGGGATTCGCGGTGCGCGCGTACGCGGTGATCTGTCGCATCCGGTCCACGGCGGTGGTCAGCCCGGTGAGCACCACGAGGTCCGCCCCCGCGAGCAGGCGCCCGTCGGCGAGCGGGCCGTGGGCCAGCTCGTTGTAGAGCCGGATCTCCCAGAGGTCGGGGTTGAGGCCGCCCGCGAGGAAGATCGGCCCGAGCGTCTGCGGGATCTTCGACGCGCGCGCCACCGGCCGACGCGTCTCGTCCGCGTAGCAGTTGACGACCAGCGCTCGCCGCCGGGCGTTCGAAGTTGCGACCGCAATGGACATCGCGTCATTCTAACATTGAGTCGCTGTGTCAAATGTCTCTCCGGCGGCGGTTTCGCCCGCCCGGGCCGACCCAGGAATCGCGCGCCGGGAGCCGCCGTTCCCCAGGACACAGGAGTCTTGCCACATCACGGCGTCGCAGCACGAAAGGAGAACAGCGTCATGTCACGTCCGTTCCGCTTGTCGGCCTCACGCGTCTTCCCGATCGTCGCGGTCCTTGCGCTCTGGTCCGCGATCCCCGCGGCCGCGGTCCCGATCATGTACTCGATGTCCGGGACCGCCACGGGGACGATCAACCTCGCCACTTTCACCAACGCCGCGATGACGCTCACGTTCACCGGCGACACCAGCACGATCACGAACGAGACCGCGACCACGCTCCACCTGCCCGTCCTGGGCTCGGTCACGATCGCCGGGTTCCCGACCGTCCCGTTCGCCGAGGGGTTGGCCGTCTTCGACAACCAGAGCGGAGGCGTCCTCGGCTTCTCCCGTGCCAGCAACGGGGTCGACATCCTGGACCTCGCACCCGACTCGCACTTTCTGTCGTACGGCCTCGCGGGCAACCTCGGCCCTCTCACCGGGGTGTTCTCGGGGACGCCCGGGCAGTTCACCGCGATCCCGACGGGCGCCGGGGCGCTCACGGTCACCTCGCTCAACGACGTGGTGTTCATCGCCCAGATCGCGACCACCGAGGAGTGGATCCCGGTCGTGAGCCACGCGCCGGGGGCCGGGGGCAGCCAGTGGCGGACCGACGCCGGGCTCCTGGACACCTCCCAGGTGGTGGGCGCGACGGTGACGCTGCGCCTGCACTCGACCGCCGGGATCACGTCGGCGGTCGTGACGGTGCCGAGGTCCGGCCAGGTGATCCTGCACGACGTGGCGGCGATGCTGGGCATGACGAACAGCTCGGCGGCGCTCGAGGTCCTGGCCGACCAGCCGGTGATCGCGACCTCCCGCACGTACAACCAGCAGGCGTCCGGCCTGACGTACGGCCAGGGGTACGACGGCATCGTCCCGACGGACGGGCTCATCGCCGGTGACGCCGGGGTCCTGCCGCAGCTCACCCAAAACGGCGTAGCCGGCCAGGTCGGCACGTACCGGACCAACATCGGGGTCACGAACACCAGCTCGAACACCGCGAACGTCACCGTGGCGCTGTTCGACGCCAACGGCGTGCAGGTCTGGAGCGACACCAGGAGCTATGGGCCCGGCGAGTGGTACCAGTACCAGGAGCCGTACCGGACCGGCGCCGGGCGCACGGACATCGCCGCCGGGTTCGCGGTCGTCACCGTCAACGCGGGCATCGGCGTGACCGCGTACGCATCGGTGATCGACAACGACTCGTCCGACCCGACGACCAGGACGCTCTGGCACTGACGGAGGGACGGGAGGCGTTTCGGGTCGAGTGCAGCCGTAACCGGGCGAGCATCGAGCAGGCTCGGGGTCGGGTCCCCGAGGCCGGTCACCTCGTGCCGGCGAGCGCCTTCAGCAGGACGTACCAGTGGTCCAGGCCGGCATAGAACGACGCGACCGGGAGGCGCTCGTCGAGCCCGTGCGAGAACACGTCGCTGTCCTTGATGAACTGGCTGCAGACGCCGTACGTGGGGATGCCGGCCGCGCGGTAGACCGACCCCTCGGTCGCATACGGAACCATGTCGGGCACGATCTCGACGCCCGGCCAGCTCGCGTGCACGGCCTCGGCCACCGCCGCCACGACGTCGCTGCGCATCGGTGACGGGCCGCTCGACCACGGGTGCCCGAGCGTCGTCACCTCGACGCCCGCGCCGGCCACCTTCTCGAGCGTCGAGCGCACCTCGTCGATCCCGGTGGCCGGGAAGATCCGGCAGTTCACGGTCGCGGTCGCGGACTGCGGCAGCGCGTTGTCGGCGTGCCCTCCCCTGAGCATCGTCGCCACGCACGTCGTGCGCGTGCGCCCGACGTTCTGCGGGCTCGCGGCGATCGCGTCGGCGGCGGCGGCGTCGCGGGGGTCGGCGGCGAACCGGCGCATCGCCTCGCCCAGCGCGCCGGGGGTGACGGCGGCCGTCGCCCGCAGGCTCGCGATCGTCCACTCGTTCCACATCACCGGGAAGTGGTACGCCTGGAGCCGCTTGAGCGCATCGGCCAGCTCGTAGATCGCGTTGTCCGCGCGCGGGTACGAGCTGTGCCCGCCGGGGTTGTGGACGGTGAACTCGTAGCTCGCGATCGCCTTCTCGGCGCCCTGGAGGTGATACACGAGAGGCTTGCCGGTCGTCTCGTCGAGGATCCCCTCGCCGCCGTCGCCGTTGAGCGCGAACTCCGCGTCCACGAGGTCGCGGTGGTTCCGGACGAGGTCGCGCGACGTCGCCATCTCCGTCTCCTCGTCCCCCGAGAAAGCGATGATGAGGTCGCGGGTGGGAACGAACCGCTCGGCCTTGAGACGGAGGAACGTGGCCGTGAGCAGCGCCACCTCGCACTTGATGTCGAGCGTCCCGCGGCCGAAGAAGTAGCCGTTCTCCTCGACGAGCACGAACGGGTCGCGGCGCCACTCCTCGCGCCGCGCCGTGACGACGTCCATGTGCGCCAGCAGCGCGATCGGCCGGCCGCCCTCGCCGGTGCCGCGGTAGCGGACCACGAGCGAGGCCGTCTCGCCCAGCGGCACGACGCGGACGTCCCCGGCCGCGAACCCGCCGGCCTCGAACGTGCGCGCGAGGTACTCCGCCATGACGGGGACCTGGCCGAGGCCGACGGAGGTCCTGAACGCGATGATCGCCTCGAAGATCTCGCGCGCCCGGGCGCGCACCTCGGCGGGCGCCCCCGCGCCGGCGAACGCCGGCACGAGTGCGAGGGCCAACGCGGCAAGGATCCGCTTCATCCGGCACCTTCCTTCGCTGAGGCGGACATCCCGATCGCGATTCTAGGCCCGTTCCGGCGCCCGGCGTCGCGTCCGGACAAGAACGCCCAGGGGCCGCGGCGGAGGGTGGAGCCATCGGCCGGGCTGATCGGGATGCCCGGGGCTACTTCGTCCTGAACACGATCACGCGGTCGTAGACCAGCTCGGCATCGGCCGGCCCGACCCTGGTCGCCGGCTCCGCATAGGCGCGGAAGCCGACGCGCACGGGCGCGTCCGCGGCGACCTTCCCCTCGCACGTCGGCTCCAGCGACTTCGCCTCGAGGCAGGCCGAGAACCCGGTGCAGTCCCGGCGGACCTGCCAGACGTAGAACTTGTCGGCGGCGGTATCTCCGGGCAGGTAGGGGTTCGCCGTGTGCGGGAACCCGGCGAAGTCCGCGCTGTCGGCGCTCGCGACCCCGATGTTCAGCTTCTGATCGAGATAGACGGAGACGCTCGAGTACGTCGCCTTGCCGGTGGCGGCGTGGTCCACGCCGTAGATGATCGCGAAGCCGTCGTCGGGGAGGTCGAACCACGAGGTCACCAGGTAGTTCGCGTCTCTGCCGTACCCCGCCGAGCCCTCGCGCCCGGGGCCCAGGTACACGACGTGCCGCTGGATCGCCGGGTAGCCCTCGGGGAACACGTCCGGGAGGAGCGTGTCGAGCTCCTCGGCGTCGAACCCTGCGGCGTGCTGGGCCAGGATCGCCTGGCGCAGCTTCTCCATCGTGGGGACCAGGTCCATCTCGGTCCGGCCGGTGCCCCGGGTGCGCAACACCGGCGCGGGCAGCGGGTCCTCGCGGAACTCGGTCCTCGGCCGTACCCTGAACACCCTCAGCGGCGAGAGCGTCGGGTCGGTCACCTCCTGCTTGTACTCCGCCATGGCGGCGTCGCCGCCGAACGAGATCGCCGTCCGCATCAGGAACAGGAACTGGTCCCCCTTGTCGTACCCGAGCCTGAGCAGGGAAGACGGCAGCGTCTCGGTGTTGACGATGGCATCCGGGTAGCCGGCGGCGCGCAGCGCTCCTCGCAGCCGCTCGCGCGTCGTGCGGTTCCCGGTCGAGATGAGCACCATCGGACGGTCGTACCGGCTCCAGCCGGTCGTGCGGATCGTGAGCGAGTTGACCGTGTCGCCGAGGTAGGCGAACGGCGCCTCGTACGGCCGGAAGAACCCGCCGGTGGTCGGATCGTAGCTGTAGCTGTCGAGGTCGTACCTCATGAACAGGAACGTCTGGAACGAGAAGTACGCCATCGGCGGAGGCGTGCTCCCCACCAGCAGGAGCGCCTCATCCTGCCGCAGGAAATAGGCGGGGGACAGCTTGCGCTCGGTCGTTTCCCACGCCGGGCTGTCGCCGACGCGGCCCGGGAGCATCGCGACCATGTACGGCTGCACGTTGTTGTACCACGCGCTCGGTATGACGCCCCCGCAGGCGTTCTTGACGGCGTCGAGGACCAGGAACCGTCCCTGGAGCGTTTCGAACCCGTCCCTGTCGAGCACCTGGAGCAGCCTCGGAACGTTGGCGAGTGGGCCGCGATTGCCCTGAGCGAAAGCGCGATCCGGAACGAGCGCGCAGGGAGCGAAGCTCAGGACGACGCACGCGAACGCGAGGGAACGATGGGGGGTCATTGCATTCCTCCCTTGCTGTCGAGGACGCATTTGCGAACGGAGAAACCGCCGACGCGTCCCGTCGGCGGATCGCTGCCCGGATGCGCGCAGCGGATCGCGATGCTGGGAATGGCGGCCGAACTTCTCACCTCCGAGCATGCTAGCGCCGCCGAAGGCGCAGTCAAGGGCGTGCGGACGCGACCGATCGGCTGACGGGGGCGCCGCGCGCACTGGTGTGAAGGTCGCAGTCTTCACCTGCCACCGATCGCGCTCCAGGGCCGGCGGATCGCGTCCCGCACCGCGGGGGTGTTCTGCACAGCGGCATTCGCACCCGCGACCCGATGGATCCCCATCGCTCCAGCGCCCTCACGATGGTCTGTGCGGAGGTCGTTGCAGACCCGAACCCACGGGTCAAGTGAGCCAGCCTCCGGTACGATGCCGGTGATCATGGAGCAACGAGAGACCGGGAGGCCAAGCAGCTCGTTGGTCAAGCGGGACCCTTGCAGGAAGACGAGGGCGCTCGGCTGACACGAAACGAGTCTTGGCCCGGTCGGGAGGTGGGACGATGACGAAGAGAGCCCAGAAGCCGCGGAGCCCCAAACTGAAGGTCAGACGGAGGCCTCGCGCCCGGCAGGCCCAGCCCAGCGGGCCTGGTCTGGTCGTTCTTGACGCTTCACTTCTGGCTGCAAACCGGCGAGGCACACGCCGGCTCCCTACCGAGATCAGGGTCGGGCCGATAGTGAGCGTCCCTGCAACCGGTGTGAGGAAAAAGACCGCACCTCCGAGCCGCGTCACCAAGGTCGCGCCGCCTCCGGCTCGGTTCGCCTTGACCGCCGCGAACGTGCTCGTACCCGAGAGGCTGGCTTCCAGAACGGTTCCATCCACCAAGCTCCTCAAAGGGTTGAAGGCCGCGAAGAAGCAGATCGAGGGCGCGATCGACGAGCTGGCCTCCATCATGACGAACGACTACCACATCAGCGAGATCGAAATCTCGGTGAGCTTCGACGCGGACGGTAAGTTCCTGGGGTTCGGGGTGGGCGGCGCAGCCTCGGTGAAGGTGACCATCAAACCGAGGGCCAGTTCCTAGAGGCTGGTTCTCCCTTGCCTCTCCCTCAGACTCTCGACGTGGTGTGGATCTGTCTGGTCGGGACGGCGGGATTCGAACCCGCGACCCCTTGAACCCCATGGGCGCAAAGGGGCTCGGGAGCCCTTCGGAGCTTGTGGGAGCCAGGCGGTGATTAGGAGCGCCGGCCGCATACGAATTCTCTCTCCGGTCATGACTTAGCGAACGAGACGTAGGGCGCCAGTCGCGCATACAGGGAGACCGGCGGCGACCAATGGGTCGGGCGAATGTGGACAAATATGTGGACACGCTATTGAGACGCAGAAGCAAAAGTTGGCCTCATGGGAACTCAGGAGCTCGACACGGGCCAACGCACAGGGTCCACAACCCTCCTCGAGCAGAGCGGCACCATCCCTGTACACGTCGCCCTCCGGCGTGGACGATTCTGATAGCACACCGGAGGAATCAGTCGATTACAGCCCGCGCGAAGCCGGCCTCTCCGTTGCGCTCGCAACTCAAAGGTCAGAGCCGATGCCAGGCAGAACCGTTCAGCCGATCGGATCCGGTTAGAGATGTGGAGGATCAGGCAACCATCCCGCAGCGCAAGCCCCTATATTCGAAACGCACGGCCGCGCGGTAGGTAGGCGCGCTGAGCAGGACAGGGCGGAGAGTTCGAACTCGCCCTTCGCACTGACGAGGAGGCACCGTGGAAATCAAGAGAAGCGGCTCACAACCCTCCGGCAGAGGACCGGAGGAGTGGTTCACCGGCACGGTGCGGGTTGACCCCTTGTGCCACGCTGCTGACCCGGCACGCGTGACAGGCGCCAGCGTCACGTTCGAGCCTGGCGCTCGGACCGCGTGGCACGCCCACCCGCTAGGCCAGACCCTGATCGTGACGGGCGGGTGTGGCCTCGCGCAGCGCTGGGGCGGACCGGTCGAGCAGATCCAGCCCGGCGACGTTGTCTGGATTCCTGCCGGTGAGAAGCACTGGCACGGTGCCACGCCGACCACCGCCATGACGCACATCGCCATCCAGGAACGGCTTGACGACAAAACCGCCGACTGGATGGAGAAGGTCAGCGACGAGCAGTACCTCGCTGGGCCGCCGAGGATAACCAACCGCGAACAACAGGAAGGCAGACGATGAGAGGTGCGGTGCTCTATGGCCCGCGCGATCAAGACACTGTTGCGCCCGTGAGGCGTCAGGAAGGAGAAAAGAAATGAAGAAGCGAGTGCTTGGGAAGAGCAAGCTGGAGGTTTCCGCCATCGGACTCGGCTGCATGGGGATGAGCTTCGCCTACGGTACGCCGCCCGACCGCAACGAGATGATCAGTTTGCTGCGCGCGGCCGTGGAGCGCGGCGTGACCTTCTTCGACACCGCGGAGGCATACGGGCCGTTCGCCAACGAGGAACTCGTCGGTGAGGCGCTCGCGCCCTTCCGCGAGAGGGTTGTCCTCGCGACCAAGTTCGGCTTCAAGAACGGCGACTCCTCAGCGGGGTCGGACAGCAGGCCTGAGCGCATCCGGCAGGTTGCGGACGCCTCCCTCAGGCGGCTGAGGACTGACCGCATTGACCTCTTCTACCAGCACCGGGTCGACCCCGACGTGCCGATCGAGGACGTGGCCGGCGCGGTGAAGGATCTGATCGCCGCCGGCAAGGTGAAGCACTTCGGCCTCTCCGAAGCAGGTGTCAAGACGATCCGGCGAGCCCACGCGGTCCAGCCGGTGACCGCGGTCCAGAGCGAGTACTCGCTGTGGTGGCGGCGCCCCGAGGCGGAGCTGCTGCCGACGCTCGAGGAGCTCGGTATCGGTCTGGTGCCGTTCAGCCCACTCGGCAAAGGGTTCCTGACCGGCAAGATCGACGAGAACACCCAGTTCGACAAGGCCGACTTCCGCAACATCGTCCCGCGCTTCACGCCGGTGGCGCGCAAGGCCAACCGCGCCCTGGTCGACTTGCTCGGCGCCATCGCCGAGAAGAAGAAGGCGACCTCGGCGCAGATCGCCCTCGCGTGGCTGCTGGCCCAGAAGCTGTTTATCGTCCCGATCCCGGGCACCACGAAGCTCCCGCGCCTGGAAGAGAACCTGGGCGCAGCTGCGATTGAGCTCACTCCCGACGATCTCCGCGAGATCAACGCCGCCGCCTCGAAGATCGAGGTGCAGGGGGCGCGCTATCCGGAGGCACTCGAGAAGAGGACGGGCCTGTGAGAAGGAGAGAGGCCGCAGAATTCGAAGAGAGAGGAATGACATGGCGGCACCGAATAAGAGCCTGATCGCGTACTTCTCCCGCAAGGGGAACAACTACGTCGGCGGCAAGATTGTGAACCTGGCAACCGGCAACACCGAGTTGGCCGCACAGATGATCCAGGAGCTGACGGGCGGTGACCTCTTCAGAATCGACACCGTTAAGACCTACCCCTCGGACTACGAGGAGACCACGGACGTGGCGCGGCAGGAGTTGCGTCAGAACGCCAGGCCCGAGCTCACCGGTCGCTTGGACAACATGCGCGACTACGACGTGGTCTTCCTCGGCTACCCCAACTGGTGGGGCACGATGCCAATGGCGGTCTACACCTTTCTCGAGGCGTACGACTTCTCCGGCAAGACCATCGTCCCGTTCTGCACGCATGAGGGGAGCGGGATGGGCCACAGCGAGAGCGACGTCCGGAAGCTGTGCCCGGGCGCCACGGTGCGGAAAGGTCTCGCGATCACGGGCGGGAGCGTGGCAAGAGCCGGGAACCAGATCGCGGCGTGGCTTCGCGAGTCGGGCGTGAGCGAGTGACCGGCTTCGTGCCCCGGAAAACCTGGCGGAGGACGGACTCATGAGTATCTCGGAAACCGCGCGCAGAAACCACGAGAAGCTCTTCCCGGACCACGTGTCTACGCTGCAGGTCACGGATCCAGAACTCGTCGAGGTCTTCGACAACTTCGCGTTCGACGAAGTGCTTTCCTATGGCAACCTCGACGACCGCACCCGCCTGATGGTGATCCTGGCGGCACTAATTGCCAGGCAGACGCTCGGCGAGTACAAGGTCATGCTCCGCGGTGCCTTGACCGTCGGTGTCACGCCCGTTGAGATCAAGGAGATCCTCTACCAGGCCGTGCCCTACTGTGGGATCGCGGGCGTCTTCGAGTTCCTCCATGCCACCAACGAGATCCTGCAGAGCGGCGGGTTGACGCTGCCGCTGCAAGGGCAGTCCACCACTTCGCCCGAGACACGTTTCGAAAAGGGCCTTGCGCTGCAGAAGGAGATCTTCAGCGAGATGATAGACAGCATGTACACGCGGACGCCGGAGAACCAGATGCACATCAACAGACTCCTGTCGGCCAATTGCTTCGGCGACTACTACACCAGAACAGGCCTTGACCTGCGGACGCGTGAGCTCCTCACGTTCTCGATGATCCTCTCGCTCGGAGGATGCGAGGCGCAACTCAGAGCGCACACCCTGGGCAACGTGGCCGTCGGCAACGACAAGCCGACCCTCCTCGCTGTGATCACTCAGGTACTACCCTATATCGGCTACCCGAGAACGCTGAATGCCCTCCGATGCCTCAACGAGGTCATCCCTGAGAGCACGTAGCTGGAGGACGAGTCGACGATCATGAGGTTCCCGGCGCTTCTCACCTCGAACGATCGCGGTCACGCGAGAAGGAGACCGTCGTAATGGTGCGCGGGACCTGGAAGCCGGATCACCGGCCGCGGCGCGTGAAGACTGTCTGATCACCATGACCTTTCCCGGGCCGACGGAACGGTGGCTACCGGGTGTGAGCGCGGCGCCGGCGGCGCTACCATCGCGGAGGCCATAGGAAGGACCCGACCATGAAATCCTCTGATACCAGATCACATTCACCGGGTGCCGCGGCTGGCTCTTCCGAGCCAAGCGTCGTCAGTCTGGCCAGGTTGATCGCGGCCTACGCACCACACGATGGCAGCTTCGAGCTCCGCGTTCCGGGCGTCCACGCGATCCGCCGATCGCGCGTCTATTCGGAGCTCGTGCACGGCCTGCAGCAGCCCGCCCTTTGCGTCGTCGCACAGGGCGCCAAGCGGATCATCGTGGGGAAGGAGGTCTACGACTACGACGCGACCCGGATGATCGCCTTCTCCGTCGATTTGCCGGTGACGGCCCAGGTGATGCGGGCCACCCCCTCCGAACCATTCCTCTGTTTCAAGCTCGACCTCGACCGCAACAAGGTCGCCGAGTTGGTCTTGAGGGTGTTTCCTCACGGCCTCCCCCGAGTCCACGAGAGCCGTGGCGTGGCGGTCGGTCAGAGCGACCCGAGCATTGTGGCCGCGGCCACCCGGTTGGTCGAATTGATCGGGCAGCCGGGAGCCGAATTGCTCGCGCCTCTTGTGGTGGACGAGATCCTGATCCGTCTACTCCTCAGCCCCATAGGGGCACGGGTGGCGCAGATCGGCGTCGCGGAGTCTGGAACGCACGGAATCGCGAAGGCCGTGTCCTGGCTGCGCGCCAACTTCTCCGAACCGATGAAGGTCGAGGAACTCGCCGACCTGGCGCACATGAGTGCGTCCTCGTTCCACCAGCACTTCAAGGCCGTCACCTCGATGAGTCCCCTGCAGTATCAGAAGGTCCTGCGCCTCCAGGAAGCGAGGCGGCTGATGCTCTCGGCAATGATGGACGCGGGGGTGGCAAGCCGGCAGGTGGGGTACATCTCTGCGTCCCAATTCAGCAGGGAGTACGGCCGCTTCTTCGGCGACACCCCGACAAAAGACATCGCCCGGCTGCGCGAACACGTCGACGCGGTTGCTGAGGCGTAGCGAGCCGCAACGCTCCCGCTCCACCGGCTGAACGGTTTGGGTTCGTCCCTGTTCCGTCAACTGCAGTGTCGGTGCCTAACGCTGCCGAATTCAGTCGAGCCGTGAGCCTACCGGCGCTGCCGCAACGGCTCTCAAAGATGAGCAGACCCCAAGGGCAATCCGGGTGAGTGCGGCTTCTCGCTCACACCAAGAGAGCCCGAACTCACGACCCTCTTGAATCGTGAAGAAGCGACGAACGGGGAACTCAACATCTGAAAGCGCGTGAGACCTGGTCGCCGCCACCGTGAACGTTCGCATCGAGTGTCGCTGCAACAACCTACGCGATCCTGACTCTGTCATCGTTCTGCGGAACTCGAGGCGCATCCGAGCCAATCGTCCCCCCCAATGTGGACATAAATATGGACAGCGGCTCCCGAGTTCGAGCTCAGAACGCGCCGTAAGTTGTTGATTTGATTTGGTCGGGACGGCGGGATTCGAACCCGCGACCCCTTGAACCCCATTCAAGTGCGCTACCAGGCTGCGCCACGTCCCGACCGGGTCACTTCAGAAGGGTGATGATGGTCTCCAGCTCGCGGCGGGTGCTCTTGAGCACGCGCCGGAGGCTTTCTACTTGGTTCGCCGCCTTGGTGTCAAGCTTGGCCGCCTTCGGCGCCCGCTCGGTGAGCTCCTCCGCAAGACGCTTCTTGGCGCCCGCGACGGTGAAGCGCTCCTCGTACAGGAGCTGCTTGATCCGGAGGATGAGCTGCACGTCCGCCTTGGTGTACGTCCGCTGTCCGCCGGCGCCCTTCGCGGGCGACAGCTCGGAGAACTCGGTCTCCCAGTAGCGCAGCACGAACGGCTTCACGCCGGCGATCTCGCACACCTCGCCGATCTTGAACTCGTCCTTGTCGGGGATCAGCGCCTCACTCGGCATGCGATTCCTCCTCGGGGATCAGGGTCAAGCGGAACTGCAGCGTGAGCCGCTTGCCTCCCGTCCACATGGCCGGGACGGGGACCTCGAGTTCGAGCTCCCGCACCTCGCCCACCTGCGCCAGGGCGCGGGGGACGATGCGCTGCACGATCGCGTGGCCCGCCTCGTCCGAGAGGCTGGCCGTGACCTCGGGCTGGACGTGCGGCGTGGGCGCCGCCGCGGGTGCCTCCTCCGCCGCGGCCGGGAGCTCCTCGGCCGGCCCGGCCTCCGCCACCGGCTCGGGCGCCGCGGCGACCTCCGCCTCGAACGCCGGCGCCGAGGCGACCTCGGGCGCGACCTCCTCGGCGGGCGCAGGCGGCGCGGGCGGAGGGGCCACCTCGAACACGTCCGCTCCCGGCGCCTCCTGGATCCCGAACGCCGCTTCAAACGGGTCGGAGAGCAGCGCGGCCTCCTCGAATGCGGGTGCGGGCGGCGCGCCCATGAAGATCTTGCCCGTCACGGCAGGCATCGACCCGTCCCCGCGGAAGATGTCGCCGCCCTCGGGGAACGCCGAGAAGACGGGCGCCTGCGGCGGAGCCGAGACCGCCTCGGGCGGCAGCGGCAGAGGGGCGATCGGCTCCGGTGGAGGAGGCGGCTCCGGCAGCGACTCGAGCGGCTCGGGCGCGGCCGGAGGGAGGTCGGGCGGTGCTGCGAACGTATAGATCTGCGCTCCCGGCGGCTGCGGCGGCGGCGCCGGCCGGGGCGGCGGCACGCTCGGCGTCGGCGCCCCGAGCGAGAGGTCGCGGGACGAGAGGCCGAACGTCGGGACCGGCGGGGAGTAGACGCGCGGCTTCGGCGGCGCGGGTGGAGCCGGAGGAGGCGCGTCCGCCGGCGGCGGCGCCACGAGCACCGGGGCGTCGAACGCCCCGGGGAACTCGTCGAGCGACGCCGGTGGCATCGGCTCGAGGACGCCCTGGGCCTCCTCCACGGGCATGCGGAAGCGGTCGCGCAGAGACCGCGCCACGAGCTTGACGACGCCCTGCAGCGTCTCCTCGACGCCGATGCCGGTGCTCGCGACCGCCTCGTAGAACGGGGCGTTGAACTCGTTGAGCAGCTGGTCGAGGTCCTCGACGCTGAGCAGGTCCTTGAGGTCGCGCTTGTTGTACTGGAGGACGTGCGGCACGTCGGCGAGGTTGAGCCCCTGGAGCGCCAGGTTCTCCTTCAGGTTCTCCCACGACTCGCGGTTGGCTCGCAGCAGCTCGCGCTGCGAGTCGGCGACGAACACGAGCGCGTCCACCCCGCGCAGCACGACCTGGCGGGTCGCGTTGTAGTGGACCTGGCCGGGCACCGTGTACAGCTGCACGCGCATCCGCATGCCGCGCAAGGTGCCGGCGTCCACCGGGAGGAAATCGAAGAAGATCGTCCGGTCGCCGCCGGCGGGGACGACGAGGAGCTCGCCCCGGACCTCGGGCGGGTAGCCGTCGTAGAGGGTGCGGAGGTTGGTGGTCTTGCCGCCCAGCGGCGGGCCGTAGTAAACGACCTTAGTGATGATCTCACGTGCTCGCGGTCGAAATTGAACCATCACCCGCCCCGGTCACTTTTCCCTTGTATTCTAAACCGGATCGGGGTGCCTGCCAACGGGAACGCCTCTCGCACCGAGTTTTCCAGGTACCTGAGGTACGAGAAGTGCAGCTTCCCCGTGCCGCTCACGAACAGCACGAACCGCGGCGGACCGGAGCCGGCCTGCGTCGCGTAGAACAGCCGCGGAGGCCGCTTCCCCGCGGGCGGAGGCTGCCTCTCCCACGCGGCGCGCAGCACGCGGTTGAGCTCCCCGGTCCCGACCCTCGTACGGAACGCCTCGCCCACCTCGAGCGCCGCGGGGAGGACGTGGGGCACGCCCATTCCCGTGAGCGCCGACACAAAGACGGTCGGAGTGTCCTTGAGGAACTTGAGCCGGTGCAGGACCTGCTCCTTGAGGCGGCGGCGCGCCTCGCGGTCCTCGCCGACGACGAGGTCCGCCTTGTTGACCACGACGACGACGCCGCGCCCCGCCTCCGCGACGTACCCCGCGACGTGCGTGTCCTGCGCGGTCAGCCCCTCGCCCGCGTCCACGAGCAGGAGGCACACCTCGGCGCGCTCGATCGCGCGGCGCGCCATCAGCACCGAGAGCACCTCGGGGCCCTCGTCGGTGCGCCCCTTGCGGCGGATCCCCGCGGTGTCGATGAGGCGCACGGTGCGCGGGCCGCACGCGACGATGGTGTCCACCGCGTCGCGCGTCGTGCCCGGCACCTCCGAGACGAGCACCCGCTCCTCGCCCAGGAGGCGGTTGAGGAGCGACGACTTCCCGACGTTCGGCCGCCCCACGATCGCGACCGAGAGCGCCGGACGCTCGGGCTCGCCCTCGTCCGCCGGCGGCGGGAGCACCTTCTCGAGCTCGTCCCACAGCTCCCCGATCCCCCGGCCGTGCTCCGCCGAGATCGCGACCACCGGGAAGCCGAGGCGGGCGAACTCCGCCTCGCCGTGCGCGGCGTCGCGCCGGTCCTCCTTGTTGACCGCCACCACGACGGGGCGCCCGGCGCGGTGGAGCTCCGCCGCGATCTCCGAGTCCACCGGCACCAGCCCCTGCGAGCCGTCCACGAGGAGCACGACCGCGTCCGCCTCGGCGACCGCGGTCAGCGCCTGCTCCCGCACCATCGCCGGGATCGCGGCCTCGCTCTCGGGCTCGAACCCGCCCGTGTCCACCAGCACGACGACGCCGCCGACCGGGCGCGGCGCGTCGGCCGCCACGCGGTCGCGCGTCATCCCGGCGATGTCGTGGGTGATGGCGCGGCGCGAGCGGGCGAGGCGGTTGAAGAGCGTCGACTTGCCCACGTTGGGGCGGCCCACGATCGCGACCGTGGGGGGCATGGCTAGCGCGCCCTGAAGACGGTCGACCTCGGGCCGTGGACCGCGAACGGTGCGAGGCACGCGGAGCGGAACGCGCGGAACAGGCCGACGTGCTCGGCCTGCGTGAGGTTCTCGGGGTGCCACTGGACGCCGAGGACGAAGCGGCTGGTGCGGCGGAGCTTGACCGCCTCGACGACGCCGTCGGGGGCGGTCAGGACCACGTCGAGCGGCTCGGCGACGCGTCCGATCCCCTGCCGGTGGCGGGAGTTGACCTCGAACTCGTCCGGGCACCCGTCGAGCCAGCGGCCGCCGCCGAGGCCGGACTTCCGGACGGGGTGCGCGAGGTGGTCCTTGGGCTCCGACACGTAGTGCCCGGGCTTACCCGCCCGGTCGAGGTCCTGGACCACCGTGCCGCCCAGCGCCACGTTCAGGACCTGACAGCCGTAGCACACGGCCAGGACCGGCCACCCCTCCTGCTCGGCCCGCTCGAGCATCGCGAGGTCGAGAGCGTCGCGGGGAGCGTCGAGGTGCAGCTCCGCGGCCCTCTCGGGAGCGGCTCCGTACCGGGCCGGCTCGACGTCGGGACCGCCGGTCAGCAGGAGGCCGGCGAACACCGAGTCCGGGGTCGCGATCTCGGCCGCGGTGGATGGCGTCACGAACACGAGCTCGGAGGGGTCTCCGCCCGCGCGCGCCCACGCCGCGTCGAACCGCGCCACCTCGAACGGCCGGTTGTCGCTCCGCGTGACAACGATCTGCACGCGATCATTTTACGCCATGCCCGGGGCGCGGCGCAGCGCCCCGCTGTCCAGCCGCTGGACGGATTGCGCGGACATATGCTCGGAGTGCACACCGGGCAGCTCGCGGGCCGCTCACGTGCCTGGCCGCCGACGACGGCGTTCCGGAGTCGGTGATCCTCGCGAGCGGGGCAGCGGCGTGGTTGCTCCTTGCCGCGCTGACCGCCGCGACCGGCGCCGCGCTCGTTGCGGCCGGGTCGCCCGCTGATAGTTGATCGCGGCCGCCGAGTCTGTGAGCCTGGGAACGTGACGTGTCGCCTCGCGCCGGCGGCCGCGGCACGATCGGCCATGCTCCGGGAGGAGGTGGCGGCCGCCCGTGATGGCCCGACGCCTTCGTGCCCATCGCCTTGACTCGGGGGTTCCGCGGCCCTACCCTCGCCGCCGCTGCCTGCAGCTCACGTACGTGCCCGAGGCCGGCAACGGCTCCCGCGCACGGTTCGGGAGCGGGAGCCTTCACATGACCGCAGGCGTCGAGACTCGCGACACCGTCGTGCTGGATGTCCAGGCGGCGGCGGAGGACCATGTGATCGGCGCCCTGCGCCGTCTGCGATGCTCCATCGTGCGAAGGACCTCCGAACCCGGGGAGGTGTCGCCGATCGAGGCGTGGAAGGTCACCGAGCACATCCTCATGCACGTCCGCGGAGCCGTGACCCCCGACGAGCCTCCCCCGCTCACGCCGAGAGAGCGCGACGAGTTTCGACGACTCGCGGCGCGGGCGAACGCGGAGCCGTGGATCGCCGAGGTCGCGCTCGGCAACAACCTCGAACTCGTGCGCCTGGACTGGTGGCCGATGGAGTCTCGAGAGCCGCGCGAGTGACACGGTCCCGAGCCGGCCGGGAGGCGTTCTCCGGCCGTGATGCGAAACGTCGAGCGGCCCCGGCTACACGGACCACCGGCGCCGGTTGGGCCCACCCGCCCTGACCACGCCCCGGTCGACCATGGTCCTGCCGCCACAGGTTGGGGATGTTGCGCCATAGCTCCGCGACTCAGCGGAGATGCCCACCTTGAAAACAAACGAGTTCCGGTCCACCGACGGAGCACGAGGATGGCGCGCCGGTTGCACAGGGCTGAGGCGGGATCGTGGCGGCACAGGCCGGCCAGCCGGCAGCGCCCGCCGAGGAGGTGCAAGGTGGTGCCAAGAACTTCTATCACGACCGACCGACTGCTGGCGGGGGCCCCGCCGTCTCTCCCCACCGCGGTGATGCTGACGGACCTGCGAGCCCGGTTGGAGCGGCAGCGACCCCACAGCGAGCCTGACCCCCTGGTCGCGCTGCTGTTCAGCCTCGCGTTCGTTGCGCTCGGTGTGGTGCTCGCTTCCGTAGGGGTCTAGCGGCACCGCGGACGTGCGCCATGGCGACGAGACACTCGGAACGGGCCGACGAATTCAGGCTCGAGCCCGCGCGACTGAAGCCGATCTCCCTGGCCTCGGCTAACGTGCGCGCAGGCGGCGACCGGCGACACGCACGGTTCAACGTCAACCCATGGCTGGTGCTCGCGCTGCTCGTGCTGCTGGTCGTGCTCGTGCTCTGAAGGCGATCCGACGCGGGTTCCGCCCCCCGCGCAGGCGGCCGCCTCGCGCCGGGCGATGCCGCACGTCACCCGCTCACGATTCCTTCCGCCCGAGGCCGAGGAATTCGGGGAAGTGCCGTCCGATCGCCCGCACGAGCTCCTCTGGCTCCAGCGGCTTCTCAAGGTACTCTTCGACCGCGAACTGCCGGAGAGCCTCTGTCTTGAACCGGTTGCTCTTGTAGACCGCGGTGATGATGAAGATCACCGGCCTGTAGTCCGGCGCCTCCGCCCGGAGCTTCTCGATGACCTCGAAACCCGACACGACCGGCATGAGGGCATCGAGAACGGCGAGCTGCGGGCGCTTCGACTTGAGGAGATGCAGCGCCTCGCTGCCGTTGCACGCCTCGAGCACCTCGAGCCCGTGAGCCCGCAGCACCTCGGTCATCAGGGCTCGGAACACCCTGCTGTCGTCGGCAAGCAGGACCTGCTTGAGCGACATCTGGCCCCCTTTCGAATCTACCGTCGCGCCCCGGCCGTGCCGGGCTCCAGCCCAGCCCCTCACCGGCTGCCGCCACCGCCTCCTCCCTCGTCGCCCCGGCCGATCATCGCCGCGAACGCCTCCACTACCGCACCGTCCCAGGAGCCGCGCTTCGTCTCCGCCCGGAGCACCTCGAGCGCCTCCGCGGTGCTCAACGCCTTCCGGTACGGGCGCTCGTTGGTCAGCGCGTCGTAGACGTCGGCCACCTGGAACACCCGTGCGAGCAGCGGCACGTCATCACCTCTCAGGTGGTCCGGGTAGCCGGATCCGTCCTGGCGCTCGTGGTGATGCCGGATTATGGGCAGGGTGGACCGAAGCGACCGCAGCCCCTGGCAGATCTCGACGCCGATCTCGACGTGTGACCGCATGATCTCCCACTCCGCCGCGTCGAGCTTCCCGGGCTTCAGCAGGACGGCGTCGGGGATTCCGATCTTCCCGATGTCGTGGAGGTATCCGGCGCGGCGCAGCGCCTTCACCTCGTCGGCGCTCAGGCCGAGATGCTCGCCGAGGCGCGCGGCCAGGCGCGAGAGGCGGTCGCAGTGGTCCCCGGTACCCTCGTCGCGCGCCTCGACGCTCCGTGCGACCGCGAACACCATCTTCTCCGCGTCGTCGAGGTCCTGGACCGCGCGTCGGAACTCGACGAGGTTGCGGACCCGCACCTCGAGCTCGACGAGGTCGAACGGCTTGTTGAGGAAGTCGGAGGCGCCGACCTTGAGGCCGGCGAGACGCGCCTCCCGGGAATCGAGGCCCGTCAGGAAGACCACGGGGATGAGGTTCGTCTCCTCGTCGGCCTTGAGCCGGCGACACACCTCGTAGCCGTCCATCCCTGGCATTACGACGTCCAGGAGGATCACGTCCGGGAGGCGCACGCGTGCGATTCCGAGAGCCGACTCCCCGTCGAGCGCCTGCCAAACGTCGAAGCCGAGGGGTCGGAGCGCCTCCCCCATCGCCTCGAGGCTCCCGGGCTGGTCGTCCACGATCAACACCTTGCCGCCCCCGCGGCTCACCACGCCACACCGTCCCCGAGAACCTCGAGGCGAGGACGCCGGCCGGTCTCTCCGTTCCTCGGCGGCTTGGCGGTCACCCGGGTCGCTCTCGGGGAGCAGGCGCCGGGGTCAGGCCGAGCGCTCATCCAACACCCCCCTCATCTCGCGTGCCAGCGTCGCCATGTCGAACGGCTTCTCGAGGAACCGGACACTCTCGAGCGGACGTCCCAGGCGGCGTGCTTCGTTCACCGTGTACCCCGAGATCAGCACCACCTTCAGCGCCGGCCAGCGCTCCCTGAGCCCCTGTGCGAGGTCGGTTCCGGCCGCTCCCGGCAGCATGACGTCAGTCACGAGGACGTCGAACGCCGGATCCGGGGGCAACAGGCCCGCCATCTCGCCGCTCGCGACCGCAGTGACGTCGTACCGCAGCATCCGCAGCATCTCGCTCAACCCCTCGCGGGCCGCAGTCTCGTCCTCGACCAGTAGCACCCTCTCCCCCCGACCTGGAGCCGGCACGGCCGCGGGCAGCGCGGCGGCTTGGCCCGTGGCGGGTGCGCCGTCGTGGACTGCGGCCGGGAGCTCGACCCAGAACGTCGTCCCCGCTCCCTCGCCGCTCTCGAACCGGATCCGTCCTCGATGTCGGGTCACGATGTCCCGCGCAACCGTGAGGCCGAGACCGCTCGACCGGGCGGGGTCCTTCGTGGTGAAGAACGGCTCGAACACGCGGTCCCGGATGGGCATGGGGATGCCCGCTCCCGTGTCGCGCACCTCGAGCCACACGTGGCCGTCAGGCGCCCGACCCGTTCGGAGGGCGAGGCGGCCACCGTCCGGCATCGCGGCCGCGGCGTTTGTCGCGAGGTTCATCACGACGTGGCCCAGCTGCTCCGAATCTCCGAGGACCGCGAGCGCATCCGCCTCGCTCTCCTGTTCGATCGCGATGTTCGCAGGGAGCATCGTGCGCAGCACCTCGGCCTCCTTCGCCACGACCGCGGCGAGGTCGAGGGGCTCGACACGCGGCCCGACGCGGCGCGACAACAGGGTGAGATGCCGGGTAAGGGTGGCACCCTGGAGCGCGCGTTCCTCGAGCGACCGCGCGGCCGCCGCGACGCGGTCGGGAGAGGCGGACCGGATCTTCAGCACCTCGACAAGACTCAGGATCGCCTGCAGGAGGTTGTTGAAGTCGTGAGCAACGCCGCTCGCGAGACGACCGACCGCGTCCATCTTCTGCGCGTCCACGAGCCGGGCTTGCATCCGATTGCGTTCGGTGGTGTCCGCAGCCACCAGAACGGCATCGGTCACCTTGCCGTCCGCCCCGAACACCGGGGCCACGGACAGCATCAGCTCGATCGGGCGTCCGTCGCGACGCCGGTAGACTACGTCGGCCGTTTGGACCTTCTCCCCCCGCGCCACGCGCGCGAGGATCTCTCGAAAGGCAGGCTCGGCCTCGTGCGGGACGGCCGCGAAGCGGTGCCCGACCGCTTGGGCCTCGCTCCAGCCGAACCAACTCTCCGCAGTCCGGTTCCACAGACGGACCAGCCCCTCGCGCGACAGGCCGACGATCGCGAACGGCGCCGCCTCGATGAGCGCGTGCTGGGCGCGGTTGGCCTCTCGCAACGCGGCGTCCGCATTGGCCCTGTCGGTCGTATCTTGGCGGAAGACCGCCAGCGTCGCCACGCCGCCACGCCCGTCGGCGATGGGGCAGATCCTGTAGTCGTACACGCGCGCCCCGGCGCTCGCCTCGAAACGGACGGTACGGCCGGTTCGCGCCGCCACGTCACAGTGCGATCTCACGAGCTCGCCCTCGTCGTGAGTCAACAGATCGGAGATCGGCTGGCCGAGCACCTCACCGAGCGGCCTGTGGAGGTCGTACCCGGCTGCGGTGTTCGCGATCAGGACGTAGCCGTCGGGGCCAACCAGAAACACGTCGTCCGGGTCGGTGTCGAGAATCGTCCGAAGCGTCGCCTCGCTCTCCGCGAGCGCTTCCTCCATCCTGATGCGTTCCGAGAGATCGGATACGACGGCCATGGAGCAGACAGGACTGCCGTCGCTCCCTCGGACGAGGCTGGCTGAAAGGTGGCTCGCGAACACGGAGCCGTCGTGCCGGCGAGCCATCAACTCGCCCGACCACGCCCCCCGGTCGCGAAGCGCCGCCATCGCCGTCTCGGCGGCGTCGCGGGCCTGCCACAGAGAGCCGAACGACTCTCCCATAAGGCCGCCGGCGTCGGAGCAACCCCACATCGCCACGAACGACCGGTTCGCATAGGTCACGGTGCCCGCCTCGTCGCAGAGCGCGATCCCGCTCGCCGACAGCTCGATCGCCGCGTCCTTGAGCCTGAGCGCGTCCAGCAGCGTCCGCTGTGTCGTGACGTCCCGGATCAGCATCACCGCCGCGGCGACCTCACCGTCGGTCCAGACCGGGGCGCGCCGGATCTCGAACGTCGTCGCCGTCCCGCCGAGTCCGACCGTCTCCTCGGTGACGACCGCGCTCCCGGTCGCGAAGACCGCCTTGAGGTCCTCCAGCACGAGCGGTGAGAGAAACGCCAGTGTCTCGGCCACCGGGCTCCCGACCGGGCACGGCAGGCCTCTCAGGCGCTCATTCCAGCGCTGGAAGGTCCGGTTGCACGACACAACGCGCAGATCCCGGTCCACGACCACGATCGGGTCGTCGAGTGCATCGAGCGTCGCGGCGCCGAGCTCGTTCACGTCGGCCATCTCTCACCCTCTCGCGGCGAACCGGCCCGAGCGCACAGACCCAACGCAGCACCCAGGTTCGAGCGTGTCAACGTCGCGGCGGCCGTCGTTCTGCCCGGCGCCGAGCAGCTCGCGTGCGTCCATGGCTTCATCCCCCCTCATCGAGCGCCGTCCGAACCTCATGTGCCAACGTCTTCATGTCGAACGGTTTCTGCAGGAACCTCGCCGACCCTCCGGCCGCCGCAGCCCGAAGCGCCACATCCTCCGTGTAGCCGGACATCAGGACCACCCGGAGCTCGGGCCAGCGGGCGCCGAGCGCCTCCGCGAGAGCGCCTCCGTGGATGCCCGGCAGCTTGACATCGGTCAGCAGCAGATCGTAGGCCCCGCCCTCGGCTGCGGCGATCGCGTCCTCCCCGCTCCCGAACCCGTCCGCGCGGTAGCCGAGAAGCCCGAGGGCCTCCACCAGGCCGGCCCGGGCGTCGGGCTGGTCCTCTACGACAAGGACCCGTTCGCCGCGTCCCCCCACCGGCTCGACGCTGCGGCCCGGCGATCCGGCGTCCGAGCTGTCGGTCTCATCGACGGCGAGTGTGGGCAGGACGACGCGAAACCTGCTGCCGCGATCCACCTGCGACGACACCTCTATCCGCCCGCCGAGCCCGGCTACGATTCCATGCGTCACCGCAAGGCCGAGACCGGTACCCCCGCGCTTCGTCGTAAAGAACGGTTCGAACAACCGCGGGCGGAGGTCGTCCGGGATTCCCGTCCCGGTGTCCTCGACCTCGAGCCACGCCATCCCGTCCCCGTCGCTCCCCGTTCGAACCGTCAGGCGCCCGCCGCGGGGCATCGCGTCGGCACCGTTGACGACGAGGTTCACAAGCACCTGCTCGAGCTGGCCGCGGTCGCCCTCGACGGCCAGCCTCCCGCCTCCCACGTCCAGCACGAGGGTCACTTCGGCCGGGACCAAGCTCGCGAGCAGCCCCTCACAGCCGGCCACGATCTCGCTGATGTCGTTCGGCTCGGGCCTCGAAACGCTCTGCTGCGAGAAGAGGAGCAGCTGCCGCGTGTGTCCAGCCGCCCTCTTGATCACGTCCTCCAGGCGCCCCATCGCGACCTCGAACGCCGCGCCGTCCGAACGCCGCGCGCGGAGCGCCTGGGCCGTCGCCAGCATCGCCTGGAGGTCGTTGTTGAACTCGTGCGCGACGCCGCCCGCGAGGACGCCGACGGCTTCGAGCCTCTGCGCCTCCCTGAGGTGAGCCTCGAGCGCCAGCTGCTCCGTGATGTCCCGCCCGACCCCCTGGATCTCGGCCGGGAGGCCGTCGGCACCGAAGATCGCATGGTACGTCCAGGCGAGCGTGCGCTTTCCGCGGTCGGCGGTTTCGTACTCCGTCCTCAATGTCCCGACGGGGTCCGCAGGGGTGAGGGAGCCGATTCTCGTCCGCATGTCGGCCGCGAGCGGCGCCGGAAGAGCGTCGAACACGCTCTTTCCGACGGCGGACCTGCGTGCCGGCCCGAAGTACCGCACGTACGCCTCGTTAAGGAACGTCACCTCGCCGTCGGGACGGAACCGGCAGATCATCTCCGTCTGGTCCTCGACCACGGCGCGGTACCGCGCCTCGCTCCGAGCGAGCTCGTCCTGAGCCTGACGGCGCTCGACGGCGGCAGCGACCTCGTGCGACACGAACGTCAGCAGGTCGAGCTCCCGCTGCCCGTAGCGGCTGCCCCCTGCGTAACTCTGCACCGCGAGCACGCCGATGACGCGCCCGCCGGTCAGGAGGGGAACGCCGAGCCAGTCGATCGAGTCCGCTCCGACAGAATCCACCTCGCCTCGGCGGATCAGCGCCTCGAACCTCGCGGTGCCGACGAACTGGGGTGCGCGCGTACGGATGACGAACTCCGTCAGGCCGCGGCAGGACTTCCGAGGAGCCGGAGTGACGTCGAACTCATCTACGAAGTACGGGAACCATACGGTGTCGCTCTCGCCTTCGTACAGCGCGCAGTAGAAGTTGGCGGCGTCCATCAGCCGTCGAACGCCGGCGTGCACTGCCGCGAGCAACTCGTGAAGGCTCTGGCTCTCGTTGCTGGCACGCGCAATCTCGAACATCGCGGTCTCGAGCTCCTCGGCCATCCTCCGGTCGGTGATGTCCCGCATGATGGCTGTGAAAAAGACGTCCTCGCCGGCTCTCCAGCGTGCGATCGAAAGCTCGAGCGGAAACTCGGCGCCGCTCTTCCTGAGGCCCGCCTGCTCGACCGTCGTTCCGCCGACCCTGAACTCATCGCTGTCTCCAGCACGCGTGAGCCCGCGCGTGTGGGCGTCCCGAAAGCGCTCCGGCGCCAACGCGGACACCGCCATCCCGACTGCCTCGTCGCTCGTGTAGCCGAAGATGCGCTCCGCCGCGCGGTTCCACGCCACGATCACCCCGCGCCCGTCCGAGGTGACGATCGCGTCATTTGCCGACTCGATGATGGCGCGCAGCTTCGCCTCGGCAGCGCGCAGGTCGCGGTTCGCGCTCTCGGTTTGGGCGTGGTGCCGGTCCCTCGCCCGCACGTAGAGCGTCAACAACCACGTGAACGCCACGCTCCCCGCGAGGACCGCTCGCCCCCGCCACGCCAGGTGCGGCGACGTCGAAGCAGACTCCGCGAGCTCGACCACCGCGAACAGGCCCAGCGAGACCGCCAGGCCGACACTGAGGGCAACGGCCGCGGAGACCGAACGCCCGAGGCGGCTACCGGCCGCCTGCAGTCCCGCCATGAGCGCTGCACCGATCAGGACGAACGCGATTCCGGTCGGGAGCGCGACGGGAACGACCGCGCCGCCGTACAGCAGCGGCGCAGCCAAGAGGTAACCCATCGAGATCACGATCCCGCTCGCGAGCACCAAACCCGAGCAGACCAACGAGGCCGCGAACAGCGGCACGCGGCGCTCCCCCCCCGCGGCGACGACCGCCAGGGCAGCCGCAGCCGACAGCAACAGAGCCGAGGTGACGGGGGACATCGGCACGAGGATGGCGTGCCGCACCGATCCGGGAGCGACAGGCGCGGTCGGCACCACGCCGACGGCCATGCCCCAGTTGACCCACACGACGATCGACACGACCAACGCCACGCTGACGAGCGCGACGACTCGGCTCGCCTGGCGTCGGGGCCACCGCGCCGAGGTGACCAGCGCGCCTCCGAGTACCGCGAACGCGAGCGCGGTCGTGGGCGCGATCGGCACGTACATCGGCGCCACCCGAGTGAGGAGGTCGAGGCGCAGGGTCCAGCCCAGCAGTGTGGCGAGCCCGAGCGCCCCCGCGCCGATGGACAGGGCCTGCGCCCACAGCGTACTCCACCGCTCGAACGGGAGGTCACGCCCCATCGGCTCACGCGTCGAGCGCCGCCCGGACTTCGCGGGCGAGCGTCGCCATGTCGAACGGCTTCTGCAGGAAGTGGACCACCCCGGAGCCCACACCGGTGCGTACCGCCTCATCCTCGGCGTATCCCGACATCAGGATGACCTTGAGCGAGGGCCAGCGGTCCTTGAGCCCAGTCGCCAGCGCGGGACCGGCCACTCCAGGGAGCATCAAGTCCGTAAGAAGAAGGTCGAAGGCCGGAGTGTCGGGGAGCGTCCCGGCCTCCTCGCCGCTCCCCAGCGCCACCACCTCGTACCCGAGGCTCGCCAGGATCTCCCGCAGCCCCTCACGTGCGATCGCCTCGTCCTCGACGACCAGGATTCGTTCGCCGCGGCCCAGCGGAAGGTCCGGCAACGGTGGCGCCGCCTCCTCCACCGGCGAGAACTCCCCCGATCCTCCTCGTGGAAGGGTGATCCTAAACGTCGTCCCCTCGCCAACCGTGCTCTCGACCTCGATCCGCCCCCCGTGCTGCGTGACGATCCCGTGCACGACCGAGAGTCCCAGGCCGGTCCCCTTACCCGATTCCTTCGTGGTGAAGAACGGGTCGAAGATCCGGTCCCGGATCTCGGCCGCGATGCCGTGGCCTGTGTCGCTCACCGTGAGCCAGACCGTCTCCTGGTCGTCGACGCCAGTCCGGATCGTGAGCCTCCCGCCGTCCGCCATCGCGTCCGAGGCGTTGACGGTGAGGTTCATCAGTACCTGGTCGAGCTGGCCGCGGTCCGCCTCGATCGGCAGCGCTCTCGGGGCCAATTCGAGGCCGAGGGCGATGTTCGCCCGTACCAGGCGCTGGAGCATCTTGCTGGCGTCGCGCACGGCCTCGTTGAGGTCGAGCCGCTCGGGTTTGACCGTCTCGCGCCGCGAGAACAGCAGCAGTTGGCGGGTGAGCGACGCGCCGCGGTTCACCTGCTGCTCGAGCTCCTTGCTGAGCGCCGTCACCTTGGAAGGGCTCGTCGCCTGACTCCGGAGCAGCTGGACCTGGCTGATCAGCGCCTGCAGCAGGTTGTTGAAGTCGTGCGCGATCCCGCCCGCGAGCCTCCCGATCGCTTCCATCTTCTGAGCCTGGGTGAGCTGTTGCCGGAGCTCAACCTCGTGCGTGACGTCGCGCTTGACCGCCACGAAGTTGATGATCTTGCCACTCTCGTCCCGGACCGGCGAGATCGACATCTCCTCCTCGTACAGCCCTCCGTCCTTGCGTCGGTTGGTGAGCCGCCCCATCCACACCGAGCCGCTCGAGATCGTGGCCCACATCTCGGCGTAGAAGCTCGGCGGCTGCTTCCCGCTCTTGAGGATGCTCGTGTTCGCGCCGATCGCCTCGTCTCCCCGGTACCCCGTGATCCACTCGAACGCCGGGTTGACGTACCGGATCGTCCCGTCGCGATCGGTGATCACGACCGCCTCGCCGGTCTGCTCGATGGCGGCTGCGAGACGCCTTCTCTCCACCTCCACGCGCTTCTGCTGCGTGACGTCCCGGTTGGTGCTGAGGATCGCCGGCCTCCCTCCGAACTCGACGACCGCCGCGTTCACCTGGAGGTGAATCTGTGTGCCGTCCCGGCGGAGGTGGACGGTCTCGAACCCCTGCAGGACCTTACTGCCCATGACCTCTCTGATGCGCCTCTCGCCGCGGGACACGTCGGTCGAAAGTCTCTTGAGGCTTGTCCCGACGAGCTCCTCGCGCGAGTAGCCGTACAGCTCGCACGCCTTCCGGTTCACATCGAGGATCGTCTCTGTCTCTGGGTCGAACACCACGATCGAGTCGTTGGCGCTCTCGAACAGCCGCCTGTACTGCTCCTCGCTGCGCCGGAGCGCCTCCAGGGCGGCGCGCTCCGCCGTGACGTCCTCGACGGAGCCCTCGTAGTAGAGGATCGTCCCATCCACATCGCGGACCGGGTGGGCGTTCTCACGGACGTAGAGCCGGTGGCCGTCCTTGGTCTTCCAGATCGCCTCGAACCCCCTTAGCTCACCCTCGCGATCCACAGCCTCCTTGAAGTGCCCTCGTGGATACTCGGGCTCGAACCCGTCATCTTCGAGGTTTCGCAACTGCAGCTCCTCGAGCGACCCGTACCCGAGCATCCGGAGAAGTGCGGGGTTGGCCAGCAGGATCCGCCCGTCCGGCGTCGTCCGGTAGATCCCGATCGGCGATTGCTGGAACAGAGTCCGGTACCGCTCCTCGCTGTCGCGCAGCGCGGCCTCGGCACGCCTGCGCTCGGTGATATCGCGCGTGATGCCGAGCACCACACTGGCACGTCCGCCCTCGTCGCTCAGGACACTCGCGACGATCTCTGTCGGCACGACGCCGCCGTCCTTCGCGGGCTGCTCGACCTCGAGGATGTTTGTCCGGCTCGTCTCGTCCCCTGCCGCGAGCGCCGCGACTGTTGCAGCGAGCCGGGCCTCAACACGACGGCGGGAGTCCGGGGTGAGCGCCGCCTCGAACGGCTGCGCTATGACCTCCTCCGCCGTGAAGCCGCGGAGCTTCTGAACGGATGGGCTCATGTAGGTGAACCGCCGAGTGGCGAGGTCGAGCGTCCAGATCACGTCGGCGGTGTTCTCCGCGATCAGGCGGTAGCGCGCCTCGCTCTCGCGCAAGCGCTCCTCTGTCCGCCGCCTGTCCGTGATGTCCCTGATGGCGCCCAGCATCAGCGCCCTCCCAGCGATTTTCAACCTGCTGACGGAGTAAAGAACCCAGAACGTCTCTCCGCTCTTGCGCCGCGCCTTGACCTCCCAGTTGGAGGCGCGGCCGTCGGCCCGCAGCCGTGCGAGCAGCTCGTCCCGCGATTCCGGCTCTGCCCACATCCCCAGCTCGAGCGAAGTCCGGCCAATTACCTCGTCCCTGGTGTAGCCGTACAGCTCGAGAAAGCGCTCGTTGGCCTCTACAAGACGGCCTTCAGCCTCCGTGACGAGGACGAAGGCGTCGGCTCCGGTCTGGAAGGTGGTCCGGAAGAGCACTTCGCTTTCAGTGAGCGCCTCCTCCGCTCTCACCCGGGCGGTCATGTCCGCGATGAACCCCTCAAGAGCAACCAGCTGGCCGTCGGCGTCGAAGACGCCGCCCCCGCGCTCCCAGACCCACCTCACCCCGGCGTCGGCGTGCGTGATGCGGTACGTCATCTCGAACGGCTCGCGCCGCGCGACGGCGGCCTGGACCGCCTCCCACACCGCGTCGCGGTCGTCCTCCAAGATCAGCTCGCTGAACGTCGGCCGTCCCCGAAGGATGTCGGATGGTGACCACCCTATAAGGGCTGCGCACCCCTCGCTCACGAACTCCATCGGCCACCCCGGTGCGTTCCCGCACCTGTACGCCATTCCCGGCAGGTTGGCCATGAGCGTTGCGAGCCGCCGCTCGCTTTCGCGGAGATCCTCCTCTCCACGCTTGCGTTCGGTGATGTCCCGCTGCACGCCGATGAAGCGCCGCGGCTTGCCGTCCGCCGTGCGCTCGACGACGCGGCCGCGGTCGTGGACCCAGACCCACTCCCCGGTCTTGGTCCGCAGCCGGTGCTCGCTCTCGTAGAACGGCGTCTCGCCGACGATGTGGCGCTCCACGTCGCGCAGCGCCCCGGCGAGGTCGTCGGGGTGAACGCGGTCGAGCCAGGGGTCGGTCTCCGCCGCGAGATCAGCGACCGTGTACCCGACCAGCTCGGCCCAGCGCTCGCTCAGCGTCAGCTTCCCCGTCTCGAGGTCGGCGTCCCACAGGCCGAGCCCGGCACTTTCGAGCGCGAGGCCGAGACGTTCCTCGCTCTCGCGGAGCGCTCGTTCCGCGGTCTTGCGCTCCGTGATGTCGCGGATGTACCCGCCGAGCCCCACCGAGCCGTCCGCCAGTGGCACAGGGAACTTCCTCGTCTCGAACGTGCGCCCGAAGGCCGACTCCTCGGTGACCACGGCCCGAGCGTCATGCAGCGCCACGATGTCGCTTTCACGGCAGGCGCGCGCCATGCCTTCCGGCATCAACTCGAGGTCGTCGTATCCAACGATGTCGTTGAGCGGGCGTCCCAGCATCGCGGCGTAGGCAGGGTTCGCCATCACGGTCCTAAGCGTGGAGTCCTTCACGAATGCGCCGTCGGCGCTGGCCTCCAGGAACGCACGCAGGAGCGCCTCGCTGCGTCCGAGCGCCTCCTGCGCCCTCCGCTCCTCCGAGCGCGCCGAGGCGAGATCGAGGGCACCCTGAACGGCGAGAGGAAGGCGCGTCAGCCTGTCCTTGAGGATGTAGTCCCACGCGCCCGCCTTCATGCACTCGACGGCAGTCTCCTCGTTGAGCGAGCCGGTCGCGATGATGAACGGCGCCTGCGGGATGCGCTCCCTGGCGATAGCGAGAGCGGCCATGCCGTCAAACGCGGGCAAGCGGTAGTCCGAGACGATGACGTCGGGATGGTCTTCCTCGATCGCCGCCACGAACTCCTCCCGTGTCTCGACCCGACGGGACGTGAACTCCAGACCGGCCCTACGAAGCTCACGCTCGGCCAGCTCGGTGTCGGCCGGGACATCCTCCACGAACAGGATGCGGAGCGGCTCTTGCACGTGCGTTCCTCACCTCGGCGGCTGGTTGAGCAGCACCCAGTAAAGCCCGACCTTTGCCATCGCGTCCACGAAGTGCTCGAATTCCACCGGTTTGACGATGTACGAGTTCACCCCCAGCCGGTATGCCTCCTTGACGTCGGGCTCCTCGCGCGACGACGTCACGACGACCACCGGAACGCCGCGGAGCCGGCCATCGGCGCGGATCCTGCGCAAGACGTCGAGGCCCGACAGCTTTGGCAGCTTCAGGTCGAGCAGGACGACTCTCGGCGTCCCCCCGTCGGGGCGAGTGCTGTGCTTCCCCATCCCGAACAGGTAGTCGAGCGCCTCCTCGCCGTCCTCGACCACGGTGACGGGGTTCGCGAGGTTGGCGCGCCGGAGCGCGCGCAGCGTGAGCTCGGCGTCCGTCGGGTTGTCCTCGACGACCAGGATGTCGCACGGGTCTGCGTTCATGACCTCTCCTCTGCGGCGGCCGGGAGGGTGAAAGTGAACTCCGCGCCCTCCCCAACCGCCCCCTGTGCGGACGTGGTCCCCCCGTGGCGGCTCACTATCCGCCGGACGAGCGCGAGGCCAACGCCGGTGCCGGGAAACTCGCGCGCGCTGTGGAGCCGCTGGAACACTCCGAACAGCTTGTCCACGTACGCCATGTTGAAACCCACGCCGTTGTCCCTGACGTGATACCGAACCATGCCGTCTTCGCGCGTGGCGAAGACCCGCACGACCGGGCGTTCCCTCGCCGCGGCGAACTTCACCGCGTTGCCGAGCAGGTTGAGCCACACCTGCTGGACGAGCGCCGCGTCTCCCGTTGCGGCGGGGAGGTCGGCGATCTCGAACTCGTACCGGTCCCACTCCTCCTCGCGAACCACCTCCCCGAGAACGACCTTCACGAGCCTCTGCATCTCGATGCGAGCACCACTGAGTTCGGTCCGTCCTGCGCGGGAGAAGGCGAGCAGATCCTCGATCAGCTGCGCCATCCTCTGCGTACTGTCCCTGATCACCCTGATTAGGCGCTGGCCTTCCGCGTCGAGGTGGGCCCCGTAATCGTCCTGGAGGATCCGGGAGAACCCGTCTATTGCGCGCAGCGGTGCGCGGAGGTCGTGCGACACCGAGTATGAGAAGGCCTCCAGCTCCCTGTTCGCCGCGGAGAGGCTCTCCGTTCGCTCGTGAACCCGGTCTTCGAGATCCTTGAGCAGCCCGACGTTCTCGATCGCCCTCGCCGCGGCGTCCGCCAGGGTCTGGACGAGCTGAACCTCCATGTCGGTCGCGACGTGACTCGACGCCCAGTACGTTCCGATCGCGCCGAGCGGATCCTCGGTCCGGATGGGGACCATCGCGAGGCTCTTCACGAACGTCGGCCGGTACGCATCCACGGGGATCCGCCCGTCGACGTAGATGTCCGGCACCACGGCGGGCGTCTTGTTCAGCATCGCCCAGCCGCTGATGCACGTGGTGAGCGGGAAGCTCTGTCCCTTCCAGAGCGGGCCGATGGCGTCCTCGTCCACGTACCGACAGTACCCGCTCTCGCGGAGGACGAACGTCGCTCCATCGGAGCCGACGAGCCGGCGGGCGGACCTTCGAACCACCGCGGCGACGTCGTCGAGGCTGCGTGCCGAGGCGAGCGCCTGAACGGCCTCGATCAGATCCTGGAGCCGCTCGTTGACGGTGGCGACCTCGTCCTGACGGGCGCGCAACTCCTCTTCCGCCCGCTTCCGATCGGTGATGTCAACGCCCATCGCGAGCAGGTAGGGAGACCCACCGGCCCTGATGCGCTCGCGTGAGACCAGCTGGACTCTCGTGCCGCTCCGCCGTGTCGGGAGCGCGACCTCGACATCGTGCACGGACCCCCTCGCCTCTAGCTCCTCGAGGATCCGGCCGTAGGTGGCGGCATCGTAGATACCCAGCTCCATGACTGTACGGCCGACTGCCTCCTCGCGCGCGAAGCCGAAGACCTGACACCACGCGTCGTTGACCGCCAGCGTACGATCCGTCTCCATGTCCACGATCGTCAGCCACGCCGGGTTGTTGTTGAACGCCGTGGCGAACAGCTCCTGGCTCTCGCGGAGCGCGGCCTCGGTGCGCTTGCGCTCGGTCACCACGTCGAACACCGCCACGAAGTGCTCCCTCGCGGGGCTGTAGACCGAGATCGAGAACCACATCGACAGCGACGGGACGAACGTCTCCAGCTTGGCGGGCTCACCGGTAAGAGCCACCCTGCCGTACACGTCGAACAGGTCGGCGTTCGATTCGCGGATGCCTGGGATGATCTCCGTGACCCTTCTGCCGATCACGTCCTTCAGCCCGGTAAGCGATTCGAACGCCGCATTCACGTCGAGATAGACGAAGTCCACGGGCACCCCGTCTTCGAACACCATCCTGCAGTGGGCGTAGCCCTCGAGCATGTTGGTGAAGAGGAACCGGTAGCGCTCCTCGCTCGCGGCCAGGCGCTGCAGGCCCTGCCTGTGCGCGATCCCTACGGCCAGGTTGTCGGCGAGCCGCTCGAGCAGGGCGATGCGGCCAGGAGTGAAGAGGTCGGGCCGCGGGTCGTTGACCTGCACCAGTCCGAGCGGGACCTCGCCCACGCGCAGCGCGACGAGCGCAACGGATTCGTACCCCTCGCCGTTGCACCGGTTCCGCGTCCGCGCCTGACGGTCGGCCTCCGTGGTCGTCGCCAGGAGCCTCGTCGTGGAGTTGGTCCAGAAGGTCCCCCGTGCCGTGAAGAAGGGCTTCGCTGGATCGAACCTCTCCGAGATCACGTTGCCGCACATGCACTCGAGAACAGGGTTCCCGTGCGAGTCACGGCGGACGCGGCCATCCGGTGCCCTCGAGCACAGCGACGATTCGGCCTCCACGAACTCGGCCGGGAACCCCCTCGTCTCGAAGTACGGGAAGTCGTCGCCCTCGCGAAGGCGAACGCCGACGGCCTCGCACCCCAGCCAGTCGCGCAGCAGGAGCGTCACCTCCCGGATCAGCTCCGGGAGAGTGTCGGCCGAGTTCAGGACGCGCAGCAGGTGCATCGTGACCTCGCGCTCCTGCTCCGTCTGCCGCCGCTCCGTGATGTCCTCGATCGTCGCGACCGTGCGCAGGGGGTTGCCCTCCCCGTCGCGGATCACCGTCATGTTGATGTTGACCCACGCAACGGTGCCGTCCTTGCGGAGGTAGCGCTTCTCGAGGCGGTAGTTCGGGACCTTTCCGCGCACGACTCGCTGGAACGCGTCCCAATCGGCCTGCCGGTCGTCGGGGTGAGTGATCTCGGGCACTCGCATCGCGAGCAGCTCGTCGGCCGCGTAGCCGGTGATCTCACACATCCTCCGGTTTACCCGCAGCCACCGGCCCGTCGTGGTGTCGGCCTGTGCCATCCCGACCGACGCGGTCTCGAACATCGCCCGGAACTGCGCCTCGCTCTGCCGGAGTGCTGCCGCGGCTTCCCGGTGCGCCGTGATGTCACGGACCGTCGCGATCAGGTAGCGCTCCCCGTTGACCTCCGAGTGCCGGGAGCTCACCTCGACCGGGAACTCGGAGCCGTCGTGCCGGCAGTGGACGGTCTCGACGATCATCCCGTCGCGCCGGAGCGCATCCGCGAACACCGCGGGCGCCGCCTCGCGCTCCCCGGGCGCGCGCAGGTCCCCTACCGTGAGGTGCCGCAGGCCATCCTGGGAGTAGCCGTACATCTCCTCGGCCCGCCGGTTTGCCTGCACGACACGCCCGTCCATCGCGATCACGAACGCCGCGTCGTTCGCGTTGTGGACCAGCTCGGCGAGCCGGTGCTGCTCCGCCGTGATCGCATCGCGCACGATCGCGCGGTGTCGCTGCCGCATTCCGAATCCGAGGCCCGTCACCGCGGCGGCGAGCGCCAGCCAGATCGCCGCGGCGCCCGCCAACCAGCGTCGGAACCCGCGGACGATTTCCGACCGGTCCACCTTCGTCACGAGGCCCCACGGGGCGTTGCGAAGATGCCTGGCCGCAGCCAGAGCCGGCTCGCCCCGGTAGTCCGTGTACTCGGCGACCTCCTGGCGACCGGCCAGCGCCGCGGCCGCAGCGAGCCCCGCCGCAGGCAGTGGCCGGCGCAGGGTGAGGGGCGCATCGGCGCGGTGCCGGAGAGGGGAGAGGAACACCGCGTCGCTGCCATCCTGGCGCACCAACACGGTCTCAGCCGTCGAGGACGGAGCGGGCTCGTGCCGCAGGAACGGGTAGAGCCAGGCGACCGGGTCGGCCTCGAGCACGACCACTCCCACCGGCGCTCCTCCCGCGGCCCCCTCGACCGGGGCCGCGAACTGCACCAGCGGCTGTCCATCGCCGTGCCGGTGGAGATCTGCCAGCGGCCTCGACGCGGCGAGACATCGCGCGGCCAGCGCGCGACATCCTGGCCCGAACTCCCGGGCTGCCCCCGCGCCGGCCAGCACGCACCCCGTGCGGTCGATCAGCGCCGCGAGCCTGTACCCGCTGACCGCGATCTCGACGTTGAGCAAGTTGCCGACGTGCTCGCGCGCTCCGCGGGATTCGGCCGCCCCGACGGTCCCCAGTGGGGCGCCCGCGAGCGCCACCACCGTCGGAAAGTCCGCGACCCTCGCCGCGTTGCTGAGGTTGTCACCGAGCCAGCGGTCGATCGCGCTGCTGCGGTCGTCGGCCATCGCGGCGAGCCTGACGCGCCACACCTCCGTGTCCTGGCGCAGCTCTCGACGGGCCAGGACGCCGAGAAGCACGGCGCCGCCGAGCACCAGAAGGGGTCCCAGGAGGCCCACAACGTGCCACCGCGAGACGACGCCGGGGTTGGATGCCGGCGCAGCCTCCCTCGGCCGCCGCCCTAGACCCAGCCGCCGGGTCCCTACCGTCGACGCGGACGAGGGCGAGCTCTCCGCCGTGTCGCACGCCGCCGGAGTCCGGCCGGCGCGCGGTTGCGTTCGTGGCATTTCCGCATCTCTCCCCCAGGCGCGAAACGAACAGCCGATGCCTGCCGGGGGTATCTTGCCTTCCAGCGGGGAACACGTCTGTCGGGGGACCACGACACTCCGTGTGAGGCCGGTGTAAGGAGGGGGGCAGACGACCAGAGCTGGGCGCGCCTACTTCGGCGGGGTCAGCCCGTGCTCGAGCGCGAACCTCACGAGCTGCGTGTGGCCCTCGACGCCGAGCTTCCGCATCAGGCGGGAGCGGTACGTCTCCACGGTCTTCGTGGACAGGCCGAGCGCCCGACCGATCTCCGCGCTCGTTCGACCCTCGGCGACCAGCTGGACGACCTGGCGCTCGCGTAGCGAGAGGCGTTCGAGAGGGCTCTTGGCTCCGGCATCGGCGCGCGCGCGCAGGTAGTCCTGGACGACCCCGCCGGCGATGAGCGGACTCACGTAGCGGCGCCCGCGTCCAACCTCCCGGATCGCCTCGACCACCTCGCGCCCGACGGATTCCTTGACCAGGTAGCCTCGTGCCCCCGCCCGAAACGCCTCGAACACGTACTCGGTGGAGGCGTGCGCGGAGAGGATGATGACGTGCGGCGGCGCGTCGCCGTTCGTGATCAAGCGTGTGGCGTCGAGGCCATTCAGCTCCGGCATCAGGATATCCATGAGGACGATGTCCGGCCGCAGCGACTTCGCAAGGTCCACGGCCTCGCGACCGGTCGCCGCTTCACCGACGACTTCGGCGTCCGGCAGCGCCCCCAGGATCAAGCGGAGGCCTTCACGAAGGACGGCATGGTCGTCCACGATCAGGACGCGCATGGGCCCACCCTCACCTCGGCACCTCGGCGGCGACGCGTGAGCCGGCACCCGGAGACGGGTCCACCCTGTCGGACCCATCCGCTGCGCCCCTGCTCCCATCCAGTCCCGGCAAGCCGCCTCTCGGCTCACCGGTTGCGTTTCGCATTGCCGTCACCTCGCTCCCGATCCCGTTGTCCGCGACCTTCATCTCGAACGCGCCGCGCGTCGCACTCGGAAGGATCGGCACGCGCGCCAGACGCGCGCGGCGCCGGGTTCCTAAGCGCCTCCCGTGCGAGGACCGACGAGAATGATCGCGACCGCCGGCGTGTTGCTCTCGATTCAGGCCTGGGCGCATCACCGCGCGAACCCTGCGTCGTGCGCGCAACCGATTCGACCCGCCCCGGGCAGATACGCGACGTGGGCGGCAATCGCCGTAACCGGCAGCTGGCCTGCCCGGCGCCCGCGCGGAGTCGTACTGGTCGAGTCATCGTTCTCGCTCCCGGCCTTGCCTCGCCGGCGTCGCGGGAGGAGCTACTTCAACTGGGAAACGCGCCGCACGTCCGAATCCATCCCTGGCGAGACACCGAGTCGTAACGGTGCTCCAGAGGCGCATTCTGAGACCGAGTCTCCGGATTCCCGGTCGGAATGCGGAAACGGCGGGCCGCGCTATACCGTTTCGGTAGAAGTCAGCCGATGGCGAGCGACCCTCTTCGAGTACTCGTGGTGGACGACGATGCGGGGATCCGGCACACGCTGCGGCAGGTGCTGGACGAAGCCGGGATGACCGCGCTCGACGTTCCGGACGCGGCGGGCGCCCTGGTGGCCATACGAAGCAAGGCGCCGGACGTGATGCTGCTCGACATCCGCCTCCCAGACCTCGACGGTGCCGAGGTGCTGCGCAAGGCACGGCAGATCAGCCCGGACCTACCGGTCATCATCCTCACCGGCCACGGGAGCATCGAGGATGCCGTGGAGCGGGTGAAGGAGGGCGCGTTCTGGTACCTCACCAAGCCGTGCGGCCAGCGCGAGATCCTCGCAGTCGTCGGAAAGGCGGCACGCGAGGTGCGGCGCACGCGCGCCCAGCAGCAGCCGCTGGAGGCGCGTTTCTCGTTGCTCGAGATGATGGGCACGGGCGACAAGGTGGTGTCCCTCGCGCGCGAGATCGGCCGCGTCGCGCCCACCGACTTCTCCGTCGTGATCATCGGCGAGACCGGGACCGGGAAGGAGCTGGTCGCGCGGGCGATCCACCTTCAGAGCCGGCGCGCCGAGTCCGAGTTCGTCGCGATCGACAGCGGTGCGATCCCGGAGACGCTGATCGAGAACGAGCTGTTCGGGCACGAGCGCGGCGCCTTCACCGGCGCCGACCGCACCCAGCCGGGGAAGCTCGAACTCGCGTCTGGCGGAACTCTGTTCCTCGACGAGATCGGTAACCTCCCGCTCACAATGCAGGCGAAGCTTCTGCGCGTCCTCCAGGAGAAACGGTGCTTCCGCATCGCGGGCACCGCGCCGATCTCGGTGGACGTGCGCGTCGTTGTCGCGACCAACCAGCCGCTCGACGTGTTCTCGCCCGCCTCGACGTTCCGCTCCGACCTGTACCACCGCCTCTCGGAGTACGTGATCCGCGTCCCCGCGCTGCGCGACCGCAAGGAGGACATCCCGTTCCTGGCGGATCGCTTCCTGCGCGCGACGAACGACGAGCTGGGAAAGCAGGTCCAGGGTTTCTCTCCCGCCGCGCTCGACGCGCTCGTGGCCTACAACTGGCCCGGCAACGTCAGGGAGTTGCGCAACTGGGTGCGCCGCGCAGTCCTTGTCGCGGACGAGGCCGTCGAGCCGTCCCACCTCCCGGGTGCTGCGCTCGCTCTCGAACTCGCCGCCGCCGGACCGGCGGGCGGACCCGCGCCCGGGGGACTTCCGCTCAAGGACGCGCTCCGCATGCACACCGAGGAGGTCGAGCGCCGCGCGCTCCGCGAGGCGCTGGCCGCAGCGGGCGGCAACAAGGCGAAGGCTGCCCGCCAGCTCGGGATCGACTACAAGACGCTGTACAACAAGCTCAAGAAGTACGGGATCGCGGTGGAGTGAGGCGAGCGGAGAGCAGGAGATCGACGGGGAGCGGCCATCCGCCGGCGTCCCGCAACCGCCTCTCCGTGCTGCGACCGTCGGCTTCTCGTCCTCTGGACGCGTGTCGCCCTGACCCGAGGTTGTCCATCTCTTCCAGTCCGCGCACCTGAACCCAGGACCATGGCGACGCCGCCATATTCTTGTGGATCGAGCGTCCGCCTGGTTTCTTTCCTTCAAACCGGAACACGCTGACCAGAGTCATCTTGCATCGCTACCCCACCGCGAAGCGAGGGTGGCCCCCGCCTTGCCCTTCCTTCGGCCGAGCGCGGATCCGGAGCGCACTTCGACTCGGAGGCGGAAACCCGGATGCCTGGCTCGGAAAGGGGGCAAGGAACCATGACAACCACACTCAACACCTCCAGGGCCAACCAGGCGGGGGGGCGGCGCTTCCGGCTCGGCGGTCTCCGGGCACTCGCACTGGCCGCCGTCGTTGCGTTGTTCGGCAACGCGTGCGCCACGGTGACGAGGTCGTCCTCGTCCGGCGAAGTCGGCGAGCATACCTGGTCCTCGAAGGACCGCACGCTCGCGGCAGCCCTGATCGCCAGCCACATCGTGGACGTCGGACAGACGATGGGGGCTCTCAAGAGCGGCCTGAGCGAGGGAAACCCGCTCTACGGGAGCCACCCCTCACTCGGCAGGATGGTGGCGACCAAGCTCGCTGCCACCGGTCTCACGCTCTGGGCGGCCAACAGGTTCCCCGCCCTGCGAACCCGAATCCTGACCACGAACCTGGTGCTCCAAGTTGGGATCGTCGGGCTCAACGCCCGCTACGTCGGACTGAAGATGTCCTTCTAGGCGACCGCACACGCGGCCGCGTTCGCTGTCCGGATGTCATTCCAGGCGGAACCCCCCGGTTCCGCCCCCTTTTTTCCGGCGGCCTCCCTGCGGTTGATCATTGCCTCCGAGTCTGTGAGACTGGGCGCGTGGCGTGTCGCCTCGCGCCGGCCGGCGCGGCACGATCGGGCGCGGCGGCGCGACCTGCCGTTCGGCGGGCGTGACCGCCGCGCGACGTCCGAGAGGAGCCCAGCGATGAGAACCCCCCGTCTACCGCGCCGTCTCTCCCCGCCGATCCTGCTCCTGGCCGCCGTGGCCGTCGGCGGCTGCGCCTCCGTCGCGGCGAAAGGCGAGCCGCCGCTCGAGGTGATCGACGCCCACGTCCACACCAACTTCGACAACAAGTTCTACGACGTGGGGAAGGTGATGCACTCGAAGGTCGAGCTCGCGACCGAGATGAAGCGCAACCACGTGGTGGGCGCGGTCTCGATGAACCATGCGGGCGACCCGTACGAGGACCTCTCCGACCTCAACGTGGTCCACTGCGCCGGGATCGCGGGGACGTACGACGCCGCGCGCCTCGAGAACGGCCTCGCCACCCGCCGCTACCGCTGCATCAAGATCTACCTCGGGTACGTCCACCAGTACGCGTCCGACCCGGCGTACGAGCCCGCGTACAAGCTGGCCGAGACGTACCACGTACCGGTCGTGTTCCACACCGGCGATACCGACTCCCCGCGCGCGAAGCTCAAGTACGCCGACCCGCTCACCGTGGACGAGGTGGCGGTCGACCACCCGAAGGTGACGTTCGTGCTCGCGCACGCCGGGAACCCATGGATCGAGTCGGCTGCGGAGGTCGCTTACAAGAACCCGAACGTCGTCCTCGACGGCTCGGCGTTCCTCATCGGCGACCTCAAGACCGTGCCGCCGGAGCAGCTCGAGACGTACCTCGTGCGCCCCGTGCGCTGGATCTTCAACTACGTCGGCGACCCCACGAAGCTCATGTTCGGGACCGACTGGCCGCTCACCGACATTGGTCCGTACCTCGAGGCGTTCAAGCGGGCGATCCCGCGCGAGAACTGGAAGGCGGTGTTCCACGACAATGCGGTGCGCGTGTACGGTTTCGACGCCGCACGCGGAACGGAGTGAACGAGGAGCCCCGATGAGTGCACTGACGAGATCCCTGCCGACGATCTTCCTCGCCGTGCTGCCCTCCACCCTGGCGGCGCAGCCCGGCGCACCGGCGTTCCCCGCCGACCACCGCCAGCTCACGCGGACGGTCTCGTACGACGAGATGGCCGCGTTCCTCGCGGGCGTGGACGGGAAGGGGCCGATCCGCGTCTCGGTCGAGGGCACGACCGCGCAGGGGAGGTCGGTATACCTGGTCCACGCGAGCCGCGGCGCGGCGGCGGCGTTCCGGATCCTCTTCTACGCACAGCAGCACGGCGACGAGCCCGCGGGCAAGAACGCCCTCCTCTACATGATCCGCGACATCGCGGCCAACCCCGGGCCCCTGCCGGCCGACGTGGACCTCTGGATCATGCCGATGATGAACCCGGACGGCGGCGAGGCCGGCACGCGGCGCAACAGCGCCAAGGCCGACCTCAACCGGGACCACATCGTGCTGGAGCAGCCCGAGACGCAGGCGCTCCACCGCGTCGCGCGCCGCATCCGGCCGCACCTCGCGGTGGACTGCCACGAGTTCACGCGCGACTCCGACGAGCGCCGCGAGCGCGGGTGGATCGCCTACCCCGACATCACGATGGACGGCGTAGACAATCCGCTGTTCGACCCGGCGGTGATCGCGGCCTCGGAGCGCTGGGTCGACGAGTCGGAGGCCCCAGAGACCGCGGCCGGTCACCCGTTCCTGCGCTACACGGTCGGCGGGATGCCGCCCGACGAGGAGCAGCGCCACTCCGCTCCCGACATCGACGGCGGCCTCAACGCGATCGGGATGTACGGCGGGCTCTCGTTCATCATCGAGTCGGCGGTGATGCGCGGCGCGGCCGCCCCCTCCGGCGACCTCGCCCGGAGGGTGGACGCGTACCTCGTGCTGCTGTGGCGTTTCGTGAACGGCGACGGCCACCGGCAGGAGGACCTCGCCGCGGTCGAGCGCGCCCGCACGCGGCCGCTGCCTCCGTTCATCCCGACCAACTACCTCTGGGTCAACCCCGGCATGACGGTCACCGAGTTCCCGGTCGTCGAGGCCGCGACCGGGCGCGTGCTGAGGGTGCCGACCGCGAACATGATGACGGTGATGGCGGTCAAGACCGCGGTCCCGACCCCGCTCGGTTACGCCGTCGAGCCGCGCGCGGCCGCGGAGTTCAGGCTGCTCCTCGAGCGTCAGGGGATCCCCTACGAAGAGCTGGCCGCCGCGCGGCGCGTGCGAGCCGAGGCGTGCACCCTGCTCCGGATCGAGGACGAGTTCGACGACGTGTACTCCCGGTACGAGGGGCGTGCGATCGTGCGGCGCGAGCCGGCCGCCGAACGCGACCTGCCGGCGGGGTCGCTGTGGGTGCCGCTCGAGGGCGAGGCCGCGGTCCGGGCGGCGCTCGTGCTCGAGCCCGCGGCGATGTACGGTCCGTACCAGTACCCGCGCTTCCGCGCCCTGACCAAGCCGGCCTCGCCGCTGCCGGTCGTGCGCGTCGTCCGGTAGCCGCGCGGCCCCACGCTGCACCGCCCCGCCGGGCCGCACCCGGCGGTGTTACGCTGTGCGGAAAAAGGGGGCACCCCTCCGTGGCGCCTGAGCTCGACCTGAAGACGCTGGCAGTCGCCGCGACTCTCGTGGACGCGGCGCTGTGCGCGGCGCTCGTGCTGTTCTGGCGCACGCAGAAGACGTACGCCGGGTTCGGGCACTGGGTGGCGTCCCAGAGCGTCGCGTTGTTCGTGTACCTGCTCGTCGTGGTCCGGGGACCGACCCCGGCACGGCTGCCGACGATAGCGCTGAGCGGGCTGATGGTGGCGGGCGCGGCGCTGCGCTCGCGCGCCATCCTGCTGTTCTTCGACCGCGTACGCGGAGTGCTCGCGGACGTCGTCGCCGGAGCCGCCGTCCTCGCGGCAGTGTTCTGGCTCGCCTACGTCGCGGACTCGCCGGGCGGGCGGGCGCTCGCCACCGGCGTGTGCGTCGCGTTCGTGATGTGCCGCGCAGCCGCCGGCCTGGCGCCGTCCGTTCGGACACACGGCCTGCCGGCCGCGCTCGCGATCGCGTTCCTCGTCACGTGGCCCGCCGTCCTGCTCGCGCTCGTGGCGAAGTGGATGATGTCGTCTCCCGGCCGAGCGCTGTTCGTGCTCTCCGGCGAGATGAAGACGTTCTTCCTGTTCCTGATAGTCCACGACGTGGCGATCACGATCTTCTTCCTCATGCTCAACGCGCGCCGGCTCGCGGCGGAGCTCGTGGCGACCCAGTCCGCGCTCGAGCGGCTGGCGGTGACGGACGCGCTCACCGGCCTCCCCAACAGGCGGAGGCTCGACGAGCGGCTTGCCATGGAGTGGCAGCGCCGCCGCCGGTCCCACGCCCCGCTCTCACTCCTCGTCATCGACATCGACCACTTCAAGGCGTACAACGACCGCCACGGCCATCTCGAGGGCGACGACTGCCTGGTCCGCCTCGCCGGCGCGATGCATGCCGTCCTGCGCGAGGGGGTCGATCTCCTGTGCCGCCTCGGCGGCGAGGAGTTCGTCGCGGTCCTCCCCGGCTCCGGCCCCGAGGAGGCGGGCGCGGTCGCCGAGCGGGTGCGCCGCCAGGTCGAGGCGTTCGCCGTTCCGCACGGCGCCTCCGAGACCTCCCCGGTCGTCACCGTGAGCGTCGGGTGGGCCTCGACGGGGTCGGGCGAGCAGTGCGAGGGACCCGATGCGCTCCTCGCGCTCGCGGACGCCGCCCTCTACCGCGCCAAGCGCGAGGGCCGGAACCGGGTCGCGCCGCACGTGCCGTCGCCCGCGTTCTCGTTCTGACGCGCCGGCGCGGGCGCCCAACGCGCTTTCGCCCGTCCCGCCGCTGCGCTACGCTGCCGCAATGTACACCCCTCTCCGAGCCGCGGTCGCTGCGCCGTGCCTCGTCGCCTGCCTCGGGAGCCTCGCAACCGCGCGGCTCGCGGCAACGCAGCCGGCCGTCCAGGAGTTCGTCGCGCCGGAAGCCGGGAGAACCCTGCCGCCGCCCCTCGCCGCCGCCGTGGCGGGTCTGGCCGCTCCTTCCCTCGCCGCACACGTCCGGTACCTCGCCTCGCCCGCGCTCGAGGGGCGCGGCCTCGGCAGCCGCGGGCTCGACGCCGCGGCCGAGTACGCCGCCGCGTCGCTCGCTCACGCGGGTATACCGCCGCTCGCGTCGGGATACTTCCAGACGGTCCCGCTGCGCGAGATCTCCGGCCTCGGCGGCCGCGTGACCGTCGAGCGTGCGCTCGCGGGCGCGAGGTCGAGCCGCACCTTCGCGTCCGGGGTCGACTGCCTCTTCGACGAGCAGGCGCCGCGGACGCTCGACGCGCCCGTGGTGTTCGCGGGGTACGGCGTCCGCGAGCCGGGGCTCGGCCGTGACGACTACCGCGGTCTCGACGTGCGGGGCAGAATCGTGCTCGTCCTCGCGGGTGTGCCCGCCGGCAACGCCTGGCAGAAGCCGGAGCTCCTCACACGCTACGCGTCGGCCGACGAGGACGAGCGCTGGGAGGTCAAGGTCGAGACGGCGCACGCGCTCGGGGCGATCGCGGTCCTGGGCGTAGAGGGAGACGAGTTCGCGGCCCGCGACCTCGCCAAGGCCCCGCGGGAGACCCGGTTCTTCCTGCCGTACGACGAGACGGGCGCCGACGCGGCCGCTCCGCTCGTGCGGGTGTCGGCCGCGGTCGCCGACGCACTTCTCGCGACCGCGGGTCTCGATCACGCCTCCGCCCGATCCGCGACGCCCCGCCTGATCCCCGGCGTCACGGCTGCGGTCCAGGTCACGGGGAACGAGACGCTCGCGGCGAGCCGCAACGTGGTCGGCGTGCTCTCCGGCTCCGACAGCACGCTGCGGGGCGACGCGATCGTGCTGGGTGCCCACATCGACCACCTCGGGAGGGTCGGCGACACGGTGTACCCGGGCGCAGACGACAACGCGTCGGGCACCTCTGCGCTGATCGAGATCGCGAGGGCGCTCGCCGCGATGCCGGCGAGGCCCAAGCGCACCGTCGTGATCGCGTTCTGGACCGGCGAGGAAGAGGGAAAGCTCGGATCCGGGTACTACGTGCGCCACCCACTCTGGCCCCTCGCCCGCACCGCCGCGTACCTCAACCTCGACATGATCGGCCACCCGTGGTCGATGGAGGAGATCAGGAAGCTCGTCGCTGAGTCCGCCCTGCCCGACGGCGACGCGTTCCTCGCCAAGGTGAAGCCCGCCGACTTCGTCGAGCCCGGCCTACCCGCGGGTGCGCCCGAGCTCGACGAGGCGCTCCGCTCGGCCGCGGGCGCCGCCGGGCTCGCTCTCCACTTCGACCGTACCGACGGCCTGCACGGCGGCAGCGACTACCGCGAGTTCGCGCGCGCCCACGTCCCGTTCGTCAGGTTCTTCGGGAACTTCTTCCCCGCGTACCACCAGCCCGGCGACACCGCCGACGCGCTCGACGCAACGCAGGTGCAGCGAGTCGCGCGCCTCGCGCTCGCGACCGCCTGGCTGCTCGCCGAGCGCCCGGCGCGGTGACGAGGCGAGCGCGCAGGGTCGCTCCGTAAATTATTGTAAAGTTTACACTTCTTGACACTTTTCGGGAATCGTCCCGCCGGAGGGCCCGTTGCTCTGAACGGTCTGGGTGGCTCCCGCGCGCGAGCTCGGCGGGGGCCGGGCGACGTGAACCGGCGGTTCGGACCCAGCAGGGAGGCAGATATGAGGAGACTCGCGTTGGTGGCAGCGATCGCGTGCGCAGCCGCGCTCACGCTGGCCGGCAGTGTTGCCGTTGCCGTCGAGCCCATCGGGTCGGAGGAGATGGAGGTGGACATCCCGTTCGCCTTCGTCGCGAACCAGAAGGCGATGACGGCCGGCGTGTACCACATCGGCCTGTCCGGGAACCACGACAACCGCGTCATTGTCGAGGGGACCGAAGACGAGGGGGCGGTGGTGGTCCCGGTGCTCGAGCGGCTCGCGGACCTCGGGACGAAGGAACCGACGCTGGTGTTCGACAAGGTCGACGGCAAGTTCATCCTGTCCGAGGCGCACTACCCCGGCATGGACGGGTTCCTCGTCGGCATCGCGGGAGGCAGCGAGAGCCACCATGTGCTCAAGGGCAAGAAGCACGCCAGGAGCTAGCCTTCGGGGCGACGGCGGAGGGGCTCTGGCGGTTGGTTTCGTGAGCGTTGCAGGCTGCGGGGCGTGCCGGCGCCGGGCCGGCGCATGCCCGCTCTGCGTTCGTAGCCGTGGCGCGCCCCGGGAGCGCTGGCCGCACGCTGCGACGGTCCGGGAGGTGGGCGCCGCGCTACCGAGCGACGCCGGCGAGCTCCAGCATGAACGCGTACTTCAACGCCGTGAGCCGGTACTTCTCCAGGCGGCCCGAGGCGCCGCTGTGACCCGACGCCATGTTGGTGACGAGCAGCAGCGGGTTCGAGTCGGTCTTTGTCGCGCGCAGCTTTGCGACCCACTTGGCCGGGTTCCAGTAGGCGACCTGGGTGTCGTTGAACGCCCCGGTGACGAGCAGCGCGGGGTACGCCTGAGCCTTGACGTTGTCGTACGGCGAGTACGAGCGCAGGTACTCGTAGTCCGCGCTGCGCCTGGGATCGCCCCACTCCTCGTACTCGACCGTCACCAGCGGCAGGCCGGGGTCGAGGCTGTCGGTGACGACGTCGGTCCACGGCACCTCAGCGACGATTCCGCGGAACAGGTCGGGGCGCCAGTTCGCGACGACGGCCATCAGCATCCCGCCGGCGGAGAGGCCGTTGGCGAACAGGCGGTCGCGGCTCGTGTAGCGCTGGGCGACCAGGTACTCGGCGCACGCGATGAAGTCGGAGAACGTGTTCCTCTTGCGCTGGAGCCTGCCGTCCTCGTACCACGCGCGCCCCAGCTCTGCTCCGCCGCGGACGTGGGCGATCGCCACGACGAAGCCGCGGTCGAGCAGGCTGAACCGTTCGGGCAGGAAGTCCGGCTTGTAGACGCGGCTGTTGCCGTAGGCGCCGTACCCCTGCAGGAGGAGCGGGGCGGAGCCGTCGAGCCGGATCCCCTTGGCACACACGAGCGAGATCGGCACACGCTTCCCGTCCGCCGCCGGCGCCTCGAGCCGGCGGACCTCGTACCGCCGCGGGTCGAACGAGCCTCCGACCTCGTCGCGCCGCACGAGCGTCTTCGCTCCCGTGGCCAGCTCGACGTCGTACGTCGTGGCCGGCACGACCGGCGACGAGTACCGGATGCGGAACGAGCGGCTGAGGTACTCGGGGGTGACGTCGAGCGCGGCCTCGTACGCCGCGTCGTCGAACGCGACGGTGCGCTCGCTCCGGTCGGCGAGCGAGACGATCCGGAAGCGCGGAAGACCTCGGACCCTCTCGGCGAGGACCAGGTACCCACGGAAGACGCCGAACCCCTCGAGCAGCGCCCCGTCGCGCGGGGGAGCCGCCTCGACCCACGCCCCCGCGCTCGTCCGGCCGGGGGCCGCCTCCATCAGCCTGTAGTCGGGGGCGCCGAGGTTGGTCCGGACCCAGAACCGGCCCCCGGCGTGCTCGACCCAGTACCGGAGCCCCGGCGTGCGCGCCTGGAACACCTCGAGCGGAGCGTTCGGCTCGGCGGACTCCACGTAGCGCCACTCCGACGACGTTTCGCTCGCGCTCTCGACCAGCACCACGGCTCGCGACTTCGAGAGGGAGAGCGAAACCTCGAACGTCGGGTCGTCCTCCTGGAACACGACCGCGTCGGACGCCGCGGCCGAGCCGACGGCGTGGCGGACGACGCGGTAGGTCCGGAGCGAGGTGTCGCGCGTAGTGTAGAAGAACGTCCGGCCGTCGGCGGCCCAGGCGATCTCCCCCGCGGTGCCCGCGATCGCGTCCGGCAGCAGCGTCCCGTCCCTCAGGTTGCGAACGCGGATCGTGTACAGCCGGTCGCCGCGGGTGTCCACGCCGAACGCCGCAAGCACGTTGTCCGGGCTGACGGCGACGTCGGAGAGCTTGCACACCGCACTGCCGCCCGAGAGCGCGTTGACGTCGAGCACGACTTCCTCGGGCGCGCCGCCGGGCGCCTTCCGGCGGCAGTGGATCGCGTACTCCTTGCCGGGCTCGAACCGGGTCCAGTACAGGTACCCGTTGTCCTCCACGGGCGGGGTCGAGCTCTCGGGCTTGATCCGCCCGGTGATCTCCGCGAACAGCTCGGCCTGGAGCGACTCGGTCGGCTTCATCACTGCAGCGGCGTACGCGTTTTCCGCCTCGAGGTACGCCCTGACCTTCGGGTCGCCGCGATCGCGCATCCAGTCGTAGTCGTCGACGCGAACGTCGCCGTGCGCCTCGAGCCGCTTCGGGATCCTCGCTGCGACCGGCGCAACGGGCGCGGGCGGGGCCGCCGGCACGGCGACCGCCGCCGGGCCTGGCAGGGCCGACGTCGCCCGTCCGGCGCCGAGCGCCGACAGCAGGACGAGGGCGAGCAGCACCTCCGTGCCCACCACGCTCCGGCGCGCCCTCATCTCGTCGTGCCCTCCGCGGCCGCGGGCCCCCGGGGACCCGCGCCTAGAACTTCACTTCCGCGTACCACCCCTTGTTGACGATCGTCGTCGCGTACGGCTGCGACAGCGTCTGTACGCGCTCGATCATCTCCTTCGCCCTGGCGGCGCTCGCGAGTCGCGGGACGCCGTAGAGCGGGCCCTCGTCGTCGATCGAGACGGGGAGGAACTCGATACGCTTGAGCTTCTCGGCGTTGAGCGTCATGCGGACGAGGATCCCCTCCATCGTCTGCTGCGTGTCCCGTCGGTCCCACACCGAGACGTTCGTGGGCCTCGCGATCTCGGTGTCGCGCTGGTGGATGAGGTCGACCGGGATCTTGTCCGGCGTCCGGTACTGGTAGATGAAGTCGGCGAGGCTGTAGAAGATCGGCTTCCCCTTGTAGATCTCGATCCCGCGCAGCACGTGCGGCCCGCTGCCGATCACCATGTCCGCTCCCGCGTCGATCGCGCGATGGAACATGATCTCCTCGGTCGGCGGGGTGTGGTCCTGGATCCCGTAGACGCGGTGGTGGCTCACGTCGTGGTTGTGGAGCGACACGATGAGGACGTCGTTGTGCCGCTTCGCGAGCACGATGTCGTCCTCCATCGTCGCGATGTCGCTCGCGAGCGGACCCTCGACCTCCTCCACCTTGCCGTCGCGCGCGATCAGGATCTCGGCGGGGTTGATCGTCGCGAGGCACGGTGCGTCCGGGTCCTTGCAGCGGTACTTCTGCGTCCAGTAGCGCATGTACGAGAGGAGCGCGAACTTCGTCTTCTGGCTCTGGATCGAGAGCGTCCCCGGCTCGTGCGCCTCGGCGAGCGTCACGCCGGCGCCGGCGTGCGTGATCTGAGTGAGGTCGAGCGCGCGCAGGCACTCGCGCAGGCCCTCGGGGCCGAAGTCGAGCGCGTGGTTGTTCGCCATCGAGACGAGGTTGATCCCGATGGCCGCGACCTCCCACCTGAACTCCGTCGGCGCGCGGAAGTTGTAGAACGGCCGCTGGAGCTCGGGGCGGTCGTTGAGCGAGAACTCGAGGTTGCCGTAGGCGATGTCGGCCTCCTGCATGATCCGCACGAGCTGGCGGCGCTCGGGCTCCTGCAGGTTGGAGATCTGCTGGTTGAAGATCATGTCGCCGACCGCGGTGATGATTACGTCGCCGGGCTCCTCCTTCAGCAACGCGGTGACGCGCGCCTCCCAGTTCACGTTCTCGGGCGGCGCCGGCGGGTGCACGCGCCGGTTGTAGACGGACATGCTCTGGTCGAACCTCATCGGAGCGGGCGTCCCGGGCTGGGCCGCCGCGGATCCGGCGCCCCAGAGCGCTCCCGCCGCGCACACGATCGCGAGGACCCGGAGCCGGTTGCCTGTGCGAGCCTTCATGGGCCTGCCTCCCGCTGAAAAGTGGGGCGGCCTCGCGGCCGCCCCGGTGCAAGGTGGAAGTGGTGCGCTAGAACTCCAGGCGAACGCCGAGCCGAACCTGGCGCGGCGACTCGATCGTGTACGGCGTGTCGTACGAGCTTCGGGGCCCGGACCACGTGTTCTTCTTCGCGTTGTAGCTCCCCCAGCGCTGGTAGGTGTCGAGCATCGTGTTGTTGTTGAGGATGTTGAAGACCTCGCCCGAAACCGTGAGCTTGAGCGCGCCGGCGAGCTTGGGGTTCCACGCCACACGCATGCTGAGCAGGTGCCGCGACGGGAACTGGTACGTGCCGCGCGGGAGCATGAGGATGTTCCTGCCACTGGTGGAGTTGTAGTTGAGCCCGCTGGTGACGCGCACGTACGGCGTCCAGTACATCCCGGAGAGGTAGTTGTACATGCCGCTGAGCTGGAGGTTGAGCGGCAGGTCCACCGCCGCGTTCAGCTTGTAGTCCCACTTGTTGTACACCCAATCCAGCCTGCCGTCCGCGTTGGTGTACCCGTTGAGGTCCTCGAACGGGTGCTCGTATCCGTAGTTGTTGATCTCGTTCCCCTTGAGGTCGGTCCAGACCAGCGAGCTCTGGAGGTACCAGCCGTGCGAGTAGCGCTTCTCGACGCGCAGCATCGCCGACCGGTAGTCGCGGTACGCCCTATCGTCGGTGGTCAGGACGTACTGCTGCGGGGAGTTGAGGCTGTAGACCGGGAGGGTGCCGCCCGTGAGCGGGTTGTTGGTGGCGATCTTCTCGGTGTAGTCGTTGTTGACGTTGATCATCGCCATGATGTCGCGGAACCGGCGGTCGATGAGGTCGAGCCCTACGACCATGTCCTTGCCGAGCTGCTGGTCGACCGAGAGCAGCGTTTCGTCCACGTACTGCCCGCCGTAGTGGCCCATCGTGGCTGCGGGCGGGACCGAGTACGTCTCGCACCCCGGGTCGCCGTTGGAGTCCTCGTCGTACTGGCCGGTGGCCGAGTCCCAATAGCAGTCGATCACCGGCGGTGCGATGTGTCCCGAAATCTCACGGTCGTACAGGTACCCCTTCATCTTGTCGTGGTACCGGCCCCAGTGCGCCTTCAGCGCCGTCCGGTTGTCTCCGAAGACGTCCCACACGAACCCCACGCGTGGGTCCACGAAGCTCGTGCTGTACACGTTCGTGTTCCCGGTGCCGGGCGCGAACCCGCCCTTGAGGTTGCCGTACCGGACGCCGTAGTTGATCGTCCACCGGTCGAGCCGCATCGAGTCCTGCGCGTACAGGTCGATTTCCTTCATTCGCAGATGCTCGTGGTACTCGTCGTACCCGGTCTCCTTGTACGAGTCGGCATCGATCAACCCGCATTCGGGGTGCTGCATGTAGTAGTCGAAGCTGGGGCAGTCCGACGAGTCGTCGTACAGGGTGTAGCCGCCGTCTGGCGCCGAATCGTAGTTCAACGCCGCGTCCTGGTAGCCTCCGCCGAACTTGAACGAATGCGAGTCCTTGGCGCCGAACAACCCGTCCTTGAACACGCTCCACGACGCGTCGAGCGTTGCCTGGCGCTGGTACGAGAGGAGGTAGTTGGCGAGGTTCTGCCAGTTGATCCCGGTGTTCGTGTCCTGACGGCCCGGGGTGTTGTAGCCGTGGTACGGGAGGTCGTCCTCTCGGCCACCGAACCCCGTGAGCTTCATGGTGAGGAAGTTGCTGGCGTTGAGGAGCGACTCCCAACTGGCAGCGAACGTGTAGTTCGGCGCGCTCTCCTTGTAGGCGGCCTCCGGCAGGGTGTCGGAGGCGACCCCGCGGTAGTCCTGGTTCACGGTGTCGTGCTCGGCCATCAGCACGAGGCGGTTGTTCGTGTCCGCCTGCCACGTGAGCTTACCGAGGTAGCGGGGCGTCTTGCGGTTCGTGGACGTCAGCGCCCCCGGCGGAGAGGTGTCCTGCTCCCAGTCCTCGCCCGAGAGGAAGAACCAGAGCTGGTCTTTCGTGATCGCGCCGCCCAGGCTGACCGCGTAGTCGTGGAACTTGAAGGGCGCCTGAGGTCCGAGGTCGGCCGGCGTGTTGTTGGCGACCCACGACTCCGGCGTGATGTACGCCTCGACGCCGCCGTGGAACTCGTTGCCTCCGGACTTGGTCACGCCGTTGATGACCCCGCCGGTGTAGCCGCCGTACTCGGCGTTGGCGCCCAGGCCGCCGACCTGGACCTCCTGCATCCACTGGATGCTGGGGAGCAGCCAGTAGTTCCCGTCGCCCGGGGCACCGACGTTGACGCCGTCGAGGGTGTAGGAGTTCTGTGTCGATCCCGTCCCGCCGTACGCCATCATCGCGCTTCCGCTCGAGACTGTAATGTCGAGCGTCACGCCCGGCGCGGAGGCGAGCAGCGCGTAGTAGTTGCGCGGCAGCGGCTGCTGCTCGAGGAACTTGGTGTCGAAGCTCGTGGACACCGTGTTGCTCGCCACGCTGACCAGCGGCGCCTCGCCCGTGACCGAGACCTCCTCGGCGACCTTCGCCTGCGGCAGCGTCACGTCGATGACGAGCGCCTTCGCCAGGTTGACGCTGATGTTCTCGGCACGCTGCTTGACGAATCCGGCGAGCTCCACGTCGATCGTGTACATGCCGACCGGCAGCGAGGGGAATCGGTAGATGCCGTGCTCGTCGCTCGGGGTGGTCAGCTTGCCCTTGACGAGGGCGTCCGAGGACGCCGTGACGGTTGCGCCGGGAAGCACCGCGCCTTTGGTGTCCTTGACGGTGCCCTGGATGCTGCCCGACGTGATCGACTGGGCGGCGACCGGCGCCGCCAGCGCGAGCAGCAACAGGGCAAAGACGGTACCTTTCAGGAAACCTCGCATCATCGCTCCTCCCTTGGTGCGGTGTGCGCTCTCGCGCGACACCTCGATCCTGGGCCGGGACTCTCGTCGGGGCAGCGCCTCCGGCCTCGTAACGGTGAGGCGCGCACCCCACCACAGCGGTGACGTATCGCGCCGAAGTGAACTCATGCCTGCACCCTCATGGCCGCGAGAAGCGAGCTCCCCGCCGCCTCGATGTGTCCGTGCACTGCGCGCTCCGCGGCGTCGGCATCGTGGGTCCGCAACGCCTCGACGATCGCGCGGTGCTCCACGATGTCCGGCTCGTCGCGCTCCGGCGCCGACTCGGTCGCGACCCGCGGGACGTTGCTCCACAGCATCGTCGGGAACGCCGACCACAGCTGGGCGAGCGTGCGGACCAGGAACGAGCGCCGGGACGCCGTGAAGATGGCGGAGTGGAAGCGCCGGTTGAGATCGCGGTACTCGGCGAGGTCCTCGGGGGTCTTGCACCGGCACATCCGGTCGAAGAGCTCCGTCATCTCCTCCACCTCGCCGGGCGTGATGTGCACCGCGGCGAAACGGGCGGCCATCCCCTCGATCAGAGCCCGGCACGCGTAGAGGTCCTCGACGTCCTCGATCGAGAACTGGACGACACGGATACCGCGGTACGGAACGTGCTCGAGCAGACCCTCGGCGGCGAGCTGGCGCAGCGCTTCGCGGACCGGCGTCTGGCTCACCCCTTGCTTGGCCGCGATCCGCTCCTGCCGCAGCCACTCGCCGGGTTTCAGCTCGCCCTGGAGGATCTCGCCGCGAAGCCGATCCGCTACCCGGGAACGGAGTTGCCGGTGAGATCGGGGGGCGGTTTGGGTGGGCATTTGCCGGTCCTGTGTATTAGATATAATGTATCCTGCGCGAAGTCTAGGAGGCGTCGGATCGCAAGTCAAGACCCGGCTGACTCGCATGCTTCTCATAGAAGCACAGCGACTTGGACGGCCGGCACCGGGTGTGCGGCGGCTCGACGCCCGGCCGCTGGACGGGCTCGTTTCTGTCGAGCAGGAGGGTACGGGACCCGGCGCTTCCCCCTCGCGATGTGCGCGGGGCAGCGGTGGATCCGAGGCCCCTCGTGTCACGACACTCGGATGGAGCCGGAGACGCGAGGGCGGCGTACTCGATCGAATACACTCTCCGGGCGGAGGTAGACGTGGCGCAAACACCAGCGACGGTCCCCCCTGAGCTCCTCAGAGGGACGACTCAACTCCTCGCCGAGCTGTGCGCCATCTCGTCGGCGAGCGGCGACACGGAAGGTCTGCCCGCGATGGCCGCCCGCGTCGCCGCCGAGCTCTCCGCCCGCGGCCTCACCCCCGAGATCCTCGCCGAGAGCGACGGCGAAGGAGGTTCGCTGCCGCTCCTCATCGCGCGCGGCCCGCGGGTCGGTGAGCATCCGCTCGTGCTGGTCGGGCACCTCGACACGGTGCTCGACGCGGTGCCCCCGCGGCTCGACGGCGACCGGTTGCAGGCGACCGGCGCTCTCGACATGAAGGGCGGCCTCGCGATGCTGGTCGGGGCCCTGGACCTCCTGGCGCTGCGCGGACAGCAGACCCCCGCCGATATGATGCTGGTGGCGGTGCCCGACGAGGAGGTGAGCGGTTTCATCTCCGAGCGCGCCGTCCGGCGCTGGAGCGAGGGCGCCAGGGCCCTCCTCGTCATCGAGCCGGGCGAGGCGCGCGACGACGCCGAGACGCTCGTGGCGGGCCGGCGCGGCCTGACGGAGTGGAGGCTCGAGGTCACCGGCCGCGCCGCGCACTCGGGTCTCGCCTACTGGCAGGGTCGCTCCGCGCTCGCGGCCGCGGCCGACTGGACGGCGAAAGCGCAGGCGATGTCGGAGAGCGGCCCCGGCGCCACCGTGAACGTCGCGCGGATGGTCGCGGGCGACGCGGACTTCGTCAACGGCCTCGCAACCCACCACGCCCTGCTCGGCACCTCGCGGCGGCGCAACGTCGTGTCCGACCGCGCGCTCGCGGAGGGCGAGGCGCGGTACCTCACACCGGAGGACGGGGCCCGCATCGTCGACAGGCTCGTGCGCCTCACCGCGACGATCGCCGCGGACCACGAGGTCGGCATGGTGTTCTCTCCCGGGGCAAGCGTGCCGCCGGTCGACCCGAGCGGGCCGGGGGCGCCGATCGCGGCGCTGGTCACGCGCCTCGCGGCCGAGCGGGGCTGGCGCCTCGAGATCGAGGAGGACCGCGGCGGGATCTCGTTCCCAAACTACATCGCCGATCCGTCGAGGATCCCGATCGTGGACGGGCTCGGCCCGGTCGGAGACGGGATGCACACGAGGGACGAGTACCTCGACCTGCGCTCGCTCGAGCGGCGGATCGTGTTGCTCGCCGACCTCCTCCACGAGCTCGCGCAGCACGACTAGACAGGCACAAAGGAGAGAAGGAAGAGGGTAGAAGGAAGACGGCAGGCACGACGGTCATCCGTCTTCCCTCTACCGTCGTCCGCCTACCTTCTTCCCTTCTCTCCAGAGCGCTCGGGCTGGGTGAGAAAGAGTTCCTCGAAGGCGGCGTCGGTCTCCCGCTCGAGCTCGCCGACGTCGCTCTCGCGCACGCGCGCGACCTCCGCGAGGACGAGGCGCACGAACGTGGGCTCGTTGCGCTTGCCGCGGTGCGGGACGGGCGCGAGGTATGGGCTGTCGGTCTCGAGCAGGAGGCGCCCCGCCGGGACGGCCTTCGCGGCCTCGCGGATGTTCTCCCCCTTGGGGAACGTCACCATACCCGAGATCCCGACGAAGAGGCCGCGGCTCGTCATCTCGGCGGCGCCGTCCGCACCCTCGGTGAACGAGTGCGCGACTCCGCGCACCCCGGGGACCGCGTCGAGCGCCGCCAGGAAGTCCTGCCACGCCTCGCGGTGATGCAGGACGACCGGCAGCCCTCGCTCGCGCGCGAGGCCGAGGTGCCACGCGAGCGCGCGGCGCTGCTCCTCTCGCGGCGACAGGTCGTAGTGGTAGTCGAGGCCGATCTCGCCGATCGCCACGATGCCGGGAGACTCCGCGGCCCGCTCGACGCGCCGCTTCCACGACGCGTCGCACCGGCTCGCCTCGTGGGGGTGGAACCCCACCGCCCCGAGGATCCGGCCCTCGCCGAGCCCCGCGATCTCGACGACGGCGTCGAGATCGTCGCGGCCGGTGGCCGGGGCGAGGATCGTCGTGACCCCGGCTTCCCCCGCGCGATCCAGGAC
>DATKLI010000116.1:0-3467 GCA_035542455.1 Thermoanaerobaculaceae bacterium
CTGTGAGCTGTGAGCTGTGAGCTGTGAGCTGTGAGCTGTGAGCTGTGAGCTGTGAGCTGTGAGCTGTGAGCTGTGAGCTGTGAGCTGTGAGCTGTGAGCTGTGAGCTGTGAGCTGTGAGCTGTGAGCTGTGAGCTGTCAGCTGTCAACTGTGAACTGTCTGCTCTCGACTTTCGACTTTGAACGTTCGACCCGCCAGCCGCTCCCGGCTACAATCGCGGCCGTCGTCGCGGAGGCCGCCATGGACAGCGCGATCGCACGTGCCATCCGAGCGCAGTACGAACCGGTCGCGCTCCTCTTCTCCGAGGAGCTCCCCGCGGGCGCGATGCAGTTCGCCGAGGCGAAGTGGGGGTGCGTCATGTGGCTCCTCATGGCGGCGGCGGCCAAGGGGAAACCGGCCGCGGCGGACCGCAACACGTTCGGGTGCCTCGGCGGCGGCACCGGCCTCGGGTTCGGAAACCGGTACGAGACGTGGCCGGGAGGGATCGAGTGCTTCTACAGGTTCCTCTCGACCGGCAACGGGCCTCAGGAGGAGAGCGAGGCGCCGGGGGTCCGGCGCGGCGCATCCTCCGACTTCGTCTACGGCGAGCGCTACGTCAAGACGCCCGACGCGGTCCGGCGGTTCGTGGACGCCCTCCCGATGATCGACGTGCCGACGCGCTACGTGGTCCTCAAGCCCCTCTCCCAGGTGGCGGACGGCGAGCGCCCGGAGATCGTGATCTTCCTCGTCGACCCGGACCGCCTCTCCGCTCTCGTGGTCCTCGCCAACTACGAGCGCGGCGACAACGAGAACGTGATCATGCCCTGGGGCGCGGGGTGCCAGACGATCGGCATCCTCGCCTACCGCGAGGCGCGCTCGGCGCGGCCGCGCGCGGTGGTAGGCCTCACGGACCTCTCGGCGCGCAAGTACATCGCGAAGCAGCTCGGGCACAACCTGATGACGTTCGCGGTGCCGTACACGATGTTCCAGGAGATGGAGGCCAACGTCCCCGGTTCGTTCCTCGAGCGCGACACCTGGCGCGACCTGATGTCCCTCGAAGGCTGAGGCACGGCGACCGCGGTCCGGTGGCGGGTGCGGCCGAACCGAGCCGGGCCAAAGCGGACCGCGTGTAGCCGCGCCGCCTAGAGTGGGCCAGATGCAAGGCGCACGAGGCGGGAGGAGCGGAGCGTAGCCGGAAGCTACGTGAGCATCCGATCCGCCGAGCGCAACGCCGGACGAGGAGCGGCTTCGCCGCGACGAGCGGGGGGCTCGGGGGGTCGAGAGCGGCCAGGTGGGCGGTGGAGCGGCCGCGGGACCCCCCGCCCGGAAAGATGGTCCGCTATCGGCGGCGCCCCGTGGCTAGCGCCGGGGGTAGACCGGCGGCCCCGCCATGAGCCCAACGGTGCCGTGCGGGTCCTCCCCGCGCCATCGGTCGAGGACGCCGGCGACGTCCGACACCGGGCGCATCCCGAGCCGTTCCGCGAGCTCGACGGGGAGCTCGGTCTTGACGGTCACCCGGAAGCGCCCGGTCTTGTCGACGAGTCTGAGCGTCGTGTGCCCGTACTGGACGTACTCCTCGGCGAGCCGCCTCACGATCGAGGACGCCCTGGGGTCCGCGAGGAACGGCTCCATCGCGGGCGACCCGGCGCCGCCGTCGCACGCGGCGAGGAACAGCACCTCGGCGTCCGGAGTCGCGAACCGGCACGCCGCATCGAGCGCCTTGTGCGCCTGGATGAGCGTGTGGTCGGTGGGGTACCCGCCCGCGCTCACGACGATCCGCTCGAACGGGCCGGCTTCGACCTCGAACCACTCGCGCGCCTTCGCGCACGCCTGCGCGTACACGGCCGCGAGCGGCCCGCCGGCGGCCCACGCGGCCTCGCCCTCCGCCCCGGCCACCAGCATCACCGCGAAGTCGGGAAGGCACAGCGCCGCGGTCGCGGCGATCTCCTCGGCGACCGGATTGCCTTCCATCACGCCGGGGTCGCACCGGGCGTGGCGGCGCGGCGGGTCGGCCGACAGGTCGATCACCTTGCGGTGGTTCGCCTGGATCTCGGCGTACCCCGCGACGCCGGGGAACACGAGCTTGGGGCCGCCTCCGAACCCGGCGAAGTAATGGTGCTGGACCGTCGAGACGGCGACAAGAAGGTCGGCCGCCACCGCCGCCCGGTGGAGACGGACAGGCTCGCCGGTCGCGAGCGACCCGACCTTGGTCAGGGCCGCCTCGTCCTTCGCGTCGTGCTGAATCAGCCGCACCCCCGCCGGGAGATCGCCGACCAGCGCCGCCAGCGACCCCTCGTCGGCCGGCGGATGCGTGCCGCACGCAACCAGAACCGTGATCCCGCCGGGGGCGACGCCCCCCTGCGCGAGCGCCGACAGCACCGACGGGAGCACCCTGGGGAGCCACGCCTTGCGTGTCGCGTCCGGCACCAGCACCGTGACGCTCGCGACCCCCGACGCCAGCTCCGCGAGGGGCTTCCCCTCCACGGGCCGGGCGACCGCCCTCTCGACGAGACCCTCGACCGGGTGCGCATGACGCGGCGCCTCCGGCCGCAGCTCCTGACACCGCAGGCCACGTAGGTCGGCGGTCACGAGGCCGCGGCCGTACGGCAGGCGCAAGATCATGCGCTCATTGTATGCGCCTGTGGTCCGAGTCGGCCGACAGCTGCCCCCCGACCTTCCACCCAGCCCACAGCCGACAGGTCCCCCACCCACCGGGAGAAACCGCGAGCACTCCCAGGGCCAACGGCCGAGCTGTGGGTCTTCCTGGTCTGGCTGTCGGCTTTCAACTGTGAGCTGTCGGCTCGGAACCCTCGACCTTCGACTGCCGTGATCACTGCATCCCGGCGCCCGCGGCGGCGAAGGCGTAGCGCCCGCGCGAATCCACGGATACGCCCGGCGGAGCGCCGGACCGGACGAGGATCTCGTACCCCCGTTCCAGGTTCGACCAGAACGCCGCGAGCGCAGGCCGGCGAGCCTCCTGGCGTCGCAGCGCCGCCCGGCACTCCGGCCGTTCGAACCGGCACGGGAAGACCGCGACCGGCACCTCGTGCCCGGCAGAGCGGCTGTCGAGCACGGCGAGGAAGAGCTGTTCGATCGCCCGGTCGCCGATCGGGATGCAGCCGTCGCTGACCGCGTCGCCGTGGATGAAGATCTCGCTCCCCGGATCACGACTGTCTCCGAGCGCACGGTCCGATGCGTTCGGGTAGTCGATCTCGAGCGACAGGTGGTACAGGCTCGCCGGGTTGACCGCGCTGATCCGGTAGAACCCTTCCGGGATCTGATGGTCCCAGCTCCGCCGCTTCGGGCCCAGATCACCGCTCGAGCCCGTGAACGGGAACGAGGCGATCGGAACGTAGCGGCCCGCTCTCGGCGAGAACCCCAGGAGCTCGAGCGTCCGCTCCCGCTTGAACGCCACGACGAGCAGCCGGGCCGGGTACCGAACTCCCGCAGCCCGGAACCGCCGGACGAGCGATTCCCCCTCCCTCGCGC
>DATKLI010000117.1:0-7352 GCA_035542455.1 Thermoanaerobaculaceae bacterium
TCCACGTATAGGTGCCCAGCGAACCCACAACGCTCGGGGCGACCACCCCGACCGAGGCTCCGCCCTTCCACAGCTCGATCCCGACGGTGCCGGTGACACCTTGCCCGGTCCACGTGATCTGCTTGGAGGCGTTCGCCTGCCACGACTCGCCGCCGTTGGGCGCCGTCACCTTGAACTCCTTGACGGAGAACTGCCCGCTCGTCCCGATCACGCTCCAGGCCTTGACGCGGACCTTGTAGCCGGCCTCGGGGAGGGAGGCCGGCACCGTCCACTGTTGCGATCCCGAACTGGCCACGGCGTTGTGCGCGATGGTGAGGACCTCGGCGTTGTCGACTGCGCTGAGCAGGGTGATGTCGACGGAGTAGCCGACCTGGCCCGTGTGGGTCCAGGTGATGGTGTAGGAGGCGCGCCTGTACCAGGTGTCGTTCAGCGCCGGCTTGGTGACCGTGATCGTCTGCGCCAACGCCTGCGAGCAAACCAGCACCCCTGCAATCACGCCGATGATCAGTGCCCGTCTCATACCCGCCTCCTTCCTGCGGGGCCTTGCGCAACGCTCCGGCCCCGGTGCCGCTGGTGCCGCCCTACGGGGCGAACCCCTGGAGCTGGGTGGGGTTCTGGAGCTGGCCGCCAAGGATCCTGAGCGACGCGCCGCCCCGGAGCGCGTAGGTCCCGTCGCCGCACCGGGCCCGCGGACCGCCGCCCACGCCCTCGAAGAACAGCAGGCCCTGCGAGAGGGCCAGCTTCTGGCCGTTCTCGGTGAGAGCGAAGAGCTCCTTACCGGGAGGTTCCGGCTGCGGGTTGAACCCCTGCTTGACCCAGGGCGGGACGATGTGAGCCGCGAGGATCGGCAGGCGAGTGCCGTTCTTGAGGTCGTAGACCCCGTCCGGGCACAGGCTCCGGACGCCGCGCTGCCCGACGTAGAACAGCTGGTTCATGTACACCATCACCGGGTCGCCGTTGGCGAGTTGCCCGTACAGCGGAGGGGGCGCCTGGAACGGCGACTTCGCTCTTGCCGTCGGGGTGGGCGTCGCATGCTGGGCAAGCGCCACACCGACGACGAGGCAGGATGCCAGCACTGCGGTGGTCGCGACGAGCAAGCCGTGTCGTGCGTTCATCGATCGTCCTTTCTCATTCCGTGCATCGAGGTGTCACCTGAACCGCAGGGGCGTGCTCGGCCCTCCGGCTGGGAGTTCCCAGAACCCCTTGCTTGAGTCGAAGCGTGCCTGGCCGCCGAGGAGCCTCGCCAGGAAGTCCAGCGAGAGCGCAGCCTCGCCGGGGCGCAACGTCGCGCCTTCGGAAGCCGGGATCGTGACCTCGGCGCTCCCGATGGCGAGGTTCACGGGGTTGCGGTGGTCGGCCGGGAGGGTTCTGAGGGCGCCGGGAGCGAGGGCGAGTGCGCTGAACGCCCCCGGGTTCACGACCAGCACGCCGTTGGGTCCCGGGCGGATCTCGTACCTCAGACGCACCGGGTCGTAGTGACCGGTGCCCGCCAGCGCCTTCGCGAGGTCGCTCAGCGCGACGAACGGGCGCCCCCCCAGCATGACCAGGTTGGAGGTCACCAGGGAGGCCGGGCGCCACGGCACCGGCTCGATGCCGGCGGTGACGATCACGGCCGAGAGGGCGGCCGCGAATGCCGCGGCGGCGAGCTTGCTTCCTAGAGGCATTGTCATCTGGTACCTCCCCGGACTCCCCTACCTGCGTGCGGCCCTCAACCCGCTCAACGACGAACCGCCCCGCAACCGCACGGTCCCGCCGCCCGAGGCGGCGTTCGGTTCGGCAACGCGCCGGCGTTTACCCATCGGGAGCCGCAGTGGCGCCGGCGTCGGCCTGCGCGCCGGAGGTTCGTCCCGAGCGCGCGCGGACCGGGGCGGGGAAGGAGCGTCGAGCGATGCGATCCGTCCGGTTCAGCGGCCTTCTCGCGTGTGTCGCGATCCAGGCACTGGCCATCGTCGCGGCAGAGAGCGCGGAGCAGCAGGCGGCGGGGACCAGGGGCGGGGTCGCTGCGGCGCTGGCGCGGCTGAGAGCCGAGGGGACCAGGCCGACGGGCGACCCTGGGCTGGCCGCCGTCCGGGCGGAGCTCGAGCGCGACACCGCTGAGGCGCTGGCCGCCCAAAACCGACAGGTCGCGGCGGCCCTCGAGCGCGTCCAGGCTCGCCTCCAGAACCCCCGGGGACCGGTGCCCGCGCCGGCGATCACCGGCGTCGTGCAGTCGCCGCCGCTGTCGCCGGGCGAGCAGATCCTCATCCTGGGCGAGGGGTTTGGAGGCCCCGACGACGGGTCGGTCACCCCGCCTCCAGGCGGCGTCGCACGCCTCAACGGCTACTTCGCGGGCGGCCACCTGCAGCTCGAGATCGTCCGGTGGGCCCCGGCCTACGTCCTCGCGCGCGTCCCGATCGTCACCCACGTCCCCGACCAGGGGCTCGTGACGGTCCAGGTCGTCGTTGGTACATCGGCGAGCAACCAGGTGGATTCGGCGTTCGAGGCGGCCCGCGGTGTCGTCTTGGTCCGCCGCGAGGACACCCAGGTGATGGCCTGCCACGGTGCGGACCTCGCGGCCAACTTCTGCAACCCCGGGTTCGGCCGTCACACCTCCGCGTCGTTCGGCGCCTACCACGCGTACACCGACGGCGAATGCGGGCGCGACGAGCTCCGCGTGGCGCTCACTCACCAGTTCACGCTCCACCGCGCCTATCTCGACGCGGTCCCGGGATACCAGGCGTCGGGTTCCGCGGGACCGCCCGCCTTCGCGGCGTCGCTCGGCGGGTTCCAGCCCGGCGCGGCGGCGGCGGACATCTCGGTGGAATGGTGCTACGACGGCATCGGCGGCCTCGACTACGGCCTCGCGCTGTACGCCGTCGGCCCGGCGGGTTTCTTCTACAGGTGAGCGCGGGGCACGCGCCCCGGGCTTGCTCCGGTTCGCCGCGGGCAGCCGCCGCCCTGGGCTACCGGCCCGGCGTGATCGAGAAGATCGGGCTGAAGTACGTGGCCGCGGCGCGGGGTCCCGTGAGGTCGAACACGAGCTTGTAGGCCCCGGGCGGAACGTCCGCTGGCACGTTCACGAACTCCTCGCCGTCGTTCGCAACGCCCTGGGCCAGCGCACGGAACCTGCCCGTCTCGCCGGGCCTCGCCAGCCCGATGTCGATCCTTGCGCCCACGGGGTCGCTCGAGATCCACGCCACGCGCTGGCGCCTCCCGGCCTGCCACGCCATCCCGGCGACCGGGTCGCTGCACGAGAACGGCCCGATCACGACGGGGAAGTCGGAGGAGCACCCGAAGGCGCTCGTCGAGGTCGAGCGCACCCGCACCGCGAACGTCCCTCCGGTCGCGAGGGTCGGGACCGTGACCGCCTCCACGCCGTCGTTCGCGGTGGGGCCCGCGAGGACGGCGATCTCGCCCGAGCAGCCGTGGCGCTCGAGCGTGATCCGGACGGTGTCGCCCACGGGCCCGACGCTCCGCCACCGCACCTCCTGCGGCCTGGCGCCCGGCGAGAGCCACGTCACGGTCGGCGACGGGAGAGTGACCGTGACGGACGGCATGACGGAGACGGTCCGCGTGGGAGCCGCGACCGGCTCCGGCAGCCCGCCTGCGACGACGAGCATCAGCGCGAGCATCGGGTCCCCTCTCCGGCGGCGCCCCAGCCGGAGGCGCCGCCGTGCGGCGTTGAATCGCGTACGGATCCGAGGCCGTCCCGGTCGGAGGACGGCTCCTCGTCGCGGGCGGCGCGGCCGAAGTGACTGACCATCGCGGAGCCTACAGGCGCACGCTTGCGAGCGTCGGCGACGGTGGCCCGAACCAACCGGCGCCGGTGGCCGGCGTGACCGGCATCATCGGCGGGACGGGCGGCGCATCGGGCTTGCGCTGGGCGCCCCACCTCAACGTACACGTGCCGACGATTCGGCGGGTGAAACCCGGCGCCGGCATCTGCCCGCCCATCGTGGTGCGGCTCCAGTCGGCCGCCACCTGGAACGCGAACAGCGACCCGACCCACGGCGGCGTGAGCTGCGTGAGGATCTGGAGCTGGTCGGTCGTGGTCTTGGTCGCGCTCATGTCGCTCTTGACCTGGATCCACGCGGCTCGCGGCGTGACGCTCAGGAACGCCTGCGTCCAGTTCAACGTGGGCTGGAGCGACAGCATGACCTGGTCGGTGCGCCCGACGGGGGGCGCCCCCTCGCTTCGCGTGCCCGACGCCAGCGCCGCGAGCGTCAGGGCCGGAGTGACCGAGCCGTTCGCGCTCAAGGTGACGCTCTTGACGGTCTGGTCGGCGGCCGGCATGTAGTCGTCCCGCATCTCCTGCCACGCGAGGGCCTGCGAGAGCATGACGCGGCCCGGGACCTCGTTGAGCGTCAGCGTCAGGCCGCGCTGCGTGCGCGAGACCTCGGGCAGGTAGCGCGCGGGATCGGCGTCGCCCTTGTTGGCGGCCCACGTCCCGGCGAGCGACATGTTGATGTTGCTCCGCAGAGGCATGGAAAGGTTGAGCATCGCGCCGTCTTCCGACGCCTTCGGGGGCTGCTCCGGGGAGCCGCCTCCGCTCTCCAGGCGGCGGAGCTGAACAGACAGCGTCGCGGTCCCGAGCTGCCGGCTCAGAGAGAGGTCGCCCCCGACACGGTCCGGGACCGCCCCGGGGGTGAGGCCGGTGTTCATCGGATTGGAGAACTCGGCCTCGGTCTTGCGGAGGTTGACGGCGTAGGTCCACGAGCCCAGCACGCCGGTCAGCCCGAGGTGGAACCCGTACCCCCCCTGCTTGGGCGGGCTCTGGGAGCCTTGCGGCGTGGTCTTGCCGTACGCCCCCTCGAACAGGAGCGTCGCGCCGGCGCCGAGGACGAAGCGCCCGAACACGCCTGCCGCCTCGCCGCGCACGCCGGAGTTCTCCGGTCCGACCTCGCCCTCGTTGCGCAGGACGACCGCGCGGAGCAGGTACCTGGTCGGATCCCACGGCGCCTGGTACCCGATCCCCTTGAGGTCCTGCGCGACGCTGGGAGCGCCGGTCGCGCCCGCCGACTGCGCGGCGAACGTCTGGTAGTACGAGATCGAGCCGATCGGGGTGGTGACCTTCGCCTGGCCCCCGCCGCGCGCCAGTCCGGCGGCGAGGAACTCGCTCTGGTCGAGGAAGTCGGGCGGCGAGTACCCGAACCGGCCCTCCTCCTTGAACCCCGGCTGGTTCGCGCCGAGGTGGAACTGCCAGTTCTGGCTCTCCGAGAGCGTCCGGTACGGCGGCTCGAACTCCCGCTTGCCGCCGAGGTCAGCTGTCGCCTTCACCTGTGACGACCCCGAGCCGATGTCGCCCTGGCCGGTCAGCTGCAGGCGGCCGGCGTCGCCGTGGACGTTCCCCTGGTCGGACGTCTCGGTGCCGTTCCCGAGCGCGGCGACCTGCCAGTCGCGATGCGGCGGTTCTGCGGAAGCCGCCGCCGGTGCCACCTCCGGCTGCGGAGGCGGCAGGACAGTGAACGTCGAGCGGGTGACGGTGCCGGCGAGCGAGATCTGGACGGTGTGAGCGCCCTCCGCCAGCGCCTCGACGCAGCCGTACGCGATCGAGCCCTCGGAGAAGGCGGAGACGGCGGTCACGTCGGTGGTGTCCACGGTGAGGACGACCTCCTCGAGCTTGACGCTTCCGCGCCACTGCACCTCGATGTGGGGGCGAACCTCCGCCACGGTCGCGCCCTCGGCCGGCGTCATCGCCATGACCTGCGCCCCGGCGCTCGCGAGGATGAACTCCCGGCCGGGGGACGCCAGCCACGACTGCATCCGGAGCTCGGTGGGGGCGGCGGTGCCGCGGAGACTCCCGTCAGGGGCGAGCGCGAGGACGCGGACTCGGAGCTCGGCGCCTGCCTGCGTCACGCCGGGAGGGACGACGTACCGCTGCCGCACCGTGAGGGCCGACGCGAACGGCTGACCTGAGTCGGGCTTGAGAAACTCCACCCGGTAGACGAGGCCGGGCGCACCTCCTTCCCATCTGACCACCGCGCGTCCAGTCGTGGGATCGCTCGCAGGCGGGAGCATCCGGAGCTCGGCCTCTTTGGGGGGGACCACGAACCGCCGCCACGGCGTCGGCTCGCCCGACGTCTCGCCCGGGAAGATCGCCCTGACCCGGAAGCGGTGCACGCCGGGCCTGATCGCCTCGACGTCGTTCGCACTCGGCCGCCACTCCGACTCGGAGATCCGCACCCGGAAAGGAGCCTCGTCCTTGCGCTCGATCTCGACCTCGTAGCCGGAGGCCCCCGGGACGAGCGACCAGCGGAACAGCGGCGGCGGGTCACTGAACACGATCCCGTCGGGCGGAGCGAGGATCTCGAGCTGGCTCCTGCTGTCGAGCGACTGGATCACGCTGACGGCCTCGGTGACGAGGGCCTGCGGCTGCTCGACCGCCAGCTCGAGCTTGTGCTCCCCGGTGTACGTGATCGGGAGCGGCACGTGCGATTTCACCTCGACGGGCATCCCTCCCGCGGCGCTGACCGCGAATGTGTCGAACGGGACGCCGTCGTACCGCCACGTCCCGATGATCGTGCCGAGGCCGGTGGTCGCTAGCAGGCCGCGGGGGAAGAGCGGAGTCGAGGGCGCGAGGAGCGTGAACGGGCGGGGGAACACGATGGCCGCCGTCGTCACGCCGAGCGGCGCGGCGATCGACGTGGAGGGGTACACCAGGACGACCACGCCCTGGGAGGTTCGCGTTCCGTCCGTGTTCACGAGGTCCAGGCGGTACGGGCCTGAGTGCGCCCCCGCCCCCAGCGTCACCACGACCTCGGCGAGCGTGGACGAGATCACCGTCGTGCGCAGCACCTGGAGCGAGGGGTCGGGGCACGTCACGGTGGCTCCGGGGCGGAAGTACTCGCCGGTCAGTCGGAGCACCATGCCCGCCGCCCCGACGGCGAGAGTCGGGGGAGTGACGCTCTGGATCGACGGCGGTGCCGGCGTCACGGTGAGCATGAGGAGTCCCGTGCGCGAGCCGGAGACGCCCGCCGCCGTCCCGGTGAACTGGGCGGCGTACGTCCCCGCGCCGGTCGTGCCCGCCACCGCGATCGTGACCGTCTGCGAGGAGCCCGCGGAGAGCATGAAGCTCGCGGGCGCGAACGTGACGCCGGCGACCGTCGGCGCAGTCACGTTCACGGTGCCGGAAAAGCCGTTGAGCCCGGTGACCGACACCGTCACGCTCCCGGACGTGGCGCCGACCACCGTGACCGTCGATGGGACGACCGTGAGCGCGAAGTCCGGCGGCGCCGTGATTTGGAGCATGAGCGTCGCGGTGCGCGGCGAGGCGACCTGCGCCGCGGTGCCGCTGAAGGTGGCCGGCACGTCGCCGGGTGTTGCGGAAAGCGCGACCTGTACGCCGACGGTCTGCGACGCGCCCGGGGCGAGCG
>DATKLI010000118.1:0-5824 GCA_035542455.1 Thermoanaerobaculaceae bacterium
CGTCGTGGTGGGCGCGCACTACGACCACCTCGGCTACGGCGGCGAGGGGAGCGGCTCGCTGGCGCCCGACGTGCACGCGATTCACCATGGCGCAGACGACAACGCGTCCGGCTCCGCCGGGATGATGGAGATCGCGCGCGGCTTCGCGGCGCGACCTCCCGCCATGGCCGTGCTGTTCGCGGCGTTCTCGGGCGAGGAGGAGGGGCTCCTCGGGTCGAACCACCTCGTCCAGCACCTCCCGGTCGCCAAGGAGCGGGTGGTCGCGATGGTGAACCTGGACATGGTGGGGCGCCCGAAACCCGGGCCCGCCCTGACGCTCGGGGGGTACGGCACCGCCAAGGAGTGGCCCGAGATCGTCGAGCAGGTGAACTCGGCGCACCACCTCAAGCTCACAACAAACAAGGGCGGGTTCGGTGCGTCCGACCACTCGTCGTTCTACGGCGCCGATATCCCGGTCCTCTTCCTGTTCACGGGCGCGCACGAGGACTACCACAAGCCGTCCGACACGGCGGACCGGATCAACTACCCGGGGATGGCCGGGGTGGTCGCGTTCGGCGAGGACCTCGCTCGGCGGGTGGCGGACATGCCGGAGCGCCCGACGTTCCAGAAGGTAGCGGACGAGGGCGCCGGCGAGCGGCGCGGCTTCAAGGTGCGCACCGGCGCGATCCCCGAGTACGGGTTCGAGGGGCCCGGTGTCAAGCTCTCGGGCGCTCGCGGCGGCTCCCCGGCTGACAAGGCCGGCCTGAGGGCCGGCGACATCGTCATCCGGTTCGGGGACCGCGACATCCGGAACATCTACGACTACATGTACGCGCTCGGCGACCACAAGGCGGGTGACGTCGTGAAGCTCCTCGTCAAGCGCGGCGCCTCCACCGTCGAGCTCGAGGTCACGCTCGAGGCGGCGCCGAGCGGAGGACGGTAGGTGGCGTTGGAGCTCGTAACCGCCGGAGAGTCGCACGGCCGCGAGATGATCGCGGTCCTGAGCGGCGTCCCCGCCGGCCTGCGCCTCGACCGCGAGGCGATCGACGCGGAGCTGGCCCGCCGCCAGCACGGCCACGGGCGCGGCGGGCGCCAGAAGATCGAGCGCGACCGGGTCGACGTCCGCGCCGGGTTGCGCGACGGCGTCACGCTCGGCTCCCCCCTCGTCCTGGCCGTCGCCAACCGCGACTGGGAAAACTGGTCCAAGGTGATGGACCCGTGGGGCGTCGACGCCGTCGCGGCGGCGAAGCGGCGCCTCACCGCGCCGCGCCCCGGCCACGCCGACCTCGCCGGCGCGTGGAAGTACGGCCACTCCGACGATCTCCGGAACGTCCTCGAGCGCGCCTCGGCGCGCGAGACGGCGGCCCGCGTCGCCGCGGGCGCCGTCTGCAAACAGCTGCTCGCGAGGTTCGGGGTCGAGATCCGCTCGGGGGTGCTTGCCCTCGGCGGCGTCTCTCTGCTCGACGGGCCGCCGTCGTTCGCCGACCTCGAGCTCGTCGACGAATCCTCACCGCTGCGGTCGGTGGCCCCGGCTCGCGAGCCCGAGCTCGTGGCGCTCGTGGACGAGGCGAAGCACGCCGGCGAAACGCTCGGCGGTGTCGTCGGCGTCGTGGCGCGCGGGGTGCCGCCCGGCCTCGGCTCGTACGCCCGCTGGGACGACCGGCTCGACGGCCAGATCGCCCAGGCGGTGATGGCGGTGCAGGCCGTGAAGGCGGTGGTGATCGGCGCCGGCCTCGAGGCCGCCGCGCTCCCGGGCTCCGCCGCCCACGACCCGATCGAGCCCGGCGAGGAGGGACTGCGGCGCGGCTCCAACCGGGCGGGCGGGATCGAGGGAGGCGTCTCGAACGGCGAGGAGATCGTCGTGCGCGCCTTCATGAAGCCGATCGCCACGTTGCGCGAGCCGCTGCCGTCGGTCGACCTCGCGACCGGCAGGGCCGCCTCGGCGGCGTACGAGCGCTCGGACGTGAGCGCCGTGCCGGCGTGCGGCGTGATCGTGGAGGCGGCCGTGGCGTTCGTCGTCGCTCGGGCCGCTCTCGCGAAGTTCGGCGGTGACCACATCGAAGACACGCTAGCGGCGCTCGAGGCGTACCGCCGTCGCCTCGGGAAGCGCGGTCCCGAGCGGTTTGTTGCACGGTGACGGCGGGGACGACATGCGGATCAAGCGCGCTGCGAAGTACGGGTTCTGCTCCGGCGTCAGGGTCGCCGACATCAAGGTGAAGCGCTTCGCCAAGAGCGGCGGGCGCGGCGCGATCCTCGGCCAGGTGGTCCACAACGAGCGCGTCGTGGACGAGATGGCGAGCCTCGGGGTCGCGACCGTGAAGTCGATGGACGAAGTCGGGCAGGGCGTGATCGTGTTCTCGGCGCACGGCGTTCCGCCCTCGTTCCACGGCGAGGCCCGGCGCCGCGGCCTCGAGGTGCTGGACACCACCTGCAAGTTCGTCTACGACATCCACCACGAGTCACAGGCCGCGCTCTCGGACGGAGCGCACCTCGTCTTCATCGGCGAGCCGACGCACCGTGAGGTGATCGGCTACACGCATGACCTCGCTCCGTCCACGTATCACATCGTCAAAACCGTCAAGGACGCAGAGGCGGTGGACTGGTCGGCGTATCCGAAGTTGAGGGTCTTCTACCAGACGACCCTCAACGCCGAGGAGTACGAGGACGTGGTGCGCCGGATCGAAGCGGCCAACCCGAACACCTCGCGCGCCGACACCATCTGCTACGCGACCAAGGAGAACCAGGACGCGGCGCGGGTGCTCGCGAGCGACCCCGAGGTGGAGCTCGTCCTCGTCATCGGCGGCAAGCACTCGGCGAACACCCGTCACCTCCACGACATCTGTGCGCGCCACCGGCCCAGCCACCTGGTCCAGGGCGCGGACGACATCGACCCCGCCTGGCTCCGCGGGGTTGCCTGCGTCGGCATCACCGCGGGCGCGTCGACGCCCGACTACGTCATCGACGAGGTGGAGCGGAGGCTCCAAGAGCTGGGCGCGCAGGCGCCGTAGCTCCGGAGGAGGCGCGTCGCAGGACGGTGCTCGTCCGCGGCGACCCGCGACGGTTTGTCGCATGCTCCCGTCCAACGATGCCGGACACCACCTCGGACCGGACCGCCACCCCGGTGTACGAGCTCCGCGGGTGGAGGTACGCAGTCGGCCTCGCCGGCGTCGCTCTCGCGTGCGCAGTCGGTGCGCGCCTCGGCCTGCAGCTCGCTTTCGTCGGTCCGACCGTTTCGGCGGTGTGGCCTCCGTCTGGCATCGCGCTCGCCGCGCTAGTGCTCTTCGGCATGCGGCTCTGGCCGGGGGCCCTCCTGGGCGCGCTCGCCGCGCATTTCCAGTCGCACGTGCCCCTGGCGGCGGCGCTCTGCACGTCCGCGGGTGCCACCGTCCAGGCCCTCGTCGGCGCGTGGCTGCTGCGGCGGGTCGCCGGGTTCGACGCACGCCTCGACCGCGTCCGTGACGCGCTCGCGCTCACGGCGCTGGCCGGCGTCGTCGGGACGGCCATCAGCGCCACATTCGGCGCGACCGGCCTGGCCCTCCTGACCGGCGTTCCCTGGTCCAGCTACCCCGTGGTCTGGAGGACCTGGTGGCTCGGCGACACCGTGGGCGTGCTGGTCGTCGCGCCCGTGCTCCTGACGTGGGCGCTCGCGCCCAGGCGTCCGTGGTCGCCCGGGCGCTGGAGCGAGTTCGCAGCGCTCCTCGCGCTCTCGGTAGTGTCGATCGGCGCGGTCTTCGCGGGGTTCTGGGAGCGGCTGTACATGATCGGACCGCTCGTCATCTGGAGCGCGCTCCGGTTCGGCCAGCGCGGAACCTCGGTGGTGGTCCTGCTGATCTCGGCGCTCGGCGTCATCGGGACCGCCCGAGGCCTCGGCCCCTACATCCGCTCCACGCCGAACGACAGCCTGCTCGCGCTGCAGACGTTCATCGGCTTCACCGCGGCGACGGGCCTGCTGCTCACCGCTGCGCTCGCGCGCCGGCAGCAGGCCGAGGACGCCATGCGCGCGAGCGAGGAGAGGTTCCGGGCGCTGGCCGAGCAGTCGGCCGACGTGATCATGCGCTTCGACCGCGCGCACCGCCACCTCTACGCCAACGGCGCCGTCGAGGCGCAGACCGGGATCCCGGCCGCGCACTTCATCGGGAAGACGCACCGAGAGCTCGGCTTCCCCGAGGCGCTCTGTGCGATGTTGGAACGAGCGATCGAGACGGTGTTCGCGACCGGGGCCGTGCACAGGGTTGAGTTCCAGCTTCCGAACGGGACCTGGATCGACTGGCAGCTCGTGCCCGAGCGCGCCCGCGACGGTTCCGTGGCGTCCGTGATCACCGACGCGCGCGACATCACCTCCCGAAAGCGCGCGGAGGACGATGTCGAGCGGGCGCGCCGGGAGCTCGAGGATCGCGTCGGCGAACGCACGACCGAGCTGGCGGCCACGAACGCCGCGCTCCTGGTTGAGATCGGAGACCGCAGGAGCGCAGAGGCCGCCCTCCGGGAGTCCGAGGAGAGGTTCCGCGGGATCTTCGAGAACGCCCTGATCGGCTTCTACCGCACGACTCCGGACGGCCGGATCGTGATGGCGAACCCCGCCCTCGTCCGGATGCTTGGGTACGACGCGTTCGAGGAGCTGGCGACGCGGAACCTGGAGGCCGAGAGCAACCCTGTCGACTACACGCGCCGGGCCTTCCGCGAGCGGATCGAGCGGGACGGCGTGATCACCGGCCTCGAGGCGCGGTGGCGGCGGCGCGACGGGTCCGTGCTGCACGTCCGGGAGAGCGCACGCGCGATGAGGGGGGACGACGGGGAAGTCGCGTACTACGAGGGGACCGTCGAGGACATCACCCAGCGCAAGGAGGCCGAGGTCGCGCTCGCGCAGAGCGAGGAGCGCTTCCGCCTGCTGTCGAGCGCCGCGCTCGAGGGGATCGGGATCACGGAGTTGGGACGTGTCGTCGACGCCAACGAGAGGCTCGCCGAGATGCTCGGCTACGAGCTCGCCGAGATGCTCGGGCGGGACGTCATGGACTTCGTCGCCCCCGAGTCCCTGGAGGACGTGCGCCGCCACCTCCGGTCCGGCTCGGACGACCCCTACGAGCACCTCGCACTGCGGAAGGACGGCTCGCGCCTCCCGGTGGAGATCCGCGCCCGGTCGCTCCCGTACGGAGACCGCACGCTGCGTGTGACCGCGATCCGCGACACGAGCGAGCGCAAACGCTCCGAGCAGCTCCTGCTCCAGCAGGCCGCGTTCATGAGAGCCGCCATGGACGGGATGTCGATCCTCGAGGCGGACGGTACCTTTCTGTACGCGAACGAGGCGCATGCACGCATTTACCGGTACGACCGGCCCGAGGAGCTCCTCGGCAGATCGTGGGAGGTCCTGTACCAGGGTGCCGAGCTCCGGCGCCTCCGGTCGGAGATCATGCCCGCGTTTCTCCGGGCGGGCCAGTGGCGGGGCGAGGGCGTCGGCCGCCGCCGCGACGGCTCGACGTTCCCCCAGGAGGTCTCGCTTACCAGGATGGGGAGCGGAGGGATGGTGTGCGTCGTCCGCGACATCACCGACCGGAAACGGACGGAGGAGGCGCGAACCCGTCTCGCCACCGCGGTCGATCAAGCCGCCGAGGCGATTGTGATCACCTCGACCGACGGGACGATCCAGTACGTCAACCCTGCGTTCGAGCGCGTGACCGGGTACCCGGCGCCCGAGGCGATCGGCCAGAACCCGAGGATCCTCAAGAGCGGCGTCCACGACGCGCGGTTCTACGCCGCGATGTGGGAGAAGCTCGCGTCGGGAGAGGTCTGGAGTGGCCACGTCGTGAACCGGAGGAAGGACGGCTCACTCTACGAGGAGGAGGCGACG
>DATKLI010000119.1:0-33629 GCA_035542455.1 Thermoanaerobaculaceae bacterium
AGGTACGTGCGAGGACTCGAGGTCGCGGAGGCGACGCCGGCCGATCTCCTGGCCGCGCTCCAGCTGACGATTCGCGAGAGCCTGATCGACCGGGCAGTCGCCACAAACGGCGTGGTGAGCAGCCAGGATCCGAAGACCGTCCACTACCTGTCTCTCGAGTATCTCCTGGGTCGGCTGGTGGACAACAACCTGATCGCGACCGGGCTGCGGGACGTCGCGAGCCAAGCGATGGACGACCTCGGGCTCGACCTCGAGCGGCTCGTCGAGGAGGAGCCCGACCCCGGCCTCGGGAACGGCGGCCTGGGACGGCTCGCGGCCTGCTTCCTCGAGTCGCTTGCGACGCTCGACTACCCGGCTTTCGGCTACGGACTGCGCTACGACTTCGGGATCTTCCGGCAGGAGTTCGTCGGGGGGTGGCAGTGCGAGCGGCCCGACACGTGGCTCAAGGACGGCTACGAGTGGGAGATCCCTCGCCCGGAGCTGACCGTGACGGTGCGCCTCGGCGGTGTCGTCGAGACGGCCGGCGGCGACGGCGCGCGGCGACCGGTGTGGACCGGGGCGCACGTGCTATACGGCGTGCCGTTCGACACGCTCGTGGCGGGGTACGGCACGACGACCGTCTCGGTGCTCCGCCTCTGGAGGGCGGAGGCGCCGGACGAGTTCGACTTCGACACGTTCTCCAAAGGCGACTTCCTGAGCGCCGTGGCGGGGCGCGAGAAGGCCGAGGCGGTCACCAAGGTCCTGTACCCCTCCGACGAGGCGGAAGCCGGACGGGAGCTGCGGCTCACCCAGGAGTACTTCCTCGTGGCCTGCTCGGTGGCCGACATCGTCCGCCGCTTCCGCGAACGCCACGGCAGCCGGTGGGATCTCTTCCCCGAGAAGGTCGCGATCCAGCTCAACGACACGCACCCCGCCCTCACGGTGTCCGAGCTCATGCGCGTTCTGATGGACGAGGAAGGACTCCCGTGGGAGCAGGCGTGGGCGATCACGCGCGGGGCGTGCGCCTACACGCAGCACACCGTGCTCGCCGAGGCGCTCGAGACGTGGCCGGTCGCGCTCGTGGAGCGGCTGATCCCGCGGCACGCCCAGATCATCTTCGACATCAACAAGCGCTTCCTTGACCAGGTCGGAGCGCTCCACCCCGGCGACCGCGAGCGGCTGCGCCGCGTCTCCCTGGTTCACGAGGACGGCGACCGCAGGTTCCGGATGGCGCACCTGGCAGTCGTGGGCGCACACCGCGTCAACGGCGTCGCGCGCCTCCACACCGAGCTGCTCAAGGGCCGGGTGTTCCCGGACTTCGCCGAGCTGTGGCCGGAGCGCTTCGTCTCGATCACCAACGGGATCACGCCGCGCCGGTGGCTGCTCGCGTGTAACCCGCGCCTCGCGGCTGCGATCTCGGCCAGGATCGGCGACGGCTGGACGCGCGACCTCGACCGGCTCGCGGAACTCAAACCGCACGCGGACGACCCCTCCTTCCAGGACGAGTTCTGCGCGATCAAGAGGGCGAATAAGCTCGCCCTCGCCGCGATGGTCGCGGAGCTGTGCGGGGAGACGATCGACCCCGACTCGCTCTTCGACGTTCAGGTCAAGCGTATGCACGAGTACAAACGGCAGCTCCTCAACGCCATGCACGTCATCGCCCTGTACCGGCGCCTCAAGGCCGATCCCGGAGCGAGCGTGCCGGCGCGCACGTTCATCTTCGGCGCCAAGGCGGCGCCGGCGTACCGGATGGCGAAGCTCGTGATCCGGCTGATCAACGGGATCGCGAAGACGGTAAACGCCGACGCCGAGACGAACGCGAGGCTGAAGGTCGTCTTCATCCCCGACTACCGTGTCACCGTGGCGAGCCGCGTGATCCCGGCTGCGGACCTCTCGGAGCAGATCTCGACCGCCGGGATGGAGGCCTCGGGGACCGGGAACATGAAGCTCGCTCTCAACGGGGCGCTCACGATCGGGACGCTGGACGGGGCGAACATCGAGATCAGGGACGCCGTCGGCGCGGAGAACATCTTCATCTTCGGCCACACCGCCGAGGAGGTGGCGGCGCTCTGGGCGTCGCGGCGGTACGACCCGTGGGAGGTCGTCCGTGCCGACCCGGAGCTCGCTGCGGTCGTGGACGCCTTGCGCGACGGTACGTTCGCCGACGGCGACGCCCCCGCCCTGCGGGAGATCTGGTCTGCGCTCATGGAGCACGGCGACCGGTTCATGCACGTCGCGGACTTCCGCTCGTACGCGGACACCCAGACCCGCGCGGGCGAGCTGTTCACCGACCGCAGGGCATGGGCCGCGATGGCGATCCGCAACGTCGCGTCGATGGGGTACTTCTCGTCGGACCGGGCGATCCGCGACTACGCCCGTGAGGTCTGGGACCTCGCGCCCGTCACCGTGGAAGAGCAGACAGTCGACAGTTGACAGTCAGAGCCCCGCGTTGACCTCTCGGCTGTCAACTGTGAACTCTTAACTGTCAACCTCTCCGCGTCGCGCCGGCTACTTCTGGTAGCGCCTGCGGATCGTCGGGATGAGGTACTCGGAGAACGCGCGCTCGAGGTCGTAGCGGGGGGCGTACCCCCAGTCGGTGCGCGCCGCCGAGTCGTCCACGTCCGCAGGCCACGCGTCCACGATCCCCTGGCGCTTCTGGTCCACGCTGTACGTGATCTCGGCGCCCGGGAACGCCCGGAGCACGATCTGACGGACCTCCTCGGCGGAGGGGTTGAACGCGCCCACGTTGTAGACGGTGTGGTGGAGAGCGGTCCTCGGCGCCGCGGCCAGCTCCAGCAGCGCGTCGACGCCGTCCGGCATCGCCATGAACGGGATGCGCGTGTCGGGGCGCACGAAGCACGCGTACGGCTTCCCCTGGGCGGCGGCGTGGATCATCTCCGGCGCGTAGTCCGAGGTGCCGCCGGACGGCACGGTGACCGCCGAGATCAGCCCCGGGAAGCGCAGCGAGCGGAAGTCGACCTTGCCGGCGAGCGGCTCGGCTGCGAGCTGCTTGTAGCGCTTCGCGTAGTAGCGCCCCATGTGCTCGCAGTAGAGCTTGTTGCAGCCGTACATCGTGGTCGGCTTCGTCCACTCGTTCTCGTTCACGCGGCCGACGCGCGCCTTGGTCTCGAGGTCGGGCAGCCCGTACGCCGCGATCGACGACGGGTAGAGGAACGCGACCGGCCGCCCGTGCGACTCGCCCTGCTTCTGGGCGAACTCGAGGAGGTTCATCGTCCCCTCGACGTTCACCTGGTGCGCGGTCATCGGGGTGAACTCGCTCCGGGTGGAGAGCAGCGCGGCGAGGTGGAACACGGTGTCCACCTCGTACTCCGAGAGGATGCGCTCGAGGAGGTTGGTGTCGAGGATCGACCCGATGATCTCCTGGTGCACGAGAGCGGCGAGCTCGGGGTCGAGCTTCTTGACGTCGAGCGTGACGACCGCGCGGTCGGCTGCAAGCCTCTGGATCAGCCCGTGGCCGATCTCGCCTGATGCACCAGTGATGAGGACGACGCTCTCGCGCAGCATGGATTCCTCCCCCGGGGCGCCGGCGCCGGCTCGAACTCAGCGACGCCGACCCTGTGAAAGGTATCACAACTCGTCGTCGGCCCGCGGCGCGCCGTCCTGATCAGCCGCGACCGGAGACCCGCCCGGCCCACGGAGGTCTCGCCTCCCGCCGGTGACGCGCGATCGTTTCCCGGTACGTCTCCACGGCCATGCGGGCGACCGTCACCGACCGGTGGCCCTCGAGCGCGGCCTCGCCTCCTCGGATGAGATCGTCCCTCAGCGAGGGATCGCGCGCCAGCCTGACGGCAGCGGCCGCGAACGCGTGCGGCTCGTCGGCGATGAGGGCGCGCCGGCCGCCGGCCGCGACGAGACCCTCGCCACCCACGCTGGTGGTCACCACCGGTACGCGCGCCATCCACGCCTCGAGGATGCGAAGACGGACGCCGGAACCGGCGCGCACGGGGACCAGCGCGACGGCGAGCGGGTCGTACAGCGCGGCCGGGTCTCTCACCACGCCGTGGCGCTCAATGCGGTCGTCGTGCGTCCTGCCGAGCCGCTGCGAGCCCGGTCCGGCGACGTGCAATACGGCACCCGGCAGGGAGTCGCGCAGCGTGGGCCACACCTCGCGCAGCAACCACCGCGCCCCGTCCCCGTTGGGCCACCAGTCGAATGAGCCGAGGCAGAGAAGCGGCGGGTTGCCGCGCAGCGCCGGGGCCGCGGTCGCGGTGAAGTGCGGAAGAGGGGCGGGCAGCACGACGACCCGCGAAGCGGGGGCGAGGGAGCGGAGGACCGCCGCGTCCGGCTCGGAGATCGCCGCGACGGTCCCCGCCGCTCGACAGGCTCTCGCCTCGACCGCGGCGGTGCGTCGCGCCTCCCGCCGGAGGAACGAGGCGACGAACCCGGCTCGGGTCCCGGCAAGCCGTTCCAGGATGCGCGACTCGACGTTCTGCTGCCGGAGCACGAGCGGGCGGCGGGAGCTGAGACGGAGCACGAGCCACGTCAGCTGCGCCTGCTCCACGTGGACCACCTGGGGGTCGAACGCGGCGAGCTCGGCCTCGACTGCATCGGCGAGTGCGGGAAGGTGATAGCGGGCCACGCCGATGGGGACGCCGGCCGCCACATGGGTCGCCAGCCGGAACCACGGCCTCGCAGCCGCCGCGGGCCGGAGCGAGTACGGGGCGGGGTCCGAGGTGCCTTCGCACCGGCTCGGCGCGACGACACGTACCTCGACCCCCGAGTCGGCGAGCGCCCGCAGCAGCGCATCGAGCGCCACGTTGCCGCCGCCGATCGGCGGATGCGGCGCCTTGGTGGCGACAACCAGCACGCGTAGGGCGCTCACAGCTCGGAGCCTCCTCCGGGCCGCCCGGCACCGCGGCCGGTCCGTCGGCGCGACGACAGGTCCCGACCGAAGCCCATCCCCTCGCCTATGAGCCCGACGAGATGGCCGGCGACCACGACCGGGCTGGTGAGGAGGAGAGTCGCGAACGTTCCCGCCCGCCAGCACCTGCCCCCCGTCATTGCCATGACCCTCGCCAGCCTCACCGGGAGCAGCGACACGGCGATGAAGAGGAGATCACGGGCACGCGAGTGGTCCCACTCGGTGGCGCGCAACTCGGCGAGGTCGCGTCCGCGTTCGAAGCGCTCGCGCAGAAACGAGCCGACGGTCGCGAGGTGATGGTGTCGCGCGACGGCGCTCGGTTCGAACAACAGCCGATGGCCCCGACGCCGGGCCCTCCACGCGAAGACGGCATCGCCCTGAAACGCCTCCCCTGGGAAGCCGCCGAGTTGGAGGAACGTCGACCGCGAGACGAGCAGGCCCGCGGTCGGAGCCATGTCGACCTCCCGCGGGGCACCTCCGGGCAACCACGGGCTGAACTTGCAGATGTGGATGCCGGTGTCGAGCCAGCGGCGACCGTGGCAGGCGAGCGCGCCGACGACGATGTCCCCTTCCCGGCGGCGGGTTGCGACCAGCCGTTCCAGCCAGCCGCCCTCGGGGTAGACGTCCGGATCGGTGAACGCGAAGAGCGACCCGCGCGCGAGGCCGGCTCCGCGATTGCGCGCGGCCTGGGGCAGCAACCGTGACGCCGCGCGCTCGAGCCGCACGGCAGGGAAGGAGCGCACCGCCTCGGACGTCGCGTCATCGGGGCTGGAGTCCACGACGATGACCTCGAAGTCGCCGAGCGACTGTCCCGCGAGCGCCGCCAGGCAGGAGCCGATCGTGAGATGCGAGCGGTACGCCGCGATGATGACGGAGACGCGCGGGTCGACCGTCACGTCCGCGGACCCTCCGCCTGCTCGGGCCGCGGGTGGGTCGTCTCGTAGACCGAGAAACGCCGGGGCGCATCTCCCGCACCGAACAGCAGCCCGGCCGCCTGGCCGAGGGCGGCCGCGAGTTCCACGAGGTACACCCAACCCAGGTTGCGGAGGAAGAGACGGAGCTGGCGCGGGTTGTTGCGGGCCAGGAACCGTGAGAAGTGCGCGATGAAGTACACGGGGATCGCCGGCGTGAGCGCGACGTAGGCGAGCCGGCGCGCGAACGACCATCGAAATTCGCCGGCGCGCAGCGGCGCGTAGCAGCGGTTGAAGAGGCGGACGCCGTCGCACGCCCCGCGCAGCGACGTCTCGTTGAGGTGCTCGATCGCTGCTGCGGGCTCGACCCACAGTCGATGTCCGTCGAGCCGGAGCCGGCGCATCAGGACGAGGTCACACCCGAGCAGGCGAGCCAGTCGCTCGCCGTATCCCAGGAGAACCTCACGCTTGTACGCCGAGTTGTGGCCGGGGAGGAGGTCGCTCTCGCCGGGTGCGAGGGGCGGGGCGAAGATACCGTAGCTCAGGAGCGCCGTGAGGTCGCTGCGGCCGACGCCCGGGTTGGCGTTGCGGACCTCGCCGCCGACGCCGGCCCACGGACCCCTGTGAGCCGCGAGGACGGCGGCGGCCCAGCCCGGGCGTACCCGGACGTGCTCCTCGAGGAACGCAACGATCGGCCCCCGGGCCTCCCTGACGGCCGCGGCACGCGCCCCGGCGAACGTCTCGCCGGAGGACATGCGGATCAGCCGCACCGCGGGGTGGTCAGATCCGGGGATCGCGCCCGCCTCGGGCGCGACATCCGCGAGCACGACCTCCATGCGAGCGTCTCGGGTCTGGGCCAGGAGGGCTCGCAGGCATCCGCCGGCGCGCTCCCGGAGCTCCCCCACGACGACGACGGCTGAGAGGCACGGAAGCCGGCCGTCCGGCGGCGCGACCCCGTCCATCGACGAGTCGCTCATTGCCGTACGGCCCGCGACTGACACCGCTACGCGACCGTGACGTCTCGGCAGAGATACACGTCCTGGATCGCGTGCAGGAGCTCGACGCCCTGGGCCATCGGCTTCTGGAACGCCTTGCGGCCGGTGATCAGGCCCGAACCGCCGGCGCGCTTGTTCACGACCGCGGTGAACACGGCGTCCTCGAGGTCCTTCTTGCCCGACGCCCCGCCGGAGTTGATCAGCGGCGAGCGCCCCATAAAGCAGTTCGCCACCTGCCAGCGCGTCCACTCGATCGGGTTGTCGGTCGCGAGCTTCTCGTAGACGAGCGGGTTGGTGTGGCCGAACTTGATCGCGTTGTAGCCGTTGTTGGACTCGGGCATCTTCTGTTTGATGATGTCGGCCTCGATCGTGACGCCGATGTGGTTCGCCTGTCCCGTGAGGTCCGCCGCGACGTGGTAGTCGACGCCGTCCTTCTTGAACGCGGGGTTGCGCAGGTAGCACCAGAGGACCGTGAACATGCCGAGCTCGTGCGCGTGGGCGAACGCCTCGGAAACCTCCTGGATCTGCCGGCGCGACTCGGCCGAGCCGAAGTACACCGTGGCGCCGACGGCGGCGGCGCCCATGTCGAACGCCTGGTCGACGTTCGCGTACATCGTCTGGTCGTAGGTGAGGGGGTAGGTGAGGGTCTCGTTGTGGTTGATCTTGAGGATGAACGGGATCTTGTGCGCGTAGGAACGCGCCACCGAGCCGAGCGCACCCAGGGTGGACGCTACGGCGTTGCACCCGCCCTCGATCGCCAGCTTGACGATGTTCTCCGGGTCGAAGTAGATCGGGTTGGGGGCGAACGACGCGGCACCCGAGTGCTCGATCCCCTGGTCCACGGGGAGGATCGACATGTACCCGGTGCCCGCGAGACGCCCCGACCTGAAGACGGACGCGAGGCTCCGGAGCACGTTGATCGGACGGTCCGTCGGTGCGAGGACCCGGTCGATGAAGTCGGGCCCGGGCAGGTGCAGCAGCGACCTGGAGATCCCCTGGCAGGTGTGGTCCAGCAGCGACGCCCGCTCGCCAAGGCGCTTCCGAATCGTGTCGATCATGAGGGTGCCCTCCCGCGCCGGCATTCTAGCGCCGATCACGAGGGGTGGGACCCGTCGCTCAGCTCGAGGCTACGACCGCGATGCCGAGCGCGGCGAGCGCGGCGGAGAGGTCTTGTGGGAGCGGGGCCGTCACGATCAGCTCGCGGCAGGCGGAGGTCTCGGGGAGGTGGAGGCGCCACGCGTGGAGGAGGGGGTGGCCGGGGTCGAGGAGGCGGCGCAGCCGGGGGTCGCGGACCGCGCGGTGGCGGGGCCCGCCGTAGAGATCGTCGCCGACGATCGGGTGGCCGGCGTGCGCGAGGTGGACGCGCAGCTGGTGGGTGCGGCCGGTCTCGGGGACGAGCGTCACGAGCGAGACGTGCGGGGCGCCGGACTCGACCGCGTACGCCGTGACCGCGGCGCGCCCGTCGCGAGTCACGATCATTCGCCTGCGGTCGCGACGGTCGGGTCCGAGCGGCCACCGCCACTCGCCCGCGTGCGGCCTGGGGTGGCCCCACGCGAGCGCGAGGTACGTCTTGGACACGCGGCGCTCCGAGAACGCTCTCACGAGCGCGCGGTGCGCGTCGCCGTCGCGGGCCAGCACGACGACGCCCGAGGTGCCGACGTCGAGCCGGTGGACGAGGAGGAGGGAGTCGGGCGAGAGCCCGTTCTCGGCCAGAGCGCGCGCCGGCAGCGCCGCGAGGAGGCGTGCGACCGCCGCCCCCGGCTCCGCGCGGCGGGTCGCCAGGCTCACCCCGGGGGGCTTGTCGATCGCCACCAGGCGCTCGTCGGCGAAGAGGACGCGCGCAGTCGAGGTCACCGGGAGAGGATGACACGAAAGCGGGACGCGGAGGCCGAACGGCCGGGCAGGCGGCGCGGCGCCGGACCTGGTATGTTCCGCCGGTGGACACGTGGGTCGTGCTCGTCTTCGGGTTCGTCTACCTGGGGATGATGCTGGGGGAGATCCCCGGCCTCGCGCTCGACCGCACCGGTGTCGCGCTCCTGGGTGCGCTGGCCCTCGTCGCCTCCGAGCGGGTCACACCCGCGGCGGCGTGGCGGGCGGTCGACGTCCCGACGGTGGCGCTGCTGTTCGGTCTGATGGTCGTCTCGGCCCAGTTCCGTCTCGGCGGCTTCTACGGCTGGGTGACTCGGAGGGTGGCGCGCCTCGACGTCTCCCCCGCCGTTCTGCTCGGCGTCGTGATCGCGGTCGCCGGGGTGCTCTCGGCGGTCCTCGCCAACGACATCGTGTGCCTCGCGGTGGCGCCACTGCTCGTCGAGGGGTGCGCGCGCCGGAGCCTCGACCCCGTTCCGTTCCTGCTCGCCCTCGCGTGCTCCGCGAACGTCGGCTCCGCGGCGACGCTCATCGGCAATCCGCAGAACATGCTCATCGGCCAGCGGCTGCACGTCTCGTTCGCGGGGTACCTGGCGAACGCCGCGCTCCCGGCCGCCCTCGGCCTCGGCGTGGTGTGGGCGGTGGTGGTGCGCTCCGTCGGGGGCGCGTGGCGGCGGACGACGTCGGTCCCGCGCGTCGAGGAGCCCACGCTCGACGCCTGGCAAACGGGGAAGGGAGCCGCGGTGCTCGGGCTGCTGCTGATCGGGTTCCTCCTCGGGCCGTTCCCCCGCGAGGTGTTGGCGCTGGCGGCGGCAGCCGTGCTCCTGATGAGCCGGAGGATGGCGTCGCGCGACCTGCTCGGCATGGTGGACTGGCACCTCCTCGTCCTGTTCGTCGGCCTGTTCGTCGTGAACTTCGCGCTCGCCGACTCCGGGATGCTCGGCGTGGCCGCGCGCGGCCTCTCCGGCGCCGGCCTCGACACCACACGCCCCGGGGTCCTGTTCGCCCTCGCGGCGCTCCTCTCGAACGTCGTGTCGAACGTGCCCGCCGTCATGCTCCTGCTGCCGCAGGCGACGCACCCGATCGCTGCGCCCGTTCTCGCGCTCGCGTCCTCGCTGGCCGGGAACCTGTTCGTCGTGGGCTCGATCGCGAACATCATCGTGATCGACCAGGCGGCGCAGCTCGGCGTGCGGGTCACCTGGCGGCAGCACGCCCGCGTCGGCGTCCCCGTCACCCTCCTGACGCTCGCCGTCGCGGGCACCTGGCTCGCGCTCCGAGCGACCTGAGGCGGCGCCTCTCCAACCGTTCCGCGCACCCCCTTGACAACATGGATTTGTGCCTTATCTTTTAGACGAGTATGGACGCAGTCGTCTCGCCCGACCAGCCTCCAAGTAGTACCAACCGCGCGAAGCGTCTTTCCGCGGCCGCAGGGAGAGTATCCCCAAACGCGGCCGCGGTTGCTTTTCCCACCACGACCACGCACGCCACGGATGCGCCGGGCTCCCTCCCGGCTCCGCGGCGGAGCTCTGGCGGGACTCGAGCCTAAGGGGACGAGAGCCATGCTCCCGTGCCCCCTTAGGGGCTCTCCGCCGGGCCGGCACCGGATGGCCCATAGACCAGAAGAGCAGAGAGAGTCCGAGTCCCTTTCTGCCTCGAACCACACCCAGATCGGGTGTGACACCTCCACTTCCGGGGGTAGGAGATCATGAAAGAGAACACTGTTCCTGCGGACCCGCTGATAGCCAGCGCGCGGCGTGATGAGATTTGCCGGATCTTCGGCGAATCCTACGACCCCGCGCGCTGGAACGACTGGCGGTGGCAGATGCGCCACCGCTTCATCAAGCCGGAGCAATTCGAGAAGCTGCTCCGCCTCACCCCTGCCGAGCGCCGCGGCCTCGCGATGACCCAGGAGAAGTTCGCGGTGGCGGTGACGCCGCACTTCGCGGAGCTCATGGATCCCGACGATCCGAGCTGCCCGATACGGCTCCAGGTCGTGCCGCGCGAGGAGGAGCTCCTGGTCGGTCCTGGAGACATGACCGACCCGTGCGGCGAGGACCACGACTCCCCGGTCCCCGGGCTGGTGCACCGCTACCCCGACCGCGTGCTGCTCCTCGCGCTCGACACCTGCGCCTCGTACTGCCGGTACTGCACGCGCTCCCGCCTCGTGAGCCAGGGGGAGCTCGACCCGCTCGCCCGCAGGCTCGACGCCATCGTCGCCTACCTCGAGGAGCACACCGAGGTCCGCGACGTGCTGCTTTCCGGCGGCGACCCGCTCCTGATGTCCGAGGACCGGCTCCACGAGGTCCTCGGGCGGATCCGCGCGATCCCCCACATCGAGTTCGTGCGGATCGGATCGCGCGTCCCGTCGTTCCTGCCGCAACGGATCACGCCCGAGCTGGTCGCCGTGCTCCGCAAGCACCGGGTCTGGCTCTCGCTGCACTTCTGCCACGCCCGCGAGGTCACCCCCGAGGTCGCGGCCGCGTGCGACCTGCTGGCCGACGGAGGTATCCCGCTGGGCGCCCAGACCGTGCTCCTGAAGGGGATCAACGACGACCTCCAGACGCTCAAGGACCTGTTCCACGCGCTCCTGAAGATCCGGGTGCGCCCGTACTACCTGTACCAGTGCGACCCGGTCGTCGGGACCGGCCACCTCCGCACCAGCGTCCACAAGGGGATCGAGCTGATCTCCGGCCTGCGCGGACACACGACCGGCTACGCCGTGCCGACGTACGTGATCGACGCGCCCGGAGGTGGCGGGAAGGTGCCGATCCAGGCGGAGACGATCGTCTCGTACGAGAACGGACAGGTGGCGCTCCGCAACTGGGAGGGGTTCACCTACTCCTACGTCGACCCGGCAGGCTCCTAGCGGCATGGGGCTCTCGATCGGGCTCTGTTACGACCTCAAGGACGACTATCTCAAGGCGGGGTTCTCGCCCGAGGACGTGCTCGAGTTCGACTCCGAGGAGACGGTTGCGGGTCTCGAGGCCGCGATCGCCGGGATCGGCCACACGACCGGGCGCGTCGGTCGCGGGCGTGAGCTCGCCCGACGCCTCGTGGGCGGCGAGCGGTGGGACCTCGTGTTCAACATCTGCGAGGGGGTGCACGGGCGCTCGCGCGAGGCGCAGGTGCCGGCGCTATGCGAGCTCTTCGACCAGCCGTACACCTTCGCCGACCCGCTGACCTGCGCCCTCACCCTCGACAAGGCGATGGCCAAGCGCGTCGTGCGGGACAGCGGTGTGCCGACCGCGCCTTTCGCGGTTGTCGCCGTGCCTCAGGACACGCTCTCCGTTGAGCTCCCTACCCCGCTGTTCCTCAAGCCCGTGGCCGAGGGCAGCTCGAAGGGAGTCACTGGGCGGTCGCTCGTGCGCGAGCGCCGCGACCTCGCCTCCGCGTGCAGGACTCTGCTCGAGCAGTTCCGGCAGCCGGTGCTCGTCGAGGCGTTCCTGCCCGGCCGCGAGGTGACGGTCGGGGTCGTCGGCCACGGGGCCGCGGCGCGGGTGGTCGCCGTCATGGAGGTTTCGTTCACGGACCGGGCCGAAGCCGCCGCCTATACGGCGCTCAACAAGGAGGAGTACCTGGAGCGCGTGGCGTACCGTCTGGTGGCCGGCGAGCCCCTCGCCGAGCAGGCGCGCGAGGTCGCCCTCGCGGTCTTCCACGCCCTCGGATGCCGCGACGCCGCGCGTGTGGACCTGCGGTGCGACGCGGCCGGCCGGCTCAACTTTCTCGAGGTGAACCCGCTTCCCGGGATCAACCACGTGAAGTCGGACCTCCCGATCATGGCCCGCCTCGCCGGAACCCCGTACCAGGACCTGATCGGCGCGATCATCGACTCCGCCCGGTCGCGGTACGGCCTCTGAGAAGCGAGGGCAGCCGACAGTTCACAGTCGACAGTCAACGGCTAACAGCCGACCGCGTGGTTCCGGGGCCCAGGGTGTGTTCGTAGGGCGGATTGGTGACTGTGAACTGTGAACTGGGAGGGTGGGCGGCAGGAGACTGTCGACTCTCCACGTCGGGCCGTATCATGAGCGGGCGGGCGCACCCGCCTGCCTGGGGGCCGGATCGTGGAGATCGCAAGAGCCGTCATCGCGCACACCGCCGTCGACCCCGGCGCCGACCCCTCGACCGCGGACGTGCTGGATCAGGTCCGGCTGTTCGAGGAGGGGTTGACGGCGCTCGGCGTCCCACGTACGACCGTCGCGGTGGAGCAGGGGCGAGTGTGGGAGCACGAAGCCGCGCTCCGCGGCGCGCTCGTGTGCAACCTGCTCGAGGCGCCGCCGGGCCGCCCCCAACTGCACGCCGCCGCGACGGCCGCCCTCGAGCTCCTTGGCGTGCCGTTCACGGGCTCCTCCGCCGCGGCGCTCTGGCTCACGACCGACAAGCTCGCGACGCGGGCCGTCCTGGCGGAGGCCGGCCTGCCGGTCGCGGCCGGCGGGCGGTTCGACCCGAACCGGCCGGACCTCCTCGACCGCGTCCCGCCCCCGTGGATCCTCAAGCCGGCGTGGGAGGACGCATCCGTCGGCCTCGAGGGCAGGCCGGTCGCTGCGACTGCGATGGAGGCGGTCGAGCGGGGACGCGCGCTCGCGCGTCGCTTCCCGGGCCAGCCGGTGCTGCTCGAGCACTTCCTCGCCGGGCGCGAGTTCAACGTGTCGATCCTCGCCGCAGGCCACAGCGCGGAGGCGTTGCCCGTGGCCGAGATCGAGTTCGTGGACTTCCCCCCTGAGGTGCCGGCTCTCGTCGGCTACGAGGCCAAGTGGACCAGCGGCTCATTCGAGGAGACGCACACGGTGCGGCGGTTCCCCGGGCCGGAGGACGGACCGCTGCTGGAGCGGATCCGGGCGGTGGCACTCCCGTGCTGGCGGGCGTGCGGGCTTTCGGGGTACGGGCGTGTCGACATCCGGCTCGACGAACGCGGCGCCCCCGTCATCCTTGAGGTGAACACCAACCCGTGCCTCTCGGCCGATGCCGGGTTCATCGCTGCCGCGGCGCGCGCGGGGCTGTCGACCGCAGCGGTCGTCGAGCGGATCGTCTCGGCCGCGCGCGCCGGCGCCACGGTCGCCTGAGCTCCGGACGTGTCGCGGGGTGGTAGGCTTGTGGCGAACCGAACGTCGCCGCGGAGGACCCGTGAACATTCGTACCGACTTGCGCCCCCAGGACCGTGCCCCGCTCGAACAACTCCTGCACGCCACCGGCTTCTTCAACGTGGGCGAGCTCGAAGTCGCTCTCGAGCTCGTGGACGACCGCCTCACGCACGGCGAGAAGAGCCACTACCGGTTCCTGGTCCTCGAGGGGGACGACGAGGTCCTCGGGTACGCGTGCTGGGGGCCGATCCCCGGGACGGTCGCCTCGGCCGACCTCTACTGGATCGCCGTCCACCCGGGCCGCCAGGGCCAGGGGCTCGGGAGGGCTCTCCTCGACGCCGCCGAGACGTGGATCGCGCGCGAGGGGCGCACGCGCGTCTACCTCGAAACGTCGACGCGCCCGCAGTACGTGCCGACGCGCGCGTTCTACCTGCGCTGCGGGTATGAGATCGCCGCCGAGCTGCCCGACTTCTACGCGCCTGGCGACGGCAAGGCGATCTTCCTGAAGGTCCTTCCCCGCCTCCACTGAGCGCGTTCGACCCGTGCCGGCGCAGCACCTGCGCCAGCTGCAGCCAGGCGAGGTGGCTTCGCGCCGCTCTTTCGGCGACACGATCTCATCACGCACCGTTGGGAGTGGATCTGTTCTAAACTTGATCGATGTCATCGAGATCAGACCGGGCGAGCACCACCGGCGCCGGTCGCGTACCGTCGCGCGGAGCCGGTTCCACCGCCCCGTGGACCCCCGAACTCCGGAGGGTCATCCCATGAGCCTGTCCGGACACCTCACCGAACTCGCGTTACCCGACCTCCTCCAGATCGTCGCGCTCGCCCAGAAGACCGGCCGCCTCGACCTCACGACCCGCGACGGCGAGGGGCTGATCGTGTTCCGTCACGGCCGGATCATCTACGCCGCGTCGAACGCGGCGCGCGAGACGCTCGGGAGCATCCTCGTCTGCCGGCACCTCGTCAGCGAGGACGCACTCCGCCAGGCGCTCGAGCGACAGTACCGCTCGCGGGAGGAGCGCCGCCTCGGCTCGATCCTCGTCCAGATGGGCGCGATCTCGGGGCAGACGCTCGAGTCGGTCATCTACGACCAGATCGAGCGGGTGATCGGGACGCTCGTCAAGTGGCGCGACGGCTACTTCAAGTTCGAGCCGATGGAGATATCGGACCACGGCGAGGTCGGGGTCGACGCCCGCGAGTTCCTCGCCGAGTCTGGGTTCAACGCACACCAGATCGCGCTCGAGCTCTCGCGCATCGCCGACGAGGCTCGCAGGGACGCGGAGGCTGCGAGCGGCGGCGGGAGGGCCGCCGCCCGCGAGGGCGCCGCGCCCACGGCTGCCGGCGAGCCCGGCGCCCCAGCTCCCGTGAAGTCCACGCTCGGGCGCATCCTTTCCGCCAGGCCGACGCCGACGCTGACGGCCGAGACGACGCTCGAGGTCCTCCGCGCGGGTGCAGGCCTGTTTTCGCGGGTGGTGCTTCTGCTGGTCGAACGGCACGGGCTCACCGGCGTCGGCCAGATCGGCGTTCGGACGGGCGACGCGGAGGTCGACGAGAACATCCGGAATCTCTGGATCCCGCTCCAGGCCAAGTCGCTGCCGACCCAGGCGGTGGCCGTGGGGCGGTCCTGCGTCGGCCCGCTCGAACGGACCGCCGCGAACGAGCTCCTGGTGAGCGAGCTGGGCGGCGCGTGGCCGAGCCGGGCCGCGGCGATTCCGCTCAAGGCCGGCCGCGACGTGGTCGCGGTCCTGTACGGAGACACGATGCCCGCGGCGGGGCCGCTTCCCGCGGTCGATCACCTCGAGGCCAAGTTCGCCGCGATCGGGGAGGCGATCACCGGCGCCGAGCCCGGACACGAGAAGCTGCAGCGGCGGTGAGTCGGCCGGCGGGCTCCGGCCCGCCTAGCGCGCCGCCGGGTCCGGGCGATCGGGGTCGATCCCCAGCCCGATGATCGCGTCGGCAACCTGGGCAGCGGGGATCTCGCCCGCGCGGGCGAGAGCGGACAGCGTCGCGACGACGATGTGCTCCGCGTCCACCTCGAAGTGCCGGCGGAGCGCCGCTCGGGTGTCGGAGAGGCCGAACCCGTCGGTGCCGAGAGGCGTCATCCCTTGGGGAACGAAGCGCGCGACCATGTCCGGGACGGCCTTGACGTAGTCGGAGGCCGCGATCACGGGCCCCGGCGCGCCGCCCAGCTGCGCCGTCACGTACGGAACGCGGGCCGGCTCCGCGGGGTGGAGGCGATTCCAACGCTCCGAGGCGAGCGCGTCGGCGCGCAGCTGCTGGTAGCTCGTCACGCTCCACACGTCGGCGCCGACGCCGAAGCGCTCGGCGAGGATCGCGGCGGCGCGCAGCGCCTCGCGCACCGCGACTCCGCTCCCGAGGAGCTGCGCCCGGTGTGCGAACCCGCCCTCGGCGCGCCGCAGCGGGTAGATCCCGCGCACGATCCCGTCCTCGACCCCCGGCGGCATCGCCGGCATCTCGTAGTTCTCGTTGTACAGCGTGATGTAGTAGAAGACGTCCTGGTCCTCGTCCACCATCGCTCGAAGCCCGTGCTTGATGATGACGGCGAGCTCGTACGCGAACGCCGGGTCGTAGGCACGCACGCACGGGATCACCGAGAACAGCACGTGGCTGTGCCCGTCGTCGTGCTGCAGGCCTTCGCCCTGGAGGGTGGTCCGGCCGGCGGTGGCGCCCAGGAGGAAGCCGCGCCCGCGCGCGTCGCCGAGCGCCCACACGAGGTCACCCACGCGCTGGTACCCGAACATGGAGTAGAAGGTGTAGAACGGCACCATCGCGAGGCCGTGGGTCGAGTGCGACGTACCGGCGGCGGTGAACGAAGCGAGCGCCCCGGCCTCCGTGATCCCCTCCTCCAGGATCTGGCCGTCCCTGGCCTCCTGGTAGCGCAGGATCATGTTGTGGTCTACCGGTTCGTACAGCTGCCCCTTGGCGGCGTAGATCCCGAGGTCCTTGAACAACGACTCCATCCCGAACGTGCGCGCCTCGTCGGGGACGATCGGCACGATCCGCGGGCCCAGCCCCGGCGTCCGCACCAGCTTCCGGAGCAGCTGCACGAACGCCATCGTCGTGGACACCTCGCGCTTGGAAGGGGTCCCTTCGTAGAACTCCTCGTAGACCTCCGGCGCCGGCAGCTCCGGCACGCTCACCTGCGCCGTGCGGAGGGGGAGCGTGCCCCCGAGCGCGCGCCGCCGCTCGAGGAGGTACTCGACCTCGGGGCTGTCCATCCCGGGGTGGTAGTACGGCGGGTCGTCGGTGAGCGCCGCATCGGGGATCGGCAGGTGCAACACGTCCCTGAACGCCTTGAGCTGCGCCGCGTTGAGCTTCTTCTGCTGGTGCGTCGTGTAGCGCCCCTCGAAGTCCTTCCCGAGCGCCCAACCCTTCACCGTCTTGATCAGCAGCGCGGTGGGGCGCCCCGAGCTCTCGGTGGCGGCCTTGTACGCGGCGTACACCTTCCGGTAGTCGTGCCCGCCGAACTTCAGGTTCCAGACGTCGAAGTCGGAGAGGTGCTCGACGAGCCGCAGCAGACGCGGGTCGGCGCCGAAGAAGTGCTGGCGCATGAACGCCCCTCCTTCGACGTGGTACCTCTGCCACCATCCGTCTACCACCGTGTTGAGCCGCTCGACAAGGAGCCCGGAGGAGTCGGACGCCAGCAGCGGGTCCCACTCCCGCCCCAGGATCACCTTGATGACGTTCCACCCGGAGCCGCGGAACACCGCCTCGAGCTCCTGGATGATCTTCCCGTTCCCGCGCACCGGGCCGTCCAGGCGCTGGAGGTTGCAGTTGACGACGAACACGAGGTTGTCGAGCCCCTCGTCGGCCGCGACGTGGAGCGCGCCGAGCGCCTCCGGCTCGTCGGTCTCGCCGTCCCCCACGAACGCCCACACGCGCGAGCGGCTCGTGTCCTTGAGGCCCCGGTTGTGGAGGTAGCGGTTGAAGCGGGCCTGGTAGATCGCGTTGAGGGGGCCGAGACCCATCGAGACCGTCGGGAACTCCCAGAACTCGGGCATCGACCGCGGGTGCGGGTACGAGGGGAGGCCGTGCCCGGTCGTCTCCCTCCGGAACGCTTCGAGGTGCGCCTCCGTGAGCCGGCCCTCCAGAAACGCCCGCGCGTACATCCCGGGCGCAGCGTGGCCCTGGTAGTAGATCTGGTCCCCGCTCCCGTCCGCCTTCCCGCGGAAGAAGTGGTTGAACCCGACCTCGTACAGCGCCGCCGCGGACGCGTACGTGGAGAGGTGACCGCCGATGCCGGGGTCGCGGTGGTTGGCGCGGGTCACCATCGCCATCGCGTTCCAGCGCACGATCCGCCTGATCCGCTTCTCCATCTCCTCGTCGCCGGGGAACGCGGGCTCCTGCTCCGGCGAGATCGTGTTGATGTACGGCGTCTGGATGACCTCCAGCCCCAGGTGCTGCATGCGGGCGCGCTTCAGGACCTTGCGGAGGAGGAACTTCGCCCGCTCGGGGCCCTCGCTCGCGAGCACGCGGTCGAGCGACTCGACCCACTCCGAGGTCTCCTGCGGGTCGACGTCGTAGAGCTGCTGCTTGAATGCGGTCTCGTTCATCGTCTCGTCCTCTTGCTCCGCCGCGCGCCGCGGCGCCCGGCCCGGTTCCGCGCCTGGACATCCGGTGCGTGTGCGGGCCAAGGGTACCTGAACCTGCGCGCCGGAGTGGGCAACGCCGTCACACGCCCGCAACTTCCCCCTTCAGGAGGCCGCCGGGCGGCTCCGGGCGGCGGCGCCGCTCGTCAGCTCGACTTCGGGCGCGATGGGCGGATCTCGATCCGGCTCGGCAGCGCGCGTGCCGGGAACGCGAGCAGGTCGCACACGGCCTCCGCGATGTCCTCCGGGTGCAGCTTCCAATCCGAGCCCCCGGCCTCGGCGTCGGATCCGAACTCGGTCGCCACGCTACCGGGCATCACGCAGGCGACTCGCACCCCCTTGTGACGGACCTCGAGCATCAACGCCTCCGAGAAGCCGATCAGGCCGAACTTGGAGGCGTTGTACGCCGTGCCGCCCGCGAAGGCGTTCCTCCCGGCGAGGCTCCCGATGTTGATCACCCACCCCTGGCTCTCGACGAGGTGCGGGAGCGCCGCGCGACAGCAGTGGAACACGCCGTCGAGGTTCGTCTGGATCTGGCGCCGCCACTCCTCCAGACCCATCGTCTCGAGGGGGGCGAACACGCCGACCCCCGCGTTGTTCACGAGGATGTCGAGGCGTCCGAACGCGGCGAGCGTGCGCTCGATCAGCGCCCGGCACTCCTCCCAACGGCGCACGTCGCACGCGACGCCCTCGACGCGGCCCCGCGCGGAGCCGGCGAGCTCCGCCGCGGTGCGCTCGACGTCGGCGCCTGTGCGCGCCGCCACGACGACGGACGCTCCGTGCGAAACGAGGCGCCCCGCGATCGCCCTGCCGATCCCGCGGCTCCCACCCGTGACCACGGCTACCCTGCCACTCAGGTCGAGCATCTCTCACCCCCCGGAGTCGGACATGGTAGCGCGTGGGCGTGCCGGTTGGGGAGGGCGTGCTTCCACGCTATCCTGTCGGCCGTGACGGAGGTGGGACGCGCGATGACGGGAGCCCAGGATGCCGCTTGAGGCGGGCGCCAGGCTGGGCTCGTACACGGTCGTCGGCCTCGTGGGGACAGGCGGCATGGGAGAGGTGTACCGGGCGCGGGACGAACGGCTCGCGCGCGACGTCGCGATCAAGGTCCTCGCGCCTGCGCTGGCCGGGGAGCACAAGGAGCTCGCACGGTTCGAGCGCGAGGCGCGCACCCTGGCGGCGCTCGCGCACCCGAACATCCTCAACATCTTCGACGTCGGCGAGCACGACGGCACCCGGTACGCGGTGATGGAGCTGCTGCAGGGCGAGACGCTCCGGGAGCGGCTGGTTCGCGGCGCGCTCCCGTGGCGGACCGCGGTGGCGATCGCGATGGCGGTGGCGAAGGGGCTCGCGGCGACGCACGCCAAGGGGATCATCCACCGCGACATCAAGCCCGAGAACGTCTTCCTGCTCGCGGACGGCGGCGTGAAGGTGCTCGACTTCGGCCTGGCGCGCCAGGAGCCGGCGCCCGGTGCCGAGCCGCACCACGAGCCCGAGACCCTGATCGGCACCGTCGTATACATGGCGCCCGAGCAGATCATGGGGCTTCCGGCCGACGCCCGCACCGACATCTTCGGGCTCGGTGTGCTGCTGCACGAGATGCTGACGTGCGACCGGCCGTTCGGGCGCCTCACGGTGGGCGAGACGATGGGCGCGATCCTCAACGCCGAGCCGCTCCCGCTCGAGCCCCGAGCGGGGAAGGCCCCCGTCGCGCTCGCCCGCGTGATCCGGCGCTGCCTCGAGAAGGAGCCCGACCAGCGCCTTCAATCGGCGCTCGACGTCGCGTTCGCGCTCTCCGAGGTGACGGCGTCGCCGAAGGCAACGCCCGCCCCGCCGAATTGGTGGGTTCGGGTGGGATGGTTTCTGGCCGGGGCGGCGGTCGGCGCGGCGCTGACCGCCCTCATCGCGGCGCTCCGGTGAGCCCGGTCCGGCGGCGGAATCGCGCGCCGGCATCGTGTGTTGTCGTGCGTGGGTGATCGGACCCGGCCGCCGAACCTTGCCGCCCGATCACCCGTACCTCTGTAAGATGGCAGCCGTCGCCCGCGACCCGCGACGGCGGAAACGCCCCACGGAGCCCGACGAGGAAGACCGAACCGCGCATGCCCGACACCTCGACCGCCCGGTGCACCACCGCACTCGACCAGGCCCTGACCTCGGTGCCGTTCTACCGGCGCTGGAGATCGATCGATCCGGGTCCGTCCCGGACCCTCTCCGAGCGCCTCACCGCGCTCCCCGTGCTCTCCAAGCGGGACCTGCGCACGCACGTCCCGCACGGGTTCGCCCACGAGAGCTACCGGATCGGAGAGGGGTTCTCGTCGGGGGAGATCGAGCTGGTCGCCACCAGCGGCACGGCGGCCGACCGGGTCGCGATCGTTTGGCACCAGCGGTGGTGGGACAGGTCCGAGCGTGAGGCGTCGCGGCTTCACCGCGTGCTCGGCCGCGTCTTCGCCGGAGAGCACCGCGAGGCGGTGCTCACGTCGCCCGTGTGCGCGGGAAACCTCTGCCACGTCGGCCGCGTGCCGATGGAGGAGAGGATGGTCGGCAACCTCCTCTTCCTGAACCAGGAGTTCGACCCGACCGCATGGGACCGCTCCGAGCTCCAGCGGATGGCGGAGGAACTCGGCGAGTTCGGCGCCGAGGTGATCGAGGCGGACCCGGCGTACCTGGCGATACTGGCTCGCTGGTGCGCGGTCGAGGGCGTGCCGCTGCGCCAGCCGCAGTGCATCGTGCTCACGTACGAGTTTCCGTCGCGCGTTCACACCCGCCAGATCGCCCGCGCGTTCCCCGGGGTGCCGCTCGTGAGCTCGTACGGATCGACCGAGACCGGGCACGTGTTCACGCGGTGCGAGGAGGGACTGTTCCACGAGAACACCGCGACGTGCCACGCCGAGATCCAGCCGCTGAGCGGCGCGCGCGGCGATCCGACCGTGGGGCGGATCCTCGTCACCACCCTCGACAACCCGTGGTTCACGCTCGTGCGATTCGACGTCGGCGACCTCGCCCGCCTCCACGAGGGGCCGCCGTGCGCATGCGGGCGGGCTCAGGGGCTCACCGTCGCCGCCATCGAGGGACGCGTCCGTGACGTCACGTTCGACGGCGGCGGGCGCGCCGTCTCCGTGAAGCGGCTCGACGACGCGCTCGCCGGCGTGGAGAGCCTGCTCGCGCACCGGATCGAGCAGCACGACCGGCACCGCTACCTCTTCCGCTACGTGGCGGAGCCGCACGACGGCGGCGACGTGGCCGAGTCGGTCCCCGCTCTCCTCCGAGGCGTTTACGGGGCCGACGCGGACGTCGCCGTGCGTCGCGAGGCGACGCTGGCGCCGGAGCAGTCGGGGAAGTTCCGCCTGGCCGGGACGACGTTCGACTGGAACCCCGAGGAGCTGTTCGCGTGACGGCAACGGCGGCGCCGTGGCTGGAACCGCTTGCACGAACGCGGGCGGACTTTCCGCTGCTCGAGCGCGAGATCGACGGCCGCAGGATCGTCTACCTCGACAGCGCCTCGACCTCCCCGAAGCCGCAGTGCGTGATCGACGCGGTCACCCGCGTGTACCGCGAGCTTACCGCCAACGTCCACAGGGGCGTGCACGCGCTCGCGGACGAGGCGACGGCCGCCCACGACGCGGCCCGGCAGGAGGTCGCCTCGTTCCTGAACGCGTCGCCGGCGGAGATCGTGTTCACCCGCAACGCGACGGAGGGGATCAACCTCGTCGCCGCGGGGCTCGGCCTCGGGGCCGACGACGAGATCGTGCTCACCGCCCTCGAACACCACTCGAACTTCCTGCCGTGGCGGGTGCGGGCGCGCGTCGTGCCGGTCGCTCTCGGCGACGACGGCCTCCCGCGCTACGACGAGGTGACGTCGGCGGTGTCGGAGCGCACCAGGCTGCTCGCGCTGGCGCAGGTGTCGAACGTTGCGGGCGTCGTGGCCCCGGTCGAGGAGTGGGTCGCGAGCGCGCGCCGCCGCGGCGTCCCGCTGCTGGTGGACGCGTCGCAGAGCGCCAGTCACGTCCCGATTGACGTGCGGGCGCTCGACTGCGACTTCCTGGTGCTCTCCGGCCACAAGATGCTGGGTCCCTCGGGGATCGGCGTCCTGTACGGAAAGCGCGAGCGCCTCGCCGAGCTCGCGCTCTACCAGACCGGCGGGGGGATGGTGCGGCGCCACCGCGACGAGGGGTTCGAGGTCCACGACGTGCCGTTGCGGTTCGAGGCCGGGACGCCGAGCATCGAGGGTGCGATCGGGCTCGCCGCGGCGGTCCGGTACCTCCGGGAGCTCGGCATGGAGACGGTGCACGAGCACTCGCTCGCGCTGGGGCGCCACCTCGTCGAGGGGCTGCGCGCGATCCGCGGCGCGCGGATCGTGGCCGGCTCGGCACCGCTGGAACGCCGCATCGGGCTGGCGTCGTTCACGCTCGGTGTCCCCGGGCTGGCGCCCGACCCTCTCGCCCGCCTCCTGTGCGACCGGTACGGGATCCTGGTGAGCGGCGGGTTCCACTGCGCGCACATCCTCCACGACCGGCTGAACCTGGAGGGGACGGTGAGGGTTTCGACGCACGTGTTCAACACGCACGCGGAGATCGAGGGCGTGCTCCAGGCGTTGCGGGAGGTCTCGGCGTGGTGACCGCGAAGGGGTCGCAGCCGCCGACACGGGTGCGCCGGTGACGCGTACGGTCAAGCCGGTGCACCTCATCGCGGGGGGCGACCGCCGCGTCCGCAAGGGCCCCAATCCGCTGCTGGAGGCGGCGTTCGCTCAGGCGGGATCGCCGAGGCCGTCGATCGCGTACATCGGGGTCGCGAGCGACGACGACCGCGGTTTCTTCCGCTGGCTGACGGCGATCTTCCAGGGAGCCGGGGCCGGCGACGTGAGGCTCGCGCGGCTCGCGTCGCCGCGCGCCGACGCCGCGGAGGCGCGGAGGATCCTGGAGGTGTCGGACATCGTCTTCGTCAGCGGGGGGGACGTCGAGGCCGGGATGGCGCACCTCGAGCGCCACGACCTGCCTCCGTTTCTTGCGCGCCTCCGCCGGGGAGGCAAGCCGTTCTTCGGGCTCTCGGCGGGGAGCATCATGCTGGCGCGGCAGTGGGTCCGGTGGAGCGACCCCGACGACGACGCGAGCGCGGAGCCGTTTCCGTGTCTGGGGCTCGCTCCGATCGTGTGCGACACGCACGCCGAGGCCGACGACTGGCAGGAGCTGCGGGTGCTGCTCGGGCTCGCCGGGGACGCAGTGGGGTACGGGATCCCGACGGGCGGAGCGCTGCGGGTCGGGGCGGACGGCTCGGTCGTCGCTCTCGGCAGGCCCGCGGCTCGGCTCGTGAGCCGCGCCGGTCGGGTCGCGGCCGCCGACGAGATGGTGGTGGCCTAGCGGGTGCTCCCGAGGCGCAAGCCACGTCGCACGCGTGCTGCAGGTCGGGAGAGAGTGGCTCCGCAGGAGGGGCTCGAACCCCCAACCCTCCGGTTAACAGCCGGATGCTCTACCATTGAGCTACTGCGGAGCACGGACCTCGTCCCCGGCGACGGGGCCAACCTTTCTACACCCCGGGCGCGGACGTGTCAATCGGCTTGCGCGCCGGGAGCGAGCAGGGTCCAGCTCAGCCGCACGGTCGGTGCGTGCTCCCAGGCGGCGCGGGCCGCGGCGTCGTCGGGGAACGTGCCGGCGGGGACCAATCGCCCCTCCGTGGTGAGCACGAGACGGCGCCCGACCAGCGGCCACGGGCGCAGCCTGTAGGTCCGCTCCCCTGCCTTCCGCACGGCGAGCGGCGCCGAGCCTCCTCGGCGCGGAACGCCGGGAAACACTGCGTTGGCCTCGGCGCCGCGGGCCAGGTGCACCGCGAGTGCGTCCGAGAGGCGCACCACGGCACGGTTGACCTCGTCCGCGCCGCCGGCGAACGCCGCGTGGTAGCGGGGGTCGGCGTCGAGCTCGGCGCGCAGCCGCTCACGCAGCCCCTGCTGGACCGAGAGGAACTCGTCGTGCTTCCCCGCACCGTCCATCGCCGCGAGCGACGACACGTGGTACGACACGAGGTAGCGGGCGTAGCCGCCGACCGACGCCGCACGCTCGACCGCCGAGGCCCAGATCGCCTCGTGCTCTCCGGACGGCACGGTGTCGAACGCGACCGGGCGGCCGGTCGGATCGAGCCGAGGGAGCTCGCGGCCGTCCCAGCCGGCGTCGTGCAACAGCACGGCGGCGAGGACCTCCGGTCGCGGCGCCGGGCGCGGCGTGAGACGGTTCCCCCAGTGCTCCGCGATCTGGAACGCGACGAACGCGTGCGCGGACTGCAGGACCGCGACACACCCCCGGGGGTGCGGGTGCAGGATCATCCTGGGCAGTTTAGCGAAGGCGGGCGCAAACGCGTCCGGCTCACGCACCCGGCCGTCCCCGCCGGCGGAACGCGCCGCCCGCAGGGCCGGGGACGCGGCGGGCGACGGCCCGGGTCGCCGGCAGGAACTCCGACGGCGCGCCGGCCGCGAGCACGAACGCCAGGTCGGCGACGTTGGTGCCGGTCGGTCCGGTGACGATCGCCTCCGGCAGCCCCTCGAAGAACCCCCACGCGTCGTTGGCCGCGAGCGCGGCGGTGGCGTCGCGCCCCCGGCCCGCGGCGCGGGCGAGCGTCGCGCCGTCGACCACCGCTCCTGCCGCAGGCGAGACGCCGTCGATCCCGTCGCTCCCGGCCGCGAGGACGCAGCGCTCGGGCACGTCGGCGAGGGCGAGGGCCGCCGCCAGCGCGAGTTCGAGGTTGCGGCCGCCCCGACCGCTCCCGCGCACCGCGACCGTGGTCTCGCCCGCGAGGAGCACGGCGGTTGCGTCCCCCGGCGCGAGCCCTGCGGCGAGGGCTCCGAGCACGGTGCCGGCGGAGCGAGCTTCGCCTCGGAGACGGCGGGTGAGCGTGCACGGTCTGAGCCCGGCGCCGTGCGCGGCGTCCGCCGCCGCCGCCAGCGCATCGGCGCTCGACCCGAGCAGGTAGGTTTCGACGTGCGCGAGGCGAGGGTCTCCCGCCTTCGGCGACTCGGTCGAGGCGCCGCGCGCACCCGCGGCGAGAGACCGCACGACGCCGGGGAAGGAGCGCCCGAGGCCCGCCCGCTCGACGACCTCGAGGGCGTCCGCGAACGTCGTCCGGTCGGCGACGGTGGGTCCGGACGACACGGTCGCGACGTCGTCCCCCGGGACGTCGGAGAGTACGAGCGTGAGGATCGGCGCCCGGCACGCGAGGGCGAGACGACCGCCTGCAGCGGCGAAGACGTGCTTGCGGACGGCGTTGAGGTCCTCGATCGGGATGCCGGCGGTCAGGAGCGCGGACGTGAGCGCGGACGCCTCCTCGAGCTCGATTCCGGGGAGCGGCTGCGCCAGGAGCGCCGAGCCCCCGCCAGAGACCAGGACCACCACTCCGTCGTCGGCCTCTGCACGGGCGAGGGCGTCGATGAGCGCGAGCGTCGCGGCGGCGCCGCGGCGGTCGGGTGCCGGGTGCGCGGCGAAGCGCGTGAACGGCAGCACGGAGGGCGGAGTCGGAGCGCCGTCGGGCGCGAGGAGGAAGACAGAGTCCGGCGGGCGCTGCGCGCGGTGGAGGAACGCCGCGGCCAGTCCGGGAGCCGCCTTGCCGAGTGCCACGACGTGGAGCCTCCCGCGCGGATGGAGGCCGTGGCCTTCGACCTCGATGCCGCTGCGGTCGAATCGGACTCGGCGGAGGAGCGCGTCCGGCGAGACCGCCGCGACCGCGGCGGCGAACATCGAGCGGGCCAGGTCTGCGAGCGGTGTCACGCCGGTTTGCCGGGCGAGAGGTTGAGGAAGGAGAGCATCTGTCCCTCGAGCACCTGTCGCGCCTGGGGGTCCATCAGGTTGAGGCGGTACTCGTTGATCAGGATCACCTGGGTGCGGAGCCACTCGCGCCAGCACGCCTGACAGATGCTGGCCTGGATTTCGGCGCCCAGCGCGCTGGGGATCGGGGGCTGTGCCAGGGCATCGCCGGTCTGGCCGCAGCGCTTGCAGGTGACGGGCATGCACCCTCCCACTTTCGTCGTCGCGCGTAGAATAGCGCTTCGGGCCGACGAGGGAGGCAACCTCAGGTGGCACAGGGCGATTCCCCGCAGGCGATCCTGTTCGACGTCGGCGGCACGCTGTTCGAGTGCCGGCCGAGCGTGGCCGAGATCTACGCGAGGGTGCTCTCCCGCCTCGGCGGACCCGTGTCGGCGGAGGAGGTCGCGCCGGTGTTTCGCCGGGTGTGGTCGGAGCTCACGCAACTCCACCCGCGGGGGCTCGACCGCTACCATCGGTTCAAGGGGAACGAGTGGGAGTGGTGGGGCGAGTTCGTCCGGCGAGTGCTCGGAGAGCTGGGGCATCCGGCGCAGTGGGAGCAGGCGCTGCGAGAGCTCATGGACGCGTTCGCGGACCCGGCGCTGTGGCACGTCTTCCCGGAGGTCCCCGAGGTGCTCGCGCGGCTGAAGGCGCTCGAGAAGCGCCTCGCAGTGGTGTCGAACTGGGACTCCCGGTTGCCGGCGCTCCTGGCCCGCCTGGAGCTCTCCGCGTTCTTCGACGAGATCCTGATCTCGGCGCTCGAGGGTGTCGAGAAGCCGGGTGTGGAGATCTTCATGAGAGCGGCGGCGCGGCTCGGCGTGACTCCCGCGCGGTGCGTGCACGTCGGCGACTCGCCGCTCGACGATTACCGCGGCGCGGAGAGCGCCGGAATGCGTGCCGTGCTCGTGGACCGGTCCGGGATCTTCGACGACGGGTACGTGAGGGTCGCGGACCTGCGGGGGTTGTATGACCTCATCGGCTGATGGCGCGCCGCTCTTTGCCGTCGTGATGGCGGGGGGAGCGGGCACGCGGTTCTGGCCGCTCTCCCGCCGCTCGCGGCCGAAGCAGCTGCTGCCGTTCGCGCAGGGCCGCTCGCTTCTCGCGGCGACGGTCGAGCGCCTGGCGCCGCTCGTGGCGCCCGAGCGAACGCTCGTCGTGACCTCGCTCGATGTCGCGGATGCGGTGCGTGCCGAGGTCGGAGGGATCCCGCCGGCCAACGTGCTCGCCGAGCCCGAGGGCCGCGACACGGCGGCGTGCGTCGGGTGGGCGGCGTGGCGGCTGGCGCGAACGTCGCCCGGAGCCGTGATGGTCGTCGTCCCGGCGGACCACCTGATCCCGGACGGTGCGGCGCTGCGGTCCGCGCTCGCGGCCGCGGCGGCGACGGCGTTCGCGCGCGGCGGCCTCGTGACGCTCGGCGTGCGCCCCACGCGCCCCGAGACGGGGTTCGGGTATCTCGAGGTTGGCGAGGCCGTCGGGACCGCGGGCGCGCATCGGGTCCGCGAGGTCAGGCGCTTCGTCGAGAAGCCGGACCGCGCCACGGCCGAGGCGTTCCTGGAGGCCGGCGGCTTCTACTGGAACTCCGGGATGTTCGCCTGGCGGGTGCAGACGATCGTCGAGGCGTTCCGTGCCCACCTTCCGCGCCTGGCGAACGGCCTCGACGAGCTCGCGTCGGCGTCCGAGTCGCTCGGGGAGACCGAAGCGCTGCGGCGGCACTACCCGTCGCTGGAGAAGGTCTCGGTCGACTTCGGCGTGATGGAGAAGGCGGCCCCTGTGTGGGCGATCGAGGTCGATTTCGCGTGGTCCGACGTCGGGTCGTGGGCGGGGCTCGCCGAGGCGATGCCGCGGTCCGAATGCGGCGTCTCGCTGGGTGACGTGCTCGCGCTCGACAGCGGGGGGTCGGTGCTGGTCTCGGACGGACCGCTCGTCGCCACGGTCGGCGTGCGGGATCTGGTGGTCGTCGCGACGAGGGACGCGGTGTTGGTGGTGCCGAGGGACCAGGTCCAGCGCGTCAAGGAGCTGGTCGAGACGCTCCGGGCGAAGGGACGCGGGGAGCTCCTGTAGAGCCAGCCCTTGTCTGAGGCGTCCTCACCGCGGGCGCGACCCGCCCGCGGATGGCGCTTCGCCTTGTGCGCGCTCGCCGCGACGAGTGGGTCTAGCAGCTCTCGAGCGTCCAGTAGAAGTCCTCGCCCGTCGCGAGCTCGACCGTGCGGCGCTGGACGAGCCTGCCGGCGGAGTCCAGCGCCTCGAGGACGTGGCGTCCCGGCCCGATGTCGGTGAATGCGCGCTCGGTCCCGGAGCGCACCGCCATCGCCTCGCGGCCGTCCACGTAGATCGCCACCGAGCACTGGGTCTCGTTGAGAACGACCAGATCGCACTCGGAGTCAAACGCGCGCCGGTCGCACGCCGCGAGAGTGGCCGCCAGGATCGCCAGGAGAGCAAGCTCTCGGGGGGAGGGCCGACGCATCGGAGAGATGGTACCTTCCCCGGTTGACGGCGACAACCGTTCTCTCTACCCTCGGCTCACGCCTAGGTGTGCGGGCCGTTGCGCTCGTAGACGTGGCGGTGAGAGGAGCCCGACGATGCGGCGTGCTGCCGCACTGGCGCTGCTGGCCGCAGTCAGCGGCTGCAACCCACCCCTGCGGATCGGCGTCGTGCTGCCCGAGACGGGCGACGCCGCGGTCTACGGCGCGTCGGTGAAGAGCGGCGTCAGGCTCGCGTTCGACGACGCCGCCGCCGGCGGCACGGCGCCGGCCGGCCTCGAGGTGCTGTACCGCGACTCCGCCTCCGACCCCGTGCGGGCCGCGAGCGCGGCCGAGGCGCTCTCTGAGAGCGGGGCGGTCGCCGTGATCGGAGGGGTCACCACGGCCGAGGCGAAGGCGCTGATTCCGGTCGCCGACCGTGTTGGGATGGTGCTGCTCTCGCCGTCGGCCTCGGCGCCAGACCTCGCGCGCAGGACGCGCCTGTTCTTCCGGGTGTACCCGTCGGACGAGCTCGAGGGCGTCAAGGCCGCTGACTTCCTGGTCCTCGTGCGCGGTGCCCGCACGGTGCTGGTGCTGCAGGAAGACAACGACTACACGCGCGGGCTCCTCCCGGTCTTCGTCCGCGAGCTCGACAGCCGCGGCGGGCGCGTCGCGGGGTCCGTCCGCCTCGACGAGGCCGGATGGCAGGCGCAGGTGCGAGGGATGTTGGGAGCGAACGCCCCGGACGGCGCCTACATCTGCGGCTACGGCGAGGCGATCCTCGGGGCGCTTCGCCTGCTCCGGAGCGTCGGGTACCGGGGGACCGTGTGCACGACGTCCGCGTTCTCCGCGGGCTCCCTCCTCGCGCGCGCCGCGTCGCTCGCGGAGGGGGTGTTCTTCCCCCGGGCGAGCCTCGACACCGCCTCGCGCGCCGAGCCGGTGCGCTCGTTCGTCCGGCGCTACCAGGCCGCGTACAACCTGGCGCCGGACATCTACGCCGCGCACGGGTACGACGCGGCGCTCGCCCTGCTTGCGGCCGCTCGAGGCCTGCAGGCGCGCTCCGGCGCCGAGATCGCGCGGCACCTGCACGCACTCACGGGGGCCGCCGGCGTGACCGGGCCGATCGAGTTCGACGAGGACGGCAACATCCGCCACGCGTTGCGGAACCACTGGATCCACAACGGGAGGATCGAGGACTACGACGCCGTCGTTGAGCGGGAACACCGGAGCGGGGGCAGCCGGTGAGGGAGGCGAGCGCGAACGCGGGGGTCCTCCCCTCGCTCTACCGCAACCGTGCACTGCTCGCGGTGCTGGTGGCCCGCGACCTCAAGGCGAGGTACCGCGGGACGTTCCTCGGCTACCTATGGTCGCTTCTCAACCCGCTGCTGCTGCTCGCGGTGTACACCGTCGTGTTTACGTGGGTCATCCCGGCACGGGTGGCGAGCGACACGCCGTTCCCGCTGTTCCTGTTCTCCGGCCTCCTCCCGTGGGCGTTCGTCTCGGGCGCGCTCCTGGACGCCGCCGTCGTCCTGAGCGACAACGGCCCCCTCCTCCGGAAGGTCGTGTGCCCGCCCGAGGTGTTCCCGGCGGTGACGATCCTCTCCCACTTTGTCCATCACCTGCTCGCGCTGCCGATCCTCCTGGCGGCGGTCGCGGCCGCCGCCGTGGGCGGGATCATGCGCTTCCCCGTGACGGTCCTGCTCCTGCCTGCGGTGCTCGCCATCTGGCTCGTGGCCGTGAGCGGGCTCGCGCTCGCCGTCGCGGCGCTCGCCGTGCACTTCAAGGACCTCAAGGATCTGCTCCACAACCTCCTGAACATCTTCTTCTTCGCGACGCCGATCATCTATCCGCTCGAGATGATCCGCATCCCGCTCCTCAGGAGGGCGATCCAGGCGAACCCCGCGACGCCGCTGATCGTGCTGTATCGGGACGTCGTGCTGCTCGGGCGGCTCCCCTCGCTCGCGGAATGGGCTTGGGCGATCGGGGTCGCGGCCGTGTTCTGGCTGGTCGGGAGCTGGATCTTCTCCCGCCTGCGCGAGACGATCGCGGAGACGGTGTGAGCGCACGTCCGGCGATCCGGCTCGCGGGCGTCTCGAAGCGCTACCCGCCGCTTACGAAACGAGGCCGGCTGCACTCGCTCAAGGGCGCTCTGCTTCGGGGCGACCTCTGGCGGCTGCGCGAGGAGAGCGGCGGGTTCCTGGCGCTTTCGGGCGTGGACCTCGAGATCGGCCCCGGTGAGACCTTCGGCGTGATCGGCCCGAACGGATCCGGGAAGTCGACGTTGCTCAAGCTCGTCGCCGGGATCCTCAGGCCTACGCTCGGGAGCGTCGAGGTGGCGGGCCGGGTGACGGCGCTCATCGAGCTGGGCGCAGGGTTCCACCCGGAGATCTCCGGGAGGGACAACGCGCTCGTGAACGGCATGATGTTGGGCCTCTCGCGCTCCGAGGTGCTCGAGCGCCTGGACGAGATCGTCGAGTTCTCGGGGATCGGCCAGTTCATCGACCAGCCCGTCAAGACGTACTCCTCGGGGATGTACGTGAGGCTCGGGTTCGCGGTGGCCGTGGCGGTCGAGCCGGACGTCCTCGTCGTGGACGAGATCCTGGCGGTGGGGGACGAGGCGTTCGCGCACCGGTGCCTCGACCGGATCGCCAGGCTCCAGCGAGGCGGGACGGCGATCCTGCTCGTCAGCCACGACCTCGGTCTCGTCGAGCAGCTCGCGCAGCGGGCCATGTACCTGAAGAGCGGCTCGCCGGTCCTCGTCGGGCCGGCCGGCGCGGCCGTCGCCCGCTACCGCTCCGACGTCGCGAGCGACGAGGCCGGCGCCGCGGCGGCGGTGGGGACCCCTAGGCGCTGGGGGAACGGCGCCGTGACGCTCGAGAGCGTGGAGCTGGTCACCGGCGCGGGAACACCGGTCCGTCTCGTGATGAGCGGCGAGGCCGCGGCGATCCGCATCGCCTACTCGGTGCGCGTCCCCCAGGACGACTTCGTGTTCGGCGTCGCGATCCACCGCGAGGACGGCTCCCACGTGTTCGGCACGAACACCGACCTCGACGGCTGGCGCGCCGAGCGGCTCGCCGGGGCGGGCACGATCACGCTCGAGTTCCCGCGGCTGGAGCTGGCGCCCGGCCACTACGTGGTCGACGCGGCCGTCCACGCGAAGGGCGGCCTGGCGTACGACTACGCCTGCGAGGTCGCGTCGTTCACCGTCACGGCGCCGGTGCCGTGGCCGGGGTGTTATGCCCCCCGGCACTGCTGGCGCCCGCAGGGCCCCGCGATGACCCCCGCCTCCGAGTAAGAGCGGCGACCAGGCCGAGCACGAGCGGGCCCACGGCCCCCGCCCGGTACGGCCACGGGTCGATGAAAAGGTCGACGCGGTGCGTCCCGGCCGGGACGCGGACCCCCGTCGCGGCGCCGTTGACCGGCTCGGTCGGTGTCGGGCGGCCGTCCACCGTCGCTCGCCAGCACGTCATGAAGCTCTGCTGGACGACGAGGACGGCGGGCGCGTCGGCGGTCACGTCGAAGAGCTGGCGGTGGGGCGGCCCCTGCGAGGTCGCGACCGAGCCCTGGCCCGAAGGGCGAGCTCCCCCGCGTCCGAGCACGACGACGTCCTCGCCGGGCCGAAAGCCGTCGGACGCCATGGTTGTCGCGGCGGCGAGCATTCCCTCGGCGGGCAAGAGGCGGCGAGCGAGGTACGCATGAGGTGACGGCGCGTCGAGCGCCCCGACCCAGAGCGCCCCGACCCTGGCGCCCCGCCACCCCGCGATCGGGTCGAGGGCGATGACGGCGTTGGCTCCCAGGGCGCGTGCGACGCGCCCCCTCTCCGCGACGGTCATCTGCGCCGTGGCGGCAGCCAGCAGCTCCTGCCGCAGCGGCTCGAGGCCGTCCGGTCCCCGAGCGAGGACGTAGCGAACGCCCCACCGGGTGCCGGACTCCGGCACAAGCGCCTCGTGCTTGATCCAGAAGCGATCGAGCGGCGACGCGAGGAACCCGTGTGGCTCGGGAGCCTCCAGGACCGCGATGACGGGCGCGGCCGGCAGCACATTTCGGACCTGCGGAGGCGCGGCCCAGCGCGCGCTCCGGTCGAACAGCAGCACGCCCGAACCCCCCGCGAGGTTCGCCGCCAGCGCCACGGCGGTAACGCCGACCGAAGAGGGACCCAGCACGGCTGCCGCAGCGGCGGGCAGCGCGAGCGCCAGGCAGTCGCAGGCCGCGTCGCTCGCGAGTCTCGCGTTGGTGACGGCCGCCAGTCCGGGGCGCGACGCCGGGTACAGCGCCGCGAGCGCGGGGCGCAGGAGCGCGGAGGGGAAGAGCACCATGGCGGCGAGCACAACGGTGGCGAGCGCCACGGCCCGCACGTAGCGCCTCGCTCCCGAACGCCACGAACCGACAAGCGCGGCCCACCCCTCCGCGACCAGCGGGGTGAGCGCGAGGACCGGCAGCACGAGGAACTTGATCGCGTACCGCACCGACCCGAGGACCGGCAGATCCTGGGCGGCGACCGCGATCCCGTGCGGCGCCAGCACGAGCGCTCCCGCGGTGCCGGCTGCGGCGAGCACCCACCACGGTGCGAGGTCGCGCCGTCGCCGCCACGCCGCCGGGAGACACAGTATCGGGAGCGCGCCGACGAAGATGACCGGGTAGTACCGCTGCCACGGGAACGAGGGGCGGGCCCAGAAGCCGGAGGTCCCGTCGCCGAGCGGCGACCCCAACAGGTTGGGGAAAACCAGCTCGAGGAACCGTCGCGGCGCCAGCGCGTCGGCGCCGAGAGCACCGCGAGCCGCGGCAAGTCCGCCGCGAACCGTGTCCGGGTAGACCGCGAGGAGAGGGACGAGGACCGGCGCGGCGAGGAGCGCTGCGGCCGCCGCCGCAACGGCGACCGCTGGGAGCGGGCGCGGCCGCCACGTCCACAGTGCGACGACGGCCCAGGAGAGCGCTCCCAGCGCCGCGGTCACCGGCTCACCGGCGAGAAACGCCAGGCCGAGCAGCGATCCGCCGGCGAGCGCACGGCGGAACGCCGGGTGGCCCGGCCCCGGCGGCGGGACGGCGCGCGCGAGCGCCCCCACCGCCC